>JBBRLA010000517.1:0-6411 GCA_038231615.1 Polyangia bacterium | reverse complement strand
GCGTCGGGCTCCTCGCTGCCCTGGGCGAACCGGATCGGCCGGGACAGCTGGATCTGATCATCGACAATGGAGACCAGCGGGCAGCCGCCATTGTCAGCCGGACCGGCCTGCGCCGGGCACTTGTCGAGGCGATCCACGACGCCATCCTTGTCGCCGTCCAGGTCCGGGCACCCGTAGTTTTCCCGCGGGCCCGGCTCGTTCACGCACTTGTCCTCCCGATCGATCACGCCGTCCTGGTCCTTGTCGGGTTCGGGGTCGGCGACATCGTCCTTGTCGAGGCGGTCCACGATGCCACCCCGGTCCGCGTCGAGTTCGACTGGCCGTGCAGGTGCGATGAGAAAAGCGGATGCAACGGGAGCAGCGGGCCGCGCCCTGGCTTTTGCCCCGCCAAGCGGAAGGTAGCCGAAGCTGACAAAGGCGCGGTACAGGGGCGTGCCCGGGGCATTGATGAGGGCACCGCCGCCACCCAGACCGACATTGATGCCAGTGCGGTGGGTCCAGCGGAAAAAGAGCGAGCCTTCGAGAGGAGAATAGATCGCATCGGTGGCTCCGACGCCGGGCACACTCGCGTCGGCCTTGACCAGGCTGGTGGCGCCGGCGACCTCGCCGCCCACGCCGAAGCCCCGGGGCATGGGAACGTAGGCGCCCAGGCCATAGCGGACCTGAGAATCCACGCGGACGCTGCCAACTTCCTGGGCGCTGGTGCGGTAGTCGAAGCTGGCGTTCAGGGCGATAAAGGTGCCGCCCCGCAGCCTGTAATCCACGGCGATGCGCGGCTCCAGGTTGAAGGCGTCGTCGCCGCGCAGGTCGGTGCCGTGGCCGGTGGGAAAACTGACCTGCGGCACGAACGCTAGGCCGAAGCCCCCGCCCTGGTTGTTGATGAGGCGCAGCTTGGCGACCAGGCGCACATCGCCCAGGCCGAAGCCAGTGGCGCTGTCAGAGGTGCCGATGAAGGCGGGCACGTCTGGCGCATAGGTCTGGTACACCACCAGCGGCAGCGCGGCGTACAAGGAAAGCCAGCGGGTCACCCCCAGCCCGGCCATCACGTGAATGACGGCCAGGTTGTCGACGACGTCCACCCGGCCGCTGCTCTCGGTCAAACGCAGGGGGGCAGCGGCGTATTCGAAGACCACGCCGGCGATGGGTCGCAGCGCCGCGGGGGTGCGGGTGCCTTCCACGGTGACCAGGTTCTCGGGACCCAGGGCCGGGCGGAAGGTCTGGGCGTTGAGGGAAATGTTGGAGTCGGCGCGGGCCGGGCACAGGTGGGCCACGATGCACAGCGCGAGGAGGGGCACGCCTGCCGCCCCGCGGAACGGGCGGCGCAACCAGACCCGGGACGTCGCAAGGAGAACCGGAAGCAGGCGACCCATCATGCACCCCGTTGTCAGAGGTAACGAACCAGAGCAGATCAATATATCACTAGATTTGCGTCAAGGGCGCAAGCTTTCATCTGTGTCAAACAAAACGAGGCAAACCCCGTGGCCAAGCCAAAGAACGGTACGCTTGCCTTCGCAGCGCTCTCGTGGGTGGCGCAGAAGAAGTGACAAAAATTGTCCCCGCACCGCCCTTTTTGGGCACCCGCGATCGCCCTACATTGGAGGCGAACGCCATGCCTTGCGCCCTGCCCGTAGCGCCAACTTCGCGCAGAGTCAGTCGTTCGCCCGGCGAGGACCAATGCCGGGCCGGGCCACGCTCATCGGGTATGAAGCTTGCAACGTGCCCTGCTTGATGAGGACTCGCCAGCAATCGTCTGTTCTCCTGTCAGCCCTGGTATGGGTCACGATGGGCGGCTGTTCCAGCGGCACAGATGCGCCCGCAGTGTCGGCTGTCGCGCCCCTGGCGGTGTGCGGCGGGCAACTCACCACCCGGGTGACGGTCTCGTCCACCGGGCCGGCGCTGCCGCCTCCGCGCAGTGTGGCCGAGGATCCGGATCATGAGCTGGTGGTGCTGCGCCTGCGTACGCACCAGGACGGCAGCGGCGGATCGGGCGCGCGGATCGGGGTCCCGGGCGCTCATGTACGCCTGGGCGATGCCGGGCAGGTCGCGTTCGACGTGTTCCCCGGAATGGATGGCGGCCATGACCTGTCCCCCGGCCTCTACGACGTCTCGATTCAAAGTGCCCAGGGGGTCCGCGGCAGTCTAGGCGCCGCAGTCTACATCACCGCCCCGCCATCGGTGAAGAGCGCCACGGAAAACGTCCTCTGCGATGCACAGGGCGCCATAACGGTGGTGGTGGAGGGCAGCGACTTCGCCACGCTCGATGGGGAGGTCCCTCGCGTCATCTTCACCCCGGCTGGCGGCCAGGGCGGCGCGGTCGAGCTTTTGGCCACTTCGGCGGACCTATGCACAACCCCGGCGGCCCCTGCGGGCGTGGCCCTTGCCACCTGCACGCGCCTCACGGTGAAGGTCCCCCTGGGGGCGCTGCAGCCGGGGTCCTACCAGGTGGCCGTGCGCAACCCCCGGGACACCGGCTGCACCAGCGTCGAGGATGTTCGCCTTTTTGTGGTGGCACCGCCGGTGCTGAAGACGGTCAGCGCCAACCCGGTGTGCGCCCAGCAGCAGGACAACCTCCTCACCCTTTCGGGGGAGGGCTTTGTAAAGCTCGATGGCACAATGCCCAGAGTCCGCTTTGTGTCCGTGGCAACCGGGGCCCCGCCCATCGAGTTCCCGGCGGCCAGCATCGCCGGCTGCACGGCGTCGGCGGGGCCCAAGGGCGTAGACCTCTCGCTGTGCCAGACCCTCACCGTAAACGTCCCCCGCGGGGCGCTGCCCGCCGGCAGTTATCAGGTAGCGGTCAAGAACCCGCAGGCGACGGCCTGCATCTCCGCCGAGGATGTCCGTGCCGCCGTGGCCCCGGCGCCGCAGGTCGGCCAGATCACCCTGGGCGCGGTGTGCACCGCCCAGGCCGACTCCACGGTGCGCGTCAGCGGCACCGGGTTCCTCGTCAGCACGGACAACCAGGGCGCCCACGGGCCGGCGGCGACAATCAACGGCATGCCCTTCGCCAGCACGGCCACGGACTGCGCCACACTCCCCGATGCAGCGGGCACGCAGACCTGCAATACCCTGCTCATCACCGTGCCAAAATCTTCCCTGGCCGTGGGCACCTATCCCCTGTCGATCAACAACCCGGCGCCGGCCGCCTGTCACACCGAGATGATGCTCCAGCTCGGGTCAGTCCCCCCACCGATCCTGGCCAGCGCGCAGCCGCAGCGAATTTGCGTCGGTGGCGGCTCGCTCACCCTGGCCGGCCAGAACTTCCGCGATGGCGCGGCGGCCATCGTCAACGGCTTCTCGTCATCGCGCAGCACGGTGCCGGCGGGCGGTCAAAGCGGGGTCTTCGACTTCGCCGGCGGGATGAAAGGCGGCGGCCCCTTCGACGTCAGCATCCAGAACGTCGACGGCTGCCAGTCGAGCCTGCCGGCCAAGATCACCGTGGTGCCCGGCCCCAGCATCATCACCACCGACCCCCAGGTGCTCCCGGCAAGCGTCACCACCACGGTGTACGCCTACGTCATCAGCACCATCTTCCCGGTCCAGAGCGTCAAGCTCTCGGTGGCCAACAAGAACAACTACAACATCACGCTGCCGTCGTCGATCGACCCGGTCCACCCGGGCCGGGTGGCCTTGACCACAAGCGGCCTCGCCGCGGGCGACTACGACATGATGTACGTCGACCAGAACCCCTGCCCCGCACTCCTGCCCAACGCCTTGAAAGTCCGCGACACCGCGGACAACAAGGTGCTGACCATCGCGCCGGCCACCAGCAGCGCCGCCGCCGACACCACCGTTACCCTCACCGGCGCGGGCTTCGCCGCCACGCCGTGGATCTATCTGAGCCCGGTGGGCGGCGGACAGGCGGTGGTGCTTTCCGGCGTCGTCTGGAAAAGCGCGACCCGGCTTTTGGCGCGAGTCGCCGCCGGGGCCGCCGCCGGGACCTATGATGTGGTGGCGGTCAACCCGGACGGGACCTATGGCATCCTGGCCGCCGGCTACACCCAGACCGCCGCGGGCTCCCCGACGCCGGTGGTCACCGCCGTCAACCCCGGATCCGTGGTCAACGGCGTGACCACCACCGTGACCTTTGCCGGCAGCGCCTTCCGGGCCCCCACGGTCACCCTGACCTGCCAGGACAAGGACGGCAACGCCGCTGCCGGCGCCACCGCCACGGTGAAAAGCACCAGCCCCACCAGCCTCTCGGTGGACGTGGCCCCGGCGGGCACAGTGTGCATCGCCCGGGTCATCAACAGCGATGGCACGTTTTTCGACTACTCGGCCCTCGGGGTGACCAACGCCTCGCTGGACCTGGTCGGCTTTCAGGCAGGCCCCTCTCTGACCTCGGCCCGCAGATCTCCTGCGGTGGTGGCGGCAAGGCCCACGCCGGACACCCGCTACGTGTACGCTTTTGGCGGCGACACCGGGGCGGACAACGCGCCCCTGGACACGGTGGAGGCCGCCAAGAGCGGTATCAATGGCAAGCTGGACAACTTCAGCCTTCTTTCCCCCAAGCTGCCCGCCGCCCGAAGCTGGGGGTCCGCGGTGAACCTCGGGCGCTTCATTTACCTGGTGAGCGGCTACACCGGCACCGGCGCGACCTCCACTGCATACCGTACCCAGATGCTCAACACGACGGGCGTGCCACAGGGGCTTGACGTGGACTATCAGTATGACCCGGCCTCCGGCCTGAACCTGGGCACCTACCTCTACCGGATCTCGGCGGTGCTCAGCAGCAACGCGGTCACCGAGCCCGGCAATCCGGGAGGCGAGACCCTGGCTGGCTCGCCCTTCGCCGTCCGCGTGCAGAAGGTCAACGGAAAGTTGAAGGCGCTCCTCACGTTCAGCACCATGCCGACGGCGGTGAGCTACCGAATTTACCGCACCCCGGCCGCCGACGCCGCGGAGGGCACGGAGGTACTTTTGGCCACCGTGCCCGCAGGCGCCTCGCCGATGCAGTACCTTGACGATGGCTCCGTGGCCCCGGCTGGGGCCGGGCCGCTGCCGGAAGGGTCGCTCGGCGTCTGGCGCTCGCTGCCCTCGATGAATACGGCGCGCATGGGCTCCGCGGTGGTGATGGCACAGGACCCGTCGAACAGCAGCCTGTCTTATCTGTACGTGATGGGCGGAGCCGCCGATCCCAACGGCTTGGGGGCCCTTACGTCGGTGGAGTTTCTGCCGATCACCGTGGCCCTCGATGGCAGCCAGTCCTTCGGCGTCTGGACCAACAGCAAGAATTCGTTGCCGACCAACCGCTTTGCCACGCAGGCCTTCGTCACCACCTCGGCCGGCAACAGTTCCCTGCCCGCGGGGGCGACCTACCTCTTCATCCCAGTCGGCAGCACCGGTGCCGGCTTGAGGAACCAGTACGACAAGATCTTCGTGGCCTCCATCCCCGCAGGCGGGCAGCCTTCCACCTTTACCACGATCGGTTATGGGGCGCCCTCTTATCCATGCTACGGGTCCGCGCTGGTCAACAACCGGCTGTACCTGCTGGGGGGCTTCTCCGGTACCACGGGAAACGTGAAATCGCTTTCGGCCAAGATTCTGACTGGCAAGGCGGACTTCGACGTCTACAGCTCCCTTGCAAGCGGTACGCTGACGACGGGACGGGCGCTGCAAGGGACGACCCAGGAAAGCGCCTTCATTTACCAGCTCGGCGGCGCCGGCAACGGGATCAACACGGCCCTTTCCAACGTCGAGTTCACGGTCTTTTAGACCGCGGAGACCGGATGTTCATACGTTGCATACCAGTGCCAGTTCAACGATGTTTGCGACGACGACGTGGCGCGATAAGGGGGCGTCTGCTCCTTGTGTGTGTCTTTTTGAGCGGATGCAGCGTGCCCGACCCGTGCGAGGAAAGCACCGCCAACTGCCTGGCAGTGGACGTGCAGGGCACGCGGGACTTCGACACCCTGCAGCTCGACCTGAGCGGTGCGACCACCCTGCGCTACACCTGGCCGCCGTCGGCGGCGGAGACCTTTTCCCCGCCGGTGGTTCTGGCCGTGCCGCTGCCGATGGACGCCGCCGGAGCGTTCTCGCTAAGCGCCGTCGCCCTGTTCGGAGACCAACGGGTGGAGCGGGGCCAGGTCACGGGCCAGCTCGTGCCCGGAGCCCACGGCAAGGTCCTTTTGCGCTTGCAGACGGCGCCGTGAAAGCGCCGCGCTTTTTCCCCGCCATGGCTTGATTTGGTGTTTCGCCCCGATACGCCCGCTTGCGCCCTGTGTATCCTGCGAGGTCGCAGGTATGGTTCGTTCTTCACGGCGGTCTCGTGCCGCCACGACAAGGAGAACGCCATGTGTACGCGCAGTGTGTTCTGTCTGACCGCCTTCATGGTGATGAGCGCATCGGCTTCGTGCGGATCACGGGATCTCCCAGGCATCGGAGCGAGCCAGGCGTCGGCCGCGCTGTCCGTCG
>JBBRLA010000516.1:0-6423 GCA_038231615.1 Polyangia bacterium | reverse complement strand
CCCGGTGCAGCCGCTGCCACTACGTGCCACTCTTCGCCGGTACTGAGGGGCCGGACTTTGCCCAAACCCAGTTCCGGGTCACCGGCGTCCCCGATCAGGGTGACGGGCCCCGGCACCTGACCACCGACCTGGGTCGCGGCGTGGTGATGGGCGTCGATCCCGAGCCCAGCAACCAGCACGCCTTCAAAGCCCCGACCCTGCGTAACATTGCCCCTCCCGCACCTTACATGCACAATGGGGTCTTCGCCACCCTGGAGCAGGTCGTCGACTTCTACGACAAGGGCGCGGGGCCGGGCCAGGGCTATGACGTGCCCAACCTGGACCCGGTCATGCTCCAGGGCCCCATCGGCCTGACCCGCGATGAGAAGGCGACGCTCCTCACCTTCCTGCGCGAGGGGCTTACGGACCTGTCCTCCACACCGCAGCTCCCCGACGCGGTGCCGAGTGGGTTGATCCCAGGCGGGGTGCCGCGCAAGCCATGACCCGCTGGCAGTGCCTCCTGCCGGCCCGGATCGCGAAGGTGTTGCACGCGGTGCATCTGGGTATCGTCTTCTCGCCCAGGACCAGATGCCTACCCGAGCCGGACCAACAATCAAACCCTTACGTATGGGGAGGATTTCTTGTTGACAGCTCCAACCCACAGATACATACTACGTTTATCTTGACCCGTACGTGAGGGTTAGAGTTGAAAAGCTTGAACGACTTGATCCATGAAATCACCAGAAAGCCAGGCGAAGAGAAGCTGCTTCGCGTGGGAGAACTGGCGACTGCTTGCGGCAAGACCGTCCGCGCGCTGCATCTATACGAGGAACTGGGCCTGCTTAAACCGGTCCATCGGTCCAAGGGCGGCTTCCGCCTGTATCGCAAGAGCGCCGTCGAGCGGGTCCAGTGGATCTGCCGGCTCCAGGACGCCGACTTCTCGCTGACCGAGATCAAAAGCTTCCTTGGCAACCTGGAGACTCATCAGGTCGCCCCCGAGGCGATGGACCGCCTGCGCGGCATCTTCGAGCAGAAGCTCACCGATGTCCGCGAGCAGCGCGAGAGACTCGGCCGCCTCGAAGTTGATCTCCAAGAGGGCTTGATCTACCTGGATGGGTGCAAGACCTGCGAGCCCGAACACCTGACCAGCGAGTGCGGCGACTGCCGCCTCCATGGTCACGATGGGAACCAGCCCCTGATGGTGGCCGGCGCCCGCCAGACCTGAGACCCGAGCTAACGAGAACGAGACCCGAGGATCACATGGCAGTCAAACTACCCATCTTCATGGACAACCACTCGACCACGCCGGTCGACCCCCGCGTGCTCGAGGCAATGCTGCCTTACTTCACCGGCTCCTTCGGCAACGCCGCCAGCCGCAACCATTCTTTTGGCTGGATCGCCGAGAAGGCCGTCGACGACGCCCGCGAGCAGCTCGCCGGCCTCATCGGCGCCAGCGGCAAGGAGATCGTCTTCACCTCGGGCGCCACCGAATCCGACAACCTGGCCATCAAGGGCGCCGCCGAGTTCTACAAGGAGCGCGGCAACCACATCATTACCACCCAGACCGAGCACAAGGCGGTCCTGGACACGTGCAAGCGCCTGGAGAAGCAGGGGTTCGAGGTCACATACCTCGCCGTTGAGGCCGACGGCCGGGTCAACCCGGATCGCCTGCGCGCCGCCATGACCGACAAGACCATCCTGGTGTCGATCATGCTGGCCAACAACGAGATTGGCACCATCAACGATCTTCCGACCCTGGGCACCATCGTCAAGGAGCGGGGGGCGATCTTCCACAGCGACGCGGTCCAGGGGGTCGGCAAGATCCCGTTCCATGTCGATCAGGCCCGCGTCGACCTGGTGTCGATCACCGCCCATAAGATGTACGGACCCAAGGGCGTCGGCGCGCTCTATGTCCGGCGCAAGCCCCGGGTGCGCATCGTTCAACAGATGGACGGCGGCGGCCACGAGCGGGGGATGCGTTCTGGCACGCTCAACGTCCCGGGCATCGTCGGCCTCGGCCGCGCCGCGGAGATCTGCCGGGTGGAGATGGCCACCGAATCGGTCCGCGTCATGGGCATGCGCGAGCGTCTGCACCGGCGGATCGCTGCGTCGCTGCCCCATATCTATCTGAACGGGTCGGTAGAGCACCGCCTGCCGGGCAACCTGAACCTGAGCTTCGCCTTCGTCGAGGGCGAGGGCCTGATGATGGCCCTGAAGGACGTGGCCGTGTCCTCCGGTTCGGCGTGCACCTCGGCGTCCCTGGAGCCGTCCTATGTGCTGCGCGCCCTGGGCATCGGCGAGGAACTGGCCCACACCTCGATCCGCTTCGGCCTCGGCCGCTTCAATACGGACGAGGAGGTGGACTACGTCGCCGATCTGGTCATCGGCAAGGTGAACCGGCTTCGCGAGCTGTCCCCTTTGTGGGAGATGGCGCAAGAGGGCATCGACCTGAAATCAATCGAGTGGGCGGCTGCCCACTAACTGTGCGGGATTAGAGGTATAGACATCATGGCATACAGCGAAAAGGTCCTGGACCACTACGAAAACCCTCGCAACGTGGGGAGTTTGGACAAGAACGACCCCACCGTGGGCACCGGCCTGGTCGGCGCTCCGGCCTGCGGCGACGTGATGAAGCTCCAGCTCAAGGTCGGCGAGAACGGCATCATCGAGGACGCCAAGTTCAAGACCTTCGGTTGCGGCTCGGCCATCGCCTCCTCGTCCCTGGTGACCGAGTGGGTCAAGGGGATGAGCATCGACGACGCCGAGCAGATCAAGAACTCGACCATTGCCGAGGAGCTAAACCTACCCCCGGTGAAGATCCACTGCTCGGTGCTGGCCGAGGACGCCATCAAGGCGGCCATCGCCGACTATCGCAAAAAGCACGGACGGGCCTCGTAGGCCAAGGACCATGCCAATCAACGCGACACCCACTGCCATCGCCGAGGTCAAGCGCCTGGCGAAGAAGCGTGCCGCCGAGGGAAAAGAAACCCGGGCCCTGCGCATTGGCATGCGCGGCGGCGGCTGCACCGGCTTCTCGTACATCTTCGAGTGGGCCGAGGGGCAACCAACGCCGCGGGACAAGGTCTTCGAGTTCGACGGCGTGCAGATTGTCGTCGACCCGAAGAGCTACATCTACCTGAACGGGACCGAGCTGGACTTTGTGACCAGCATGATGGGCCACGGGTTCAAGTTCAGCAACCCCAACACCAAGGGAAGCTGCGGCTGTGGCGAGAGCGTTCAGTTCTGATTATTTCGACCTCCTTGACCTGCCCGCCCGCTTCGTCCTGGATCGCGAGGTGCTGGAGGCGCGGTATCGCGAACTCTCGCAGAAGTGGCACCCCGACCGACATGGCAGGGCCCCCGCGGCGGAGCGCGCGGAGATGCTCCAGCGGGCCACCGACCTGAACGAGGCCTATCGCACGTTGAAAAGCGAGAGCAAGCGGGCCGAGTACCTGCTGAAGCTGCGTGGCATCGATGTCGGGGCGGAGGTCCCCGACCGGCGGGTGGTGGCCGACCCGGCGTTCCTGGGCGAGATCATGGAGTTGCGCGAGGAACTTTCCGCGGCCCTTCACCAGGCAAAGACGGCGGCGGGGGATGGGGGAAAGGTGCGGGCACTGGACGACGACGTGCAAAAGCGAATGGCCGTCCTGCGCGGGTCCATTACCGGCGCCTTCGAGAGGCTGGAGTCAACCGGGGACCGGGAGGCGCTGCAAGAGATCTCGAAGGACTTGGTGGCGCAGCGCTACTACCAGCGTTTCCGCGACGAGATCGAGGCCTACGAGGAGGCCCGCGCCGAGGCCGCCGATGCAAACCGATGCACAATCGAGGAGCCGCACCATGAGCCTGTTCCAGATCGCCGAGCCGGGTGAATCGCACGTCAAGGAGGCCTGCAGGGGGCGCGTCGTGGGTATCGACCTGGGTACCACCAACTCCCTGGTGGCCTACGTGAAGGACGGGACGCCGGAGGCTATCCTCGACGAGGACCAGCAGGCACTCCTGCCCTCGGCGGTGCACTACCGCAAGGCCGGGCCTCCAGTGGTAGGTCGTGAGGCGCTGCGTCGGGCCGCCACCGCCCCCCATGACACCCTTCTCTCGGTGAAGCGATTCATGGGCCGCGGCCCCGAGGACGCCAGGGCGGCACAGGCGGGGCGCCTGCTCTCCTATCGCATCGCCGAAGCCGGCGCGGACAAGGACTGGACGGTGGTACGCTTTCTCGTGGCGGGGGAGGGCGGCGAGGGGGGGCGGCAAGTGACCCCGGTGGAGGTCAGCGCGGAGGTCCTGCGGGCGCTGCGGCAGCGGGCGGAGGAGGCGCTGGGCGGCGAACTGGAGGGCGCGGTGATCACCGTGCCGGCGTACTTCGACGATGCCCAGCGTCAGGCCACCCGGGACGCGGGGCGCCTGGCCGGGCTCAACGTCCTGCGCCTGCTCAACGAGCCCACAGCGGCGGCGCTGGCGTACGGGCTGGACAGAAAAAAGATCGGGAAGTTCGCGGTCTACGACCTGGGCGGCGGCACTTTCGACGTGTCGATCCTCGACCTGCGGGACGGCATCTTCACCGTGCTCTCCACTGCCGGGGACACCGCGCTCGGCGGCGACGACATGGATCGGGCGCTGGCCGACTTGATGCTGAAGAAGCACGGCGGGGACCTTTTGCAGCGGGCCAGACAGGATGCGGGCCTGGGGCAGCGCCTGCTGGAACAGGCGCGGGCGATGAAGCACCTTCTGACCGAGTCGGAGCAGGTGGCGCTGAGCCTGGAAGATGATCGCGAAGCGCGAAGCGCCGCGGTGATCAAAGAGGCCGACGTTATCCTTACCCGGGAGGAGTTCGAGGCGGCCATCGCCCCGATCCTCGCCCGCACTGCCGGGCCATGCAGGCGGGCGCTGAAAGACGCCGAGCTGCGCGGCGAGGACCTGGACGGGGTGGTGCTGGTCGGCGGGGCGACGCGGGTGCCAGCGGTGCGTCGCCAGGTGGCGCAGATCTTCAAGCAGGAGCCGCTCTTCGACCTGGACCCGGACCAGGTGGTGGCGCTGGGCGCCGCGGTGCAGGCGGAGATCATCGCCAGCGAGCGCACCGACATGATCCTCATCGACGTGACGCCCCTTTCGCTGGGGCTAGAGTTGATGGGTGGGGTGGTCGAGAAGGTGCTGCCGCGCAACAGCCGCATCCCCGCCGGGGCCAAGCAGGTCTTCACCACCTACGCCGACGGGCAGACGGGCTTTGACCTACACGTGGTCCAGGGCGAGCGGGAGACCGCCGCACAGTGCCGCTCCCTGGCGCGCTTTCAGCTCAAGGGCATCCCCCCAATGGGGGCCGGGATGGCGCGGCTGGAGGTGGCCTTCCTCATCGATGAGAACGGCCTTCTGCACGTGAGCGCCCGGGAGCTTACCTCGGGCAAGGAGACGCGCATCGAGGTCAAGCCCTCTTACGGGCTGACGGACGAACAGATCGAGCAGATGTTGCTTGACAGCTATGACCACGCCGAAGACGACATCAAGCTGCGCCTGCTTCTGGAGCAGCGGGTCGAAGCCGAGCGCATCCTCCTGGCGCTGCGTTCGGCGCTGGCGGTGGACGGCCGGCTGCTCTACGCCGCGGAGCGGGCGCAGGTGGATCTGGCGGCGGCGGCGGTGAGCCAGGCGGCGGCGGGGGACAACCACCGGTTGATCGCCGAACGCATCGAGGCGCTGGACCACGCCAGCCGCGACTTCGCCCAGCGGCGGATGGACGCGGGGCTGGGCCGCGCGGTCGCCGGCAAGTCCCTGCGTCAGGTGGAGCAGGCGGTGCACTACGACGAGACCGCCGGGCAGCACGCCGGGTGCCAGAGCGCGCATACCGAGCGCAGAGAGTAGAATAGGTAGATCGATCATGCCCAGGGTGACCTTCCTCAATGACCATGGCGCCGACGGGAAGCCGAAGAGCATTGAGGTGCCATCTGGGACCTCGATCCTGGATGTCGCCAAGCGGGCCCACGCCCAGGTGGGCTATGCCTGCGGTGGGGTATGCGCCTGCTCGACGTGCCACGTCTACGTAAAGCAGGGGTTCTCGTCTCTGAGTGAGCAGAAGGAGAAAGAGGAGGACATCCTTGACAAGGCCTTCGACGTGCGATCGAATTCCCGACTGAGCTGCCAGAGCAAACTCGGAAGCCAGGACATCGAAGTGGAGATCACCAGGGAGAGCCGCCAGGCCTACCTGGATGAACACGCGACCGAACGTTGAAGCTCGTTGCAGGCAGATCTATCGATGGACGCACCCGCTGATTTGTGCGACGATGCGGCCCATGAAACTGCGAACCTGCATCACCACCCTCCCGGTTCTCCTGCTCCCCTTCACCCTTGCGGTCCCGGGTTGTGGCGGCACCCCGGTCGGCGTCGACATGGGCACCACCGGCAGGGCCTTGAAGAACCTGCCCACCGGTTGTCCCGCCACCGAGACCTCCGATGACCTGT
>JBBRLA010000515.1:0-6430 GCA_038231615.1 Polyangia bacterium | reverse complement strand
AGTCGGGGGTGCCGATGATGTGCGTGCCTGAACCCCGGGAATCAGTGGACTTGGCCAGGCCGAAGTCCATGAGGATCGCCCGCGGCCCGGTGGCCACCATGACGTTGGCCGGCTTGATGTCGCGGTGAATGATCCCCGCCGCATGCACCACCTGCACCGCCCGGGAAAGCTGCAGCGCCAGGCTGACCGCGATGTCCAGCGGCACCGTGTCGTGGGTGCGGATCGAGCGGACCAGATAGCTGGCCAGCGTCGGCCCGGTAATGTGCTCCATCACCAGGTAGGGGGCGCCCTGGTGCTCGCCCAGGGCGTGGACCCGCACGACGTTCTCGTGCTGCACCGCCGCCAGCAGGCGCGCCTCGCGGCGGAACAAGGCCGCCTGTCCGGAGTGGGCCGCGTGCTCGGGCAGAAGGACCTTGACGGCGACCTGCCGCTCCAGGGCAATGTCCTCCGCCAGATAGACCGCGCCCATGGCGCCTCGGCCCAGCTCGCGGGTGAGCCGGTAGCTATCTCCCAAAATGTCCCCCAGGCGCGGGGCGAGGGGTCGTTCTTTCGCTTCGGACATGGAGACCTCTGCCGCACCTTGCTTCACGCGAGGCTGGGTGGGGAAGCCGAGGACCGGGTCTGTGCCCGATAGCTGACCGCGCACTTTGCGCAGTAGCCGGTGGTCGTGGGCCGTGACATCCAACGCCCACAACCCTCACACGAGAAGGAGGCGCTGTCCCGGGTGTTCATGCCTGCCTGCACACGAGCGTACGTCCCTCGCTAGTATATCGCAGTGGTGCGTTTCGCCACAATAAAACGAGCGGCAGTGGGCGCGAGCGAAGTAGACTGCTTGGGTCGCCATGAGAATGACATCGACAATCAGCGACGAGGCCCGACAGGTCCATCAGGCGGCGATCATCGTCGACCTGCACGCCGACACGCCGAAACTCATGTCCCGCGGCTACGACATCTATCGGCACCACGACACGCCCTGGCCGCTGCGGCGCTATGGCGGCCACGTGGACCTGCCCCGGATGAGGCTGGGCAATGTCGCCGCCCAGTTCTTCGGGCTGTGGACCTTTCCGGTGCCCCGGCGCGGCTGCCACGCCGACGTGAACCGACAGCTTGATTCCGTCGAGGCGGCGGTGGCGGCGGGGGAGGGGCTGGCGCTGTGCACCAGCGCGGAGGAGATCCGGGCGGCCCGAGGGCGCGGGCAGGTGGCGGTACTGCGCGGCATCGAGGGCGGGCAGGCGCTGGAGGGCCCCGGCGACTCTGCTTCGACCCTCGCGCGGCTGGAAGCCTTTGTCGGGCGCGGGGTGCGCTACCTGGGCCTTCTGCACTTCAGCAAGAACGCCCTGGGCTACCCCGCCATGGGCGTCGGCATGGACCCGGGGCGCGGCCTGACCCCGCTCGGCTGCGAGGTGGTCGACGCCTGCACCCGGCACGGGGTGCTGGTCGATCTGGCGCACATCAACCGCCACGGCTTCTTCGACGTGGTCGCCCGCCGGCCGGGACCGCTCCTGGTGACCCACACCGGCATCGCCGGGATACAGCGGCACTGGCGCAACATCGACGACGAGCAGGTGCGCGCGGTGGCCGACACCGGCGGGGCCATCGGTGTCATCTTCGCCCCGCGCTTCCTCGGGCAGGATGGAGTTTTGGGGGTAGTGGCGCACCTGCGCCATCTGATCCAGGTGGGCGGCGAGGACGTGGCGGCGCTCGGCTCGGACTGGGACGGTTTCGTGAATCCCACCCGGGGCCTTGCCGATCCGTCGGAGCTGCCCAACCTGACGGAGGCCCTCCTGCGCGCCGGCCTCTCGGTCAGCGTGATTCACAAGCTGCTCGGGGGAAACGTGCTCCGCGTGCTCGAACATCAGCGCGCCGTCTCACCACGCGCTGCCCAGGAATGACCCGCGAGCTGAGGGGGGTCAGTTGGGCAAGCAAAGGCCCGCGCCGCGCGACCCGGCGCCAAAGACGTCCTTGCAGATGAGCGGGCTGGCGCAGGCCGCGACCAGGCCCACGATGCACAGCACGTGGCACTTCCCATCGCCACCGGAGCTCAGGTTGCACTGCAGGCCGTCCATGCACTCGTCATAGTACTGGCAAGCGGCGTTCTCCTGCTTGGCATCTGCGTAGAGAGGGAAGCACGCCGGGCCCTTGTACTTGTCCCTGGTGGAGACGCCGGAAGTGTCCTGGGTCGCGTTGATGTAGACGCAGTGGGTCTTGCCGACCTGGCAGTTCCCCGGCCCGATGAGGCATTCGGTAAAGCATTCGCCCTGGTCCTCGAAGGTCTGGCGGATGCAGGCCTTCGCCGGAGTGACGGTGTCGCACTGCCCGGTGCCGGTCGTCGGGTTGCATGTCAGGCGCGTCGACGGCCAGCAGTAGCCGTTGTTGTTCTTGCCCAGGCTCCAGCAGGCGTAGTCCGGGTGGCGGCAGGTGGTGGAGTTCGAGCAGCTCGCCAGGCAGTACTTGAGCTGGCCGGCGACGGTGGTGCAGATCCCCTGTCCACCGCAGTCGGAGTCGGCGTTGCAGGTGGTGGTGCAGTAGCCGCCGGGGGTCGGCAGGTTCCCTGGCTGGTCGAGGATCTGCTGCTTCCAGCAACTCGGCGCGCTGCCAATCTTGCAGTCGGTGTCGGCGGTGCAGGGGGTGCCCAGCGATCCCGGCGGCCGGTTCATGTCACCGCTGGTAAGGTCCTTTGCGGGCCCCTGGTCGCCCGACACCGACATGTCCCCGCGGCGCAGGCTGTCAGGCGGGGTATCGGAGACGGGGCACCCGGTCCCCAGGCTCAAGATCGCCATCAGGAGCGAAGCCGCTCTCGGCCACAGGACGTCTCGCATCGAACTCCTCCTCAATACGAATGGGCCGCTCATCAATTCGGCTTCACGCACAGACCGGCGATACCATCCGCCAGGCCCGACTGCAGCGCATTGCCGCAGATCTCTCCCGCGCCGGGGCACGTGTTGTCGAAGGGCGTGCCGCCCGCGGCGGAGTAGAGCATGCGGTCCTGCATGCCGTTGCCCTGGGCGCACAGGCGGCGGCACACCCGGTTCGCGCTCTTCGCGGCGTAGCGATCGCACTGGTAGCCGTCCTGGCACTCGTCCCAGTACGTGCACGCGGTGGCCGCCGCGGTGGGCGAGGTGGACGTATCCAGGCACACCGGACCCTTCCACTTGTCGCCGCTGGCTGTGGGGCGGCCGGCGGCATCGACGGTGGTGTCGACGAACACGCAGTGCTGCGGGGGCGGGTTGACCGAGCCGAAGCGGGCGTCGGGCGGGCAGGTGGCCAGGCCCACTTTGCAGGCGATATGGCACACGCCCTTGTCCTCCAGGGCGGCGCGGATGCAGCCCCCCGGGGTGGTGACGCCGGTGTTGTCTACCGGCGCGTCGCACTGCCCCGCGCTTGGCGGGCAGTCCAGGTTCCGATCGGGGAAGCAGATCGAGGCCGCCCCTTCCTTGGTGCAGGCGTAGCCCGGGTGGCGGCAGGTGGTAGGTGTGAAGCACTTCGCCATGCAGTAGGACTTGGGCTCGCCCGGCGGCCGGAAACACGAGCCGGTGCCGCAGTCGGCGTCCGAGGTACACTCCTGCGAGCAGTAGCCACCCGGCGTGGGCACGTATTTGGCGTTGTTGAGCAGGGTGCTCACCCAGCACACCTGGGTGGCCCCGATCTTGCCCTCGGTGCAGTCGGCGTCCTTGACGCACGGTGCGCCGATGCACCCGGCCCCCTGGCACAGCTTCGGCAGGGTCCCGCCGTCCGGCCCGGTCACAATCGCGTCCACCTGTCCGCCATCAGTCCCCGATGGCCCGAGGTCCATGTCGGCGCCGATGTCACTGCCCCCGCAGCCCGCGACGACCAGCAGGATGGATCTCATAAGCAAAGCCAGGCTCCGCTTCATCAGTCTGTTCCTCCGCAAGTAAGTGATGCCTTAAGCCCCGTCCAGCTTGTAGTGAGCAAGAAATCTTCTGCAAGAGTATATCCGCAAATCGCCCAGAGATAAAGTATGGGTGATTACAAGTTACAAGAATCGTGCGAAGTTCAGGCCGGCGACAAGCTGGCGCGAAAAAAGATCGCCGCCGGGTTTAAGGAAACCGTCCCATCGGGCCGATAGGGGGATCATGGCACGAAAAATATCCTTTCTTGAGCGATCCATTGTCGACACCCTGCGAAAAAGCGATCGGCCTCTCGATCAGGCCCTGGCGGAGACCATTGAACTCGGGGAGCGCATCCGGAGCACCGCGCCCGTGGAAGACCGGAAGGTCCTGCGTTCGCGCAAGTGGCAGATGCAGCTGGCGCGGGAGGCGGCGCGGACGGGTTGCTCCGTCATGGAGGTCCAGGTGCGCAAGGTGGCCGGAAAACGCTTCTGCGCCCACTGCCAATCCTGGCTACAGAAGGCCGACTTCTATCCTACGCCCGGGCCTGCGCCCGGGCCTGCGCCCGGACCCGCCGTCTCCCGTGCGGGGACCGCGGCGAAGCCGACCCGAAGGCGCGGCGACTGCATGAAGTGCCAGCGCGAACGATGCGGCCAGCGCAGCGTCCGGCTCCGGCAAAAGACGAACCGCACCGCCACCTGGCTCCTGTACAAGCAGTGGCTACGGAACATCGAGGGGCGCCTCGCGGAACTCCCGCGGGAATGGCAGGACGCCTGGCATCGCCTGTCGCGCCCCAACTTGTCCACCCTGGCTGGCGAGTTGGGGGTGGCGCCGATGACCCTGCGGCGGCGCTGGCTCGTCCGCGGCCTGCCCACGCCGCCCCTGTCGAACAGCCATATCAAGTGGGAGATTAAGTAAGTATCCGCTGCACGAACCCCGTCCTTGTTGAGAGGAGATGAGGTGAGCAGGATGGGGGCATGGCGGATTGGGAATACATGGAGCAACAGGAAACCGCTTCGCTGCGTCGAGAGAATGCGATTCTCAAGGTTCGCGCAGAGCGGGCCGAATTGTGGGTGGAAATCCAAAAAAGTCTCGATGCTGCTGAGCGTGGAACTGCCGACACCCCCGGAGGAGCGCTGATGGACGCGGCCGTGCAGATGGCGCCGCTGGTCGGCATTGTGGCGCTGTGCGCTGCCCTGGGCCTGTCGCGGGCCACGTTTTACCGGCGGCGGGACAAAACCGTGCGAGCACGCCGAGCGTGAATCAGGCACTCCCTGTAACGCTTGCGCCGGTGACGGATACCTCGCCGTGCGCGCCGGTGACGGATCCCATGCTGGCCACGGAGTCGCAGGTGTTGGAGGTATCCGCGGTGGAGTGGCTGCCAGGCGCTGGGGGTGACCTGGCCTTGGCCCAGGTCGCATCCTGCAGGAGCACCAGCAGCTCCGCGAGCGTAGAAACTGAGAAAGTTCACCGCCACTGGACCTCCTCCATCGGGGGGCGCTTGGCCGCTCCTTGGCCAGCTCCCAGCGGGCCGAGGCCACGCCCGCCCGCAAATGATGCGCTTGCCGGGGCGCCGCCGCCGTGGCAAGTTGGACGGGAGCAAGGAGGTCGGTCATGGGAAGCACCACGGACAAAGACCCATCTACAACGACGGACAAGGGCGGCGCGCCGTCGGCCGATGATGAAAATAAGGCGTTCCCCCGCAAGGACCGGCGCTGGTTCAAGGAAGGCGACCAGGGCCGGGAACCGGACAGCAGCGCATTCGCCCCGGAGCCGGCGCCTCAAATCCAGGGGACCCAGCTCGATGGCAGCGACGCCGAACCCGACCCGACGATCTGGCAGGGCGGCCCCGGCCCCAACGAACACGAGCCCGGCCTCGGGCTGGTGACGCCCTACATCAACTCAGGCTCGGGGTTCGGGCGAAAGTAAGCGGGCCCTTGCGGGAGAGGCACACAGTCCATGCATTTCTGGTCAGTTAACCAGATTCACATGGAGTGTGGATCAAATGAACCGAGCGACGTGACCGGCAAGAAGCGACGGTTGGGCCTTGAATGTCTCGAAGGTCGCGATCAGGGCTGCATCCCGCTCCTGTGTCGTGTGAAAAAATCGATTGTGGGTTGTTCGTTTCTTGGTCTCCTTCCAGCCCCTTCGATGGGATTGAGGTTGGGGGAGTAAGGGGGGAGGCGGAATAGTTGAATTCGGTGACGATTGGCGCGCAGCCATTTTTTCCCCTCCGTGTCCAGATTATGGCAGGGGCCGTTGTCGATGATGAGGAAGATCTTGCAGCGACGGGTCAACACAAGGGACTTGAGAAACAGGAGGAAGGTAGTTCCCGTCGAGCCAGAAGCTGGCTTCATCCCCGAACATTGCGACGCCGACGCTGGCCTTGGCCGCTTTTTTGATCTTGGGGAGAGTTTCCCGAAACCAGGCCGCCTGCGCCTTGGCCCAGACCTCCGGCGTCAACCGAGACTTCACGACACCAAGGCGGCCCTGCTTCGGCTCATACATGCAAACCTTAGATCACATCCGTCCAACCTGCGCAAGTCGATTAGATCGATCTATTCTTCCTCAGCTCTCTTCGT
>JBBRLA010000514.1:0-6434 GCA_038231615.1 Polyangia bacterium | reverse complement strand
AGGTCCGGCTCCGACAGGTCCCGGATGCCCCCATCGCCGCCTGCATCGGGCATCCCATCCATGCTCCCGTCCGACACGTCCCCTCCAGGAATGCCCAGATCGCCGAGCAGCAGGGAGCACTGACAAAGTCCGCAGAGACCCAGTACGAGCCCGAAGGACATCCGGGGCAGCGTTCGCCGGCCTTGGCTTTCGCCGCTGCTTCCGATCGGTCCCATCTATCGCAGGGACCCCGGGGGCTGAAAGGCCGACTCGATGTCCCCGTTCTGGTCGGGCGCCGGGATGCTGCTGACGGTGCCGAAGCGCAGCACCAGGGTGGCCAGACCCAACGCCGCGGTGGTCCCCGCAAGCAGGTCGCAGGCGAAGGCCAGCTCCCGGGCGGTGCCGCGCATCGTCAGAAGATCATCCATGGAGGCCCCGGCGGCCAGCCCGCCGCGGAATCCGTTGGCCTTGGAAAGAGCCAGGCCGCCGACAATCGCCGCGGCCACCAGCGTCGCCGACCCGGCCATCAGAGTGGCGAAGGCCGGGGTGCGTGCGAACGAGCGCCGATGTATCACATACCCCCCCTGAACCTCGTCATCGGGGCGCGCGCCCGGAAGGCCGCCCGTGCCCTCGACCTTGAGGCGGGACTTGCCCGGAAGGGTCTTCACCTGCACGTCCTGGGGATCGAAGTTCGCCGGGTGGTCCTTGTCGCCGGGCAGAACCGGGGGCGAGGCGGACGCAGAGCCGCTCACGCCCGTGGCAATGGCGATCAAAAGAATCACCCCGAGGTGGGATTTTGGTTTGCTCATGCTAGGCTCTGACCGTCGCCAACGACGCAACCCTACTTGAGAACGGCCCCATGACCAAGCCTTTCAAGCTCGTTTCGTCCTATCAGCCCTGTGGAGACCAGCCCCAGGCCATTGCCGAGCTGGTCGCGGCCCTTCAGCGCGGCGACAAACACCAGGTGCTCCTGGGCCTGACCGGCTCGGGCAAGACCTTCACCTGCGCCTGCGTCATCGACGCGGTGCAGAAGCCGACGCTGATCATCGCCCACAACAAGACCCTGGCGGCACAGCTCTACGGCGAGTTTCGCGAACTCTTTCCTGAAAACGCGGTGGAATATTTCGTCTCCTATTACGATTACTACCAGCCTGAGGCGTACGTCCCATCGTCGGATACTTACATCGAAAAGGACTCGATGATCAATGAGGAGATCGATCGCATGCGCCACAGCGCCATGCACGCGATGATCTCCCGCCGGGACGTGATCGTGGTGGCCTCGGTGTCGTGCATCTATGGCATCGGCGACCCGGAGTTTTATCGCAGCCTGGTGCTGACCCTGGATGTCGGACAGCAGGTGCAGCGGGACGCGGTGCTGCGGAAGCTGGTGGACCTTCAGTACGAGCGCAACGACATCGACTTCCACCGCGGCACCTTCCGCGTCCGCGGCGACAGCGTGGAGATTTTCCCGCCCTTTGAGGAAGAGGTCGCCGTGCGCCTGGAGTGGTTTGGGGATGAGATCGAATCCATCGCCGAGGTCGACCCCCTGCGCGGCAGGACTTTGCGCAAGATGGAGTACGTGGCCATCTTCCCCGGGTCGCAGTACGTGACCCCGGCGGAAGCCCTGGGCCGGGCGATGAAGACCATCAAGGAGGAGCTGCGCGAGCGCCTGACCTTCCTGAAGGACAACATGAAGCTGGTCGAGGCGCAGCGCCTGGAGCAGCGAACGATGTTCGACCTGGAGATGCTGGACCAGATGGGCCACTGCAACGGCATCGAGAACTACTCGCGGCACCTGCGGGGCAGCGCGGTGGGGGAGCCGCCGGCCACGCTGATCGATTACTTCCCCGAAGACTTCCTGATGCTGATCGACGAGAGCCACCAGACGGTGCCGCAGCTTCAGGCGATGTACCGGGGCGACCGGTCGCGCAAGGAGACGCTGGTGGAGTACGGGTTCCGCATGCCCTCGGCGCTGGACAACCGGCCGCTCAAGTTTGAGGAGTGGGAATCGCGGGTCAGGCAGGCGATCTTCGTGTCGGCCACGCCGGGGGACTACGAGCAGAACCTGACCCACGGGGTGGTGGTGGAGCAGGTGATCCGGCCGACGGGCCTTTTGGACCCGCAAATCGAGGTGCGGCCAGTGGGCACGCAGGTGGATGACTCGGTGGAGGAGATCCGCAAGCGGGTGGCCATCGGGGAGCGGGTGCTGGTGACGACGCTGACCAAGCGCATGTCGGAGCAGCTCACCGAGTTCTACGCCGAGGCGGGGATCAAGGTGCGCTACCTGCACTCGGACGTGGAGACGCTGGAGCGGTCGGAGATCATCCGTGAGCTGCGGCTGGGGGTGTTCGACGTGCTGGTGGGGATCAACCTGCTGCGCGAGGGGCTGGATTTGCCCGAGGTGTCGCTGGTGTTGATTTTGGACGCGGACAAGGAGGGTTTTCTGCGGGCCGAGCGCTCGCTGATCCAGACGTGTGGCAGGGCGTCGCGCAACGTGAACGGCAGGGTCATCATGTACGGGGACCGCATCACCCGATCGATGAAGGTGTGCATCGACGAGACGGCGCGGCGGCGGATCGTCCAGGCGGAATACAACCGCGTGCATGGGATCACCCCGCAGACGGTGAAGCGGACGATTCGCGACATCCGCGGCATCGCCATGGGGCTGGCCGATTACAGCGAGGTACCGCTGGAGCCGGCGATGCTGGCAGAGGACCATCCGGCGTATGGTCTGAAGGGGAAGGGCAAGGGAAAAGGGAAAAAGGGACAGAAGCCGGGGCAGGCAGGCAAGCGGGAGGTGGCGCCGACCGAGATTCCCCAGCTTCTGACGATGTTGAAGAAGCAGATGATCGAGGCGGCGAAGGACATGGACTTCGAGCGGGCGGCCACGCTGCGCGACGAGATCAAGAGTTTGGAGCAACTGGATCTGGCGCTGCGGTGAGGCCGCGGGTTCATGAATCGGCGGGCCCCGGCGGGCCTCCGTGCCAGGATTTGCTATACTTTGACAAAACACCTCTTTTGAGGAGGCTTGCCTTGATTAAGAACAACCGGATGCGCACGCTCGGCGTGGCTGCGGCACTGACCGCCTCGGCGATGGCAGGGGTTTCGTTTTACGGCGGACAACGTGCGCCGCAGAACCAGAGCGGAGCGCCGCTGGCCGTCGCCGCGGAGGACGTGGGGGACCAGGACGGCGATGCCCTCGACGAACTGGTGGTCGACCTGGATGACCATCTGAGCGAAGAGCAAGTGGCCCATCTGGAGCAGCGCTATGACGCCAGCTTCCTGCCGGTGTCGAAGAACGTCACTACCGACCGCATCTACCGGGTGCGGGTCCACGGCGACGAGGCACAGAAGCCCACGCTCCTGCGCCGCCTGCTCATCGCCCTGCGAAAGGACCGCGAGGTCGAGGCCGCGGACTATGCCTTCCTGTACCGCTTGCCCGAGACCGCCCCCGGCGCGTTGACCAACGCCGCCGACGAGGGCCTGCCCCTTCCCGCGGCGCCCGGCGTCGGACTGAAGGACAGCGACAAACGGCGGGTCATCCCCAACGACCCCAAGTACAAGTACCAGTGGCACCTCGACCAGATCCACATGCCCGCGGCGTGGGCCACCGCGCAGGGCGATGGGGTGGTGGTGGCGGTCATCGACACCGGCGTCACCAAGGTGGAGGACCTGGCCGGCACGGAGATCGTCCCCGGCTGGAACTTCGTCGACAACACCGATGACGCCCGCGACGACCACGGCCACGGCACCCACGTGGCCGGCACCATTGCCCAGACGACCCACAACGGGGTCGGCGTGGCCGGGGTGGCGTACAAGGCGAAGATCATGCCGATCAAGGTGCTCTCGGCACAGGGGTCGGGCAGCGTGGCCGGCATCGCCGATGGCATTCGCTGGGCTGCCGACCATGGTGCCAAGGTCATCAACATGAGCCTCGGCGGGCGCTTCAACTCGCAGGTGCTGGCCAAGGCGGTGCGCTACGCCCACGACAAGGGCGTGGTGGTGGTATGCGCCGCCGGCAACGACGGCAAGGGGCGGGTCTCGTACCCCGCGGCCAACAGCGGCGCCCTGGCGGTGGCGGCGACACAGTTCGACGAGGGGACGACCTTTTACTCCAACTGGGGGCGGGAGATCTCGGTGGCGGCGCCTGGGGGCAATACGCGGCTGGACCAGAACGGGGACGGCATGCCCGACGGGGTGATGCAGAACACCGTGACCCCCGGGAACATCGAGAAGCAGGATTACCTGCTTTTCATGGGTACTTCCATGGCCTCGCCCCACGTGGCCGGGGTGGCGGCGCTCCTTATGGGCAGCGGGGTGACCGACCCCAACGCCGTGAAGCGAATTTTGGAGAACACCGCGCGCAAGCCGGCGCAGTACAAGGGGAGCAAGAGCAAGCGAGACGAGCACTACGGCGCCGGCATCATCGACGCGGCGGCGGCAGTGCGTGAGGCGCAGGCCGGGCGCGGGGCGAAGCAGTTCGGGGTGACGGCGGGGCTGGGGCTGCTGCTGCTCTTGGGGCTCGGCCGGCGCATGCGCCTGGGGCTTCTGGGCTGGACCTCGGCGGCGGCGGTGGGCGGCGGGTTGTTCTTCCTGCCTGGGCTGGTGTGCCATGGCGGCGGCTTTGGCGGTGAGGTGGCGGGGCTCCTTTCGACGGGGCTGCCGGCAGTGAGCGGGGCCTTCCTGCATGCCGGCAACCCGCTGGTGTACAGCGCCGGGCTGCCGCTTGTGCTGACGATGCTGCTCTATGGCCACCGGCGGCTGCGCGGTATTCTGGCGGGCCTTTGCCTGGGGCAAGGGGCGGTGCTGGCCTATACGCTCTTTGGGAGCGGGACGGTGTTGTCGTATCTGCCGTCGTCGCTGGCCGCGGTGTGGCTGGCGGTGAACGCCCTGTGCTGCCTGCTCCTGGCAGCCCTGGTCGCCCGGTAACAAGAAGCACCTGGCCGGGCAGCTTTTGGCGTACCTCCTCGCTCCGTCGGTCACGTACAGTAGTACGCTCCCTCGGTCGCTGTGGGGGTGCGCCAAAATCTGCTCCGGCCATGTGCTTCTTGTTGAGACGACTCGTTATTAACGTGACTCTGGTTAGTTCTATCCTTCCGTTAGTCGGCTGGCAGGGTTTCCGGCGCCAGCCGCAGGCCGACTGGCAGGGAGTCGCCGAAGGCGAAGCGTTCTTCTTGCTCCTGCCGAGGGACTACCTCGGTGACTACCCGCGCCAGGTGCTCCCCTTCGGGCCCTGGCAGCACGGTGGGCAGCCATGCGGCCAGGCGCACCCGGGATTCCTCGTGCAGGTCGCGCACCCGGTCGCCCGACAGACGGCCGATCTCGGCGGCGGCCTGTGCCAGCTCGCGGCGGTCGCCTTCCTCGTGGGGCAAGAGCAGCACCAGGATGCGCTCCAGCCAGCGCCGCGCGATCGCCGGTGGCACCACGTTGTCGATGGAACCGTAGAGCGGCACACGCGCCCCGATGCGCCCCATCGACCACACCGCGTGCTCCGTCTGCCGTTTCTCGATCTGCAGGAGCAGCGCCTCGCCCAACTCGACCTTCCTCTTGGCGTCCAGGCGCTCGCACGAGGCCAGGGTGCGCCAGATCTCGGCGGCCTCCTGTGGGGCAGGGGGCTTCTTGTCTTGTTTCTTCTGCCCCGGCACCACCAGGGGCGCCACCCGCTTCCAGATCTCCTCCTGCTGGTTGTGCGAGAGACCGCCCGAAAGGCGGCGCCAGAGAATCCACCACTCCAGCTTGCAGGCATCGTCGCGCTCGTGGGAAAGGCCGGCGTTGAAGACGCGCCATGCCTCCTTGACGCGCCAGTCGTCAAGGGGGTAGCCGAAGCCGGGGCGCAGGCAGAAGCCGCACAGGTTCAGCCAGCGGGCCTCGTGGGTGGCGGTGCGGGTGCGCTTCTCGCGGTACTTCTTCAGAGGTTCCCACAGGGCGCGCAGGGTGGGGGTGGACCAGCCGTCCCGGGGCCCCAGGACTCCCTGCAAGCCCCGGGTCAGCCCGGCGGGCGGGGTGGCGCTGACGAAGACGTCATCCAGGAGCGTGGTGGCGGCGGCGATGAGCCCGGCCTGGCTGGCGGAGTTGCCTGCGAACGGTTCAGTCCCGCCAGGGCTGCCCGGAGGCCGGCTGTCGCTGGGACTGCCTGGGGGCCGGCTGTCGCTGGGGCCGCCGGAGACCACGGACTGCCTGCCCAGACCCCCGGAAACCACCGACGATCTGGCGCCGAACGCCACGGCCTGCATGCTGCCGGAGGCCACGGACTGCCTGCCCGGCGGCCGGCTGTCCAAAGGAGAGCCCGGCCCCCGGCTGCCCCCGGGACCGCCGGGGGCCGTCTCGCCGGAGGTCTCCACGGTGCCGTCGTTGATGCCGCGCAGGTCGAACTGGAGGCGCCACCTTTGCACGGGTTCCGCCGCCACCCCGGCGGTCGCCGCGGCCTCCAGCGAGACCGCCCACAACTCCAGGGT
>JBBRLA010000513.1:0-6440 GCA_038231615.1 Polyangia bacterium | reverse complement strand
TAGGCGGCGGTGGTGACGATGCGCGAGTAGGCGCAATCGTAGGTCGTGCCGCCATGGCAGGTCAGATCGGTCAGAAGCGAGCTGCTGCGGTCCTGGAGGTAACCGATCAGGAAGTGCAGACGCAGCGGGACATGGGGGACCAGCCGCGAAAGATCGATGGAGCCCAGGAGGTCCACCCCGGGGCTGGTGCTGGAGAAGTCGGCACCGAGATCACCGCCGGCGCTGCTGACCGAAAGGTACGGGCGCAGGGCCAGGTGCACGTCGCGCAGGACCTGCCCATGCAGCTTTACCCCGAACCCCAGGTCCCCAAGGGACGTGATGAGGGCCGGGTCCTCGCGGTAGGCGGCGTTGCGATCGTTCTGGTTGCTGCCGGCGCCGATCCCGATCCACGCCTCGACGTGGCGGCCCAGGGTGGCGTCGAGCTGAAGGCCGCCGACGAGCTGCCCGTTGCGATCGCCGGCGATCAGGAAGTCCGACTGTGCGAAGCCGCGCATCCACAGGGCGGCGCGGAATTGCCAGGGCGGTCCCGAGGCGGCGGTGGGCATCCCCGGCAGCCCGATGCCACCATCGGAAGAAAGGCCGGGCAAGAGCAAGGCCAGCGGCGTCTCGACCGGGACCGCGGAAAGCGGGGACCCCCCCTCGGGCGCGACCGCGGCAGGCGTCTCGGCGCTGGAGGGATGCGGCTCCTGTGCCAAGGCCAGTCCCGAACAGAAGAGGGCACACCCGAGAGAAATGGCCCGCATGCTGCTCCCGCTGCGCCCCAAACGCCGCTCAAGACAGCGACGCGAACGCGCGCCCGTATCGCCCGTAACCAGGGTCTCAAGATGGGTCATTTTGAATGGCCGCGCCTGTGCATCGCATGCATAAGAAGAACATCCGGGGTTCCCGGTGGGGCAAGATGGTAGGCATCGACCCGGGAGGCTGTCAAACATTCCCACAATCATCTCAGCCATCCGGGCCACGTCATGACCTAGAAATACCACGAATTTTATAGAAACCAGTCCCTGTGGACCCTACAATATTCTCTCTGATGTCCATGAAATCAAGGGCGGCGGCTGACGGAGGAGCACCCGGGGCCCTGCGAGAGCATCCACATCGCGAGCGCAGGATGGTCGGAAGCCCAGGGTCAAGTGCCCCCAATCCAATTGACCCCAGACGTTATCCTGTTAACATTCCTGGCGCATATGGATGACTTTCAGCCCCCCAAGACGCGCCTGGAACCCGTGGCCTCTACTGTACATCTGAGCCAGTGCAAGCTGGTGGTGGTCCGCGGCCAGCAACGAGGCCGGGAGTTCGTCATCGCCCGCGACGTCATCCGGGTGGGCAAGTCCGAGGACAATGATCTCATGCTCACCGAGGAGACGGTGAGCCGGGCGCACTTCGAGATCGTGCGCGACGCCAAGGGCTACCTCCTGCGCGACCTGCACTCCACCAACGGCACCTTCCTCGACGGGGCCGAGGTGCGCGAGGCGTACATCCGCGCCGGCAGCGTCATCACCGCGGGGACGGTGCAACTCAAGTTCCAGCCTTTCGAGGAGCGCATCGAGATCCTCCCTTCAGAAAAAGACTCCTTCGGCCTGCTCCTGGGCCGATCGCTGCGCATGCGCGAGATCTTCGGCCTGCTGGAGCGGATCGCCCCCACCGAGGCCACCGTCCTCATCGAAGGGGAGACCGGCACGGGCAAGGACCTGGTGGCCCACACCATCCACCAGCACTCCCGGCGGAAGGAGGGCCCCTTCGTGGTGGTCGACTGCGGCGCCGTGGCCCCCAACCTGATCGAGAGCGAACTCTTTGGCCACGAGAAGGGGTCCTTCACCGGGGCCACCGCCACCCGGCAGGGCGCCTTCGAGCTGGCCACCGGCGGCACCATCTTCCTTGACGAACTGGACGAACTGCCCCTGGACCTGCAACCCAAGCTTCTGCGGGTGATCGAGCAACGGGAGATCCGCCGGGTGGGTGGCAACCGCACCATCAAGATCGACATCCGGGTCCTGGCCGCCACCAAGCATGACCTGCGCAAGGAAGTCGAGCGGGGCAAGTTCCGCGAGGACCTTTACTTCCGCCTCTCGGTGGTGCCGGTGCGTCTGCCGGCCCTGCGCGAGCGCAAGGAGGACCTGGGCCTTCTGGCCCGAGGCTTCCTGAGCCGCCTTTCGGGACAGGACCCGTCGTCCCTGCCGGCGTCGACCCCCGAGGCGACGACAGCGATGGACGAAGCCCTGGTCAACTCCCTCAGCATCCATGACTGGCCGGGCAACATCCGCGAGCTGCGCAACGTCCTGGAGCGCGGCGTGGTCCTGGGCGGCGGCGAAGCCCGCCTTTTCGACCTGCCCGGCATGGCCTCGGGCGCGATACCCGGGTTCGGCACCCGCGGCGAAGCCATGCACCTCGACTTCGATCCCGTCCTCTCCTACCGCGGCAACAAGGAGAAGTGGGAACACGACTTTGAGCAGCGTTATCTCAAATGGCTCTTGGGGCGAAGCGATGGCAACATCAGCCGCGCCGCCCGAGAAGCCGACATGGACCGAAAGTACCTTCACAAGCTCCTCAAGAAACATCAACTGGTTCATTGATCGCGAAGCGCCGCAGGCGCCGCGGTTGCGGTTCATTGATCGCGAAGCGCCGCAGGCGCCGAAGGCCCCCGCCACACAACCCACATCGACTCCCCTTGACTCCTCGCGCTTTTGCCCCATCCTCCATTATCGTGATATAGTCGTTCTGCGCGGCATGCGTCCTCACCGGGCTCTCGCCACCGGGAAGTGGACCTGATGACAAGGAGAGTCCCGTTCGATGGCCAAGATCGATGCGTTCTTCAAACTGATGTTCGACCACGGCGCGTCCGACCTTCACCTGGCTTCCGGCTCCCAGCCGATCCTCCGCCTGCATGGCGAGATGGAGCGCATCAAGTACAAGGCGCTCGAAAATGACGAACTGAAAGCGATGCTCTACGAGATCGCCCCCGAGCAGAAGATCAAGCTTTTCGAAGAAACCGGAGACGTGGACTTCGGCTACGAGATCCCCGGCGTGGCTCGCTTCCGCTGCAACTTCTTCCAGCAGAAGTGGGGCGTCGGCGCCGTCTTCCGCCTGATCCCTAGCAAGATCCTCAGCGCCGATGACCTGGGCCTGCCCATGGTGCTGAAGAAGATGGCGATGATCAAAAAGGGCCTGTGCCTGGTCACCGGCCCCACCGGCTCCGGCAAGTCGACCACCCTGGCCGCGATGCTCGACTACGCCAACAAGAACCGCAAGGACCACATCATCACCGTCGAAGACCCCATCGAGTTCGTGCACCAGAGCCAGGGTTGCCTCATCAACCACCGCGAGGTCGGCATGCACACCAAGTCCTTCGGCGCCGCCCTGAAAGGGGCGCTCCGCGAGGACCCCGACATCATCCTCGTCGGCGAAATGCGCGACCTCGAGACCATCCGCCTGGCCGTCGAGGCCGCCGCCACCGGCCACCTGGTCTTCGGCACCCTCCACACGGTCAACGCCGCCAAGACCGTGGACCGCATCATCGAGGTCTTCCCCCACGAGGAGCAAGGCCAGATCAGAAACACCCTCTCCACCTCCCTCCGCCTGGTGGTCGCACAGAACCTGTTCAAGCGCATCGACAAGAAGGGCCGCTGCGCCGCGCTGGAGATCCTGGTCGCCAACGCCGCCGTCGGCAACCTGATCCGCGAGAACAAGACCGTGCAAATTCCGTCCATGATCCAGGTCGGCAAGAAGCTCGGCATGCAGACGCTGGACGATGCCATCATGGGCCTGCTGGACAAGAAGTGGATCAGCCCCGAGGAGGCCTATGACAAGTGCATCGACAAGACCAAGTTCGTCCACTTGCTGAAGACCCCTCCAGAGGATTTATAGCCGATGCGCAAGGCCGAGATCGACCAGCTCCTGGCCACGATGCTCGATTCATACCCGAACATCGCGGACCTCAACATCACCGTGCGCCGCCCGCTGCAAGTCGAAGCGTCTGGTCAGCTCGTGCCGGTGAAGACCTCGCCGATGATCGACAACCTGACCCCGTTTCAGACGGAGATCTTCGCCCTCAATCTGATCAACGGCGACCGCCGATTGTGCACCCACCTGCTCTCCCAGGGGTCCTGCGACAGTTCGTACCAGATCCAGAAGGCCCGTTTCCGGGTGAATATTTTTTCCCAGCGCAGCCAGTACTCCTGCGTGCTGCGCAAGCTGGAGACGACCATCCCGTGCCTGGCGGACTTGAAGCTGCCCGATGCCTTCAACCTGATGCCCGCCGAGAAGAACGGGATGATCCTGGTGACCGGCGCCACCGGCTCGGGCAAGTCCACCACGCTGGCGGCGCTTTTGAACGAGGTCAACCTGACCAAGGCGGTCCACATCGTCACGCTGGAGGACCCCATCGAGTTCGTCCACCCCAACCTCAAGGCGACCTTCAACCAGCGCGAGCTGGGCGGGGACTTCGACACCTTCGCCAGCGGCCTGAAGGCCGCGCTGCGCCAGGCCCCCAAGATCATCCTCGTCGGTGAGATGCGTGACCGCGAGACTGTGGAGCTGGGACTGAAGGCCTCGGAGACCGGGCACCTGGTCGTGTCCACGTTGCACACCGTGGACGCCGGACAGACCATCGGCCGCATCGTCGGCATGTTCTCGCAAGAAGAAGAAAAGCAGATCCGGCAGCGCCTGGCGGACACCGTCCGCTGGGTGGTGGGGCAGCGCCTCCTGCCCAAGATCGGCGGCGGGCGCCTGGCCGTCCACGACATCTTGCGCAACACCATCCGCTCGAAGGAATCCATGCTTCAGGGCGAGTCGGATGGGAAAACTTTTTACGAGATCCAGGAGGCCGGCCGGGGCACCTACAACATGCAGACCTTCGATCAGGCCATCAGCGAGGCCTACGAGAAGGGCCTGGTCAGCGAGGAGACCGCCGTGGCCTATGCCTCGCGCAAGGCGATCGTCATGCGCGCCGTGGACCGGGTAAAGCAGCTCCGCGGTGAGAAGACCACCGACGTCGAACTGATGAAGATCGATACGGACTACGGCAAGGGCCCTGGGAAGAAGAAGTAACCATGGAGATCACCTGCCCCGCTTGCCAGTCGCGGTTCACGCTCAAGACGGACAAGCTTCCCAAAGGTCCCTTCCGGGTGGTGTGCGGCAAGTGCCGCCATCCCTTCACCGTCGATCCCGCCAAGCTGGGCGTGCCGGCGGAAGGGGCGTCCCCTGCGGCGGCACCGGCCCCGGCTCCCGCGGCGGCGCCTGCTCAGCCCCCGGCCGCCGCCCCCCGGGCGCCAGCCCCGGCAGTGGCGCCAGCCCCGGCACAGCGATCACCGGCCCCGGCCGCTGCTTCCCCGGCCGCTGCTCCGGCCCAGCGATCACCGGCCCCGGCCGCTGCCGCCCCCGCAGCCGCGGCAGTTCCGGAGGCGCCACAGACCTCGTCCGGGCCGGCGCAAGGCCCGCCGGTCGAGGAATTCTCGGAGAACCTGAAGTTGGCCCTGCTCTGCGTCGATCGGCCGGACCTGCAGCCGCTGCTGGCCAAGACGCTCGCCGAGCTGGGCTACAAGGCCCACGTCCCGCCGGGGCACAAGGAAGCCCTGATGTGGGTCTATCAGAACAAGTACGAAGTCGTGCTCATCGACGAAGAATTCGCCCAGGCCAGCCCGGATAACAATGAGGTCCTCCAGGGCTTCGCCTTCATGACGATGCAGCTCCGGCGGACAATGTGCGTGGGGCTGATCGGGAAAAGCATGCGCTCCATGGACAACATGATCGCGTTTCACCGCAGCGTGAACTTCGTCGTCAACGAGCGTGACTGCGCCCGCGCCAAGGCCATCATCCGCAGCGCCGTCACCGACAACGACGAGTTCTACCGCACTTATAAGGAAGTGATGAAGCAGCTCGGCAAGGTGTAGCGCGCACTTGCGAGAAGGAAAAATCGGTGCGGAGCCGAAGTCTCGATTATGCTTCCGTCATGGTCAAGGCCCCGACGCAGCACGGCCCCCCCAAGCCAGACCCGATGAACCTCGACGCGGTGCTCGCGCGCGCCCAGACCCTGCTGGCGCTGGACCCCATCTCCCAGGACGGCGCCCGCAAGCTCGGACGGCAGCGCGGCGAGATCGTCGAGACGGTGGACCTCCTCGCGGCAGGCGAACTGGCAGAGGAAGCCTGCGAACTGGGCCTGCTCCTGGAGCAGGCCATGGAGCAGCTTGGCGAGGCCCCGGGGCCCTGCGAGCAGGATGGCGGCACCGATCGAAACGACGATCCAAGCCGATCGCGCTTAGCGCTGGATGATCCAAGCCGATCGCGCTTCGCGCTGGACGATCCAAGCCGATCGCGCTTCGCGCTGATCGAGCACCTTCTAGGCATCGCCCGCGTCGCCGGACATGCTTATTATGAAGGCGAGTTGCTGCTGCGCCAGGCGGAGCTATGGCTGGCTGCCGGGCAGCGTGAGCAGGCGGAGACCGGCT
>JBBRLA010000512.1:0-6447 GCA_038231615.1 Polyangia bacterium | reverse complement strand
GCGGGATCCAGGCCGGCGGTGGGGGCCGATCGCGATCGGCGGGCACGGCGGGTGTTCTGTCTGGGTGCTGCCGCGGGCTTCGGGCCCCTGGGCGTCGTCGGCTCCGGGACGCCGACCGCCGCGATCGGTGTGTCACCCCCCATCGCCCCCGTCGGAGAGGGGGGCTGAGAAAGGGGCGCGAGTATCAGTGTCACATCGCGCTGGAAGGCCAGGGATCGAGCAATCAGGGCTTTGAGTTTGGTCATCAGCATGGGCCTGATGTCAGCACCAGGAAGCGCAGATCAAGGGCCGCCGCAATGATTTCAGAAGATATCTTTGTTCTTGAAGAGGGACTCGCCCCGCCCTCTACTCTTGGAGGCGTCGCTTCACTGCATGAACCAGCGGACCCACCTCAATCACCAGGTTCTTCAGCCGCTCCCGGCTGATCGAGAGGCGCTGGGCCCAGTAGGTGACACTCTTGTCGTCATTCAGATCAACGCGCGGGGCCGGCCTTGGCTCCGGTTCCAGGACCGGGTCTGCCGTGGCGAGCAGCCACTCCAGGGCCTCCCAGGGCATGAGCCAGGGCAGGGGGGCCCGAACTTCGGGCCGCTCCTTCGTGCTGGGGTCCATTCCAGTGTGGCAGTGGAGCAGTGGGTGATTGCAGAACCCTCCGTGGCAATCTCCCCGCAAGTCCTCGTCTCCCTCCTCGTGAAGATCGACGCGGGCGTACCAGGGGGGCCCGCCGCCTCGGGCGGTCCCCAGGATACCGATGCTGTAGCTGAGCAACCGGTCTTTCTTGCCGTCCACTTCGATGCTCAGCGTCAGCAACGCTCCGTCGTCCAGGTTGGACAGGCCACACAGGCGCAGGGCGGGATGCTCGCGGAAGCGACCGTCAGCGTTCTCGCTGAAGGTGATGATCTTTCTGCCCGCCTTCCAGATCTTGATGTACGTCTGCGCCTGAAGCCAGCCAACTACCGCTGGTGAGCAATGCCTTTTCTGCGCCAGGCCCGCAAGCCTGCGGACCAGCTCGGTCTTGCATTCGCCGGGCCGGAGACTCGTTCGGTTCCGTTCTTCCTCCAACTTCAGGTGGCGCGCTTGCCAGGGCGGTGGAGGCGGGGCGGAAGTCACGGACGTCCGTCTTCAGCCACCAGCAAGGCCTGGTGATAAAGGAGGTTGTTGTCCAGGGAGTCTTCCAACTCGCCCTCCCGCCACTCCTTGAGCCACACATCAGGTGACTTGCCCGTGGCCACGACAAACTGGTCTCGCTTTGCTTGGAGATCGACGCGATCGATGGCTTCTGGATCGAGGATGCGGCCCCGCAGCCAGCTCATCAAGCCAGCCATATCCTCAGAGCGCAGGAGCTTGGTTGCCTCGCCGCCTCGCAAAAGGAAGAGCACCACTGGCGCGGTGCGATCCAGCAGTGCCTCGCGGCGACCGTCCAGCACGGAAAGGGCCGTTGGCTCATCGGTCGGGGTCAGGAGCAGCACCTCTTCGAAATGGGTGAATGCATCGGCGACATCACAGGATCGGCGCACCAGGCCTGGGTCGGGCGCCAAAAGGGGGATCTCGTCCTGTAAGTCCTGCAGATACCCGGAGTGAGGGTAAAGCACCGCGATCAGCGGGTCCGATTCCCGCAGCGCCCGCCACAGGAAGCCGCTGGTGTCTCTCATTGAATCGGCCCCGACATCAGGCCGGCCAGGTCATCCTGCAGGTATTTCAAGAAAAACTTCCATAACAGGGGCGAGGGAAATACCACCTTGTCTGTACCCTCCTCATATTCCAGAAGCAGCCCATGAGTGAAGAAGCGCAGCTTGCGATCGAGGCTGACCTCCAGCCCGTTGGTCCCGAAAGCCTGGGCCAGCGCATGCGCGTCGCCTGCTTGCAAAAGGAGCGCCAGACTGTCTGCCTGATCGTCCGCGGCCATCTTGAGATCCTGTCGGGTCGGCGCCTCGCGGCCCGCCAGGGCCGCATAGGTCGATGCATCCTGCAAGAGTTGCAGGAACACGCGAGGAAGGCCGCCACTCAGGACGAGCGCCAGGAACAGGGCGTCGTTTAGCTCGCTGGGAATGCGGGGGAGACCCAGCCGAAGCCGGAAGATGGACAGGAGAAAATCTAATTCCTTGGGCAGTGGCCATGGGATGTCGGGCATCTCATTGATGTGTTGACGTACCATGACCACCGCCGCTTTCGCTGCCCAGCCTTCATATTTTCCCCACCCCCAGTAGGGCAGCGCGCGGAGGGCGACAATCCGCGTGCCATGAACGATCTCATAGGCAGCAGGCCCGATCACGAGCGAGGGCGGCACGACCAAGACGACGCGAGCCTCCTCCGCCAGCCCGAGTACCGAAAGAGCAATACCTTGGGCGACGGCGGCGGGAGTCTTTTCCAGTCCGTCGATGAAAAGGACCACCTCTTTGTTCTGTCGACTGCGCAGGGAGTCGAGGATTCTGTCTCGCAACAACAGCTGGTTTCGCTCTGAAGCGAGCGCCCAGCCGATCTCCGCGAGAACCTGACCCTCGGTGACCTGTCTCATGTCGAGCTTTCGGTCCAACTGGATCAAATGGGTCTCGAACTTCTCGCCAAGCAATCCGGCCGCCCGTGCCACCTCGGTGCTCTTTCCGCAGCCGACCGGCCCAGCCACCGCGATAGATGAGGCCCCCGCGCTGATGAGCTGCGCCAGCCGATCACCCCCACCATCGGGGCGAAGCGCATACCGCGGATCGCTGGCGTCCAGCGGGCGGTGGGGAGAGAGGGCCTTCCAATCGAGCATGAAAGCATCCTAAACTCGTTCCAATTCGAAAACCAGGATGCAGGCTGAGCTGACCACGGTCGCCGGGGTCAATGAGGACACGATCTCGCTCTTTGAAGCCGGGCGCACAAGACTCTATAAATCGATCACGATTTCAGAAAGTGCCATGGCCAGAGCGTTGGCGGCGATCACCAGCTTATCGAGTGCTCCAGCAAATTGGAACGCGATGACGATATTGGAATCAAGTAGGAATGGCATCTGCCCAGGGACACGGCGGCGGGGTCCTTCTCGCGCTCTAGCAGCTTCTCTTGCTCGCTGGTCTGCGCGAGCTTGGCCCGCTCCTCGTCGTGCAGGACTCGCCAGCGCTGACACGTTCGATGATGGCGTGTAGTTGCTGGTTGAAGTCTGGTCTACCAGGGCGCTTTGGCATGGGGTATAAGTGGCAGGATCCATGGATGAGCGCAAGGCCCCGTCTCCAGAGCTGGAGCCGAATGCAGCTTCTGCGTTCCTAGCTCAGATCTTCTCTGCGGAGGCGGACGGGCGATCCGAGGACGCTGTTTTTGACTCCATCTTCGATCAGGTGGATTCGTGGATGTTGGACGGTCGCATGCACTTATGCGACGCCGTTTTCGAGGAACTCCTGTCCACGTATTTCTCGCGATGTGTGGAGAAGCCGGCCTTGAGCATCGGCTTCCTCACGATCAGCGGCCCGGTCAGGGACTCCTTGCCCCATCGCCAGACGTTCCTGGAGAGGTTCCGGCGGGCCATGATCGAGAGCCGAGGTGACGCCGAAACGCAGGATTTGCTCCAGGGGCTCTAGGGGATGGTGCCTCGGGGCCAAATCATCCGGGCCAGGGATGCGAAGGATGGCGATCTTCTGTGCGGGATCGCCATCTCCGTTGCCAACGGCCGCACCCATGTCGGGGTTCTCCACAGTGTCGCCGGGTCAAAGCCTCTGCTCCTGCACATGGCCTGGCACCTCCGGCTGCGCAATGAATCGCCTTCCGAAGAAGGCATTTGGGTCATTCCCAACATCCCCCTGGAGCGACAAAAGTCCGTGGCCGCCATGTCCCGCAGGGTCTGGAAGACCTGTGAACAGGCGCAGCTCCCCTATGCCCTCAAGCACTGCACGACCTTCGACTTCATGGGGTCAGTCCGGCCCCACCCCGAGTTTGCCGGCTTCACCTGCGCCACCTTCGTACTCGCCCTCTTCGAGTCCTGTTACGTCAAGCTCATCGACCTGTCATCCTGGGAATCCAGACCGGAGGACATCGAATGGCAGCAAGAGATCCTGAGCATCCTGGTCCAGACCGGGGTCGCCCAGCCTCATGTTGAGGCGGTCCAGAGACAGATCGGCTGCGAACGATACCGCCCAGAGGAAGTCGCTGCCGCTTGCGCACTCTTTCCTCCGCCGGTCCAATCCTCTCCGACAAGAGCATACGCCCTTCATCTTCTCCAGCTCCTGAGGACACAGCGACTCCCTTCCCGATGACGCCAAGTTGAGGCCATGGCCAGAGTGGAGTGGTGCATGGCCTTCAAAGCGCCACCGTGGCGCCTCGCTGGTCAGACCCATCAAAGTTGACCACTACCCCCGAACCGGGCGACTTCATCAGCGGTTCGCGGGCGGGGCGATCGAGACGATCGAGGCGGGCGACGATTCAGATGATCTTTGGGTGCCCGCTGGGGCCCGTGGGGGCGAGCCAGGGGGAGTCCGAGAGCAGTCCCGGGGCCTGCGGCTTCTGCGCCTGGTGGCGCCGGGCCGCATCGAAGAGCCCCTGCCGCGGCAGCACCAGGTTCTGGCGCACCCGCAGCGCCATCTCTTGCAGCGCCGCTTCGGCCTGGGCGTCGTCGGCCTTCTGCGCCCATATCGTGCGCTGCCCGCCCAGATCGGCCTTGCGCTGCACCGGGTTTTGCAACACCGCGTCCATCTCCAGAATCGCCGGCGCGAAGTCCGCAAGGAGCTGGTCCTTCTTTGCCTTGGGCTCGTTCGGATCGCTCAGCCGCCGGTTCAGCACCGTCAGCACCCGGTCGAGCGTGAAGATCAGGAAGGCCCCGCTGATCTGCCGCTGCGAGAGGCCGGCGTTGTTGAGCTTCATTCCCAGCAACATGAAGGCCGAATAGGTCCCGCGCTTGGACATGAGATCCTGGAGCTGCCCGGTGTCCACCATCTGGAACTTCACCGGCCCGTGCGACAGAGCGGTCTGCGCGTCGCACACGCTGACCACGAAGCTGCTCAGGCAAGGGAAGAGCTGGCGCAGGTATACCCCCTGTACCACCGGGTCGAGCTGCCACAGCGGCAGCACCGCGCTGACAATGCGGCCCAGCGGCAGGGTGATGGCATCCAGCGTCTCCGGGTCCTGCGTGATTACCAGCTTCACCAGGTCGATCCCGCCGGGGAGAATGGACGGCTTGACCTGGACCGACGCCAGCGCCCGTTCCAGCGTCGCGCGTTCCATCGACGCGAAGAGCCGGATGTCGATGGGACTGCCACCGCCCTTCTTGCCGGGAGGTACCGGGCCGGGATGGGCGGGATGGCCGTGGCCGGGATGGGCGGGATGGGCCGGGCCGGCGTGGGCCGGATGGGCCGGGCCCTGGCCGCCCGGATGGGCCGCGCTGGTGTCGGGGCTGGCCGTGGTGTTGGTGTTTGTTTCCGGTTTCTTCGTCATGACTTCTTGCCTCCCACCTGGACCGTGCTCATGAAGGCGTCCACCGCCTGTGCCAGGGCCGCGTCGCCCTGCGACTGATCGACGCGAGCCTTCAGGGGCTGCACTGCTTTCGCCGAGGTGGACTGCGTCTGCTGGATTCCCTGCTGCTGCTCGGCCAGGATGCGGAACGGCTCCTCGAAGGCGATGGAGAGGTCCTTGCGATCGGCGGCGGGCTGGTTCAGGTCTTGCAACAGCCCGCGCACCTTCTGGATTTCGGCCGTCGAGGCGGTCTGCGCCGCCGTCCCGGCCACCACCCCGCCGGTTTCGCCGCCATGCCAGATCTGCTCGGAGACAAAGATGAAGCGGCCCAGCGCCAGATCCACCTTCACCGCATGGTCGATCGTGTCGGAGTCGCACAGTGCCTCCGCCGCGATGTCGGGGTTTTTGGCCAGCCCCTCCGCGAAGAGCGTCGCGGCCCCGTGCAGGTTCAGGAAGCGCAAGCGCCCCACCCCGGAAGGGTCGATCGACGCCGGGTCGATCTCGATGATGTTGGGGGTAAGGTCCCTGGCCTGCGACAAGCCGGCCTGGAGGTCCGCAAGGGGGGCCGCGAGAATCTGGTGGAAGTCGATCGGCTTGACTTCCACCAGGCTGGCGAAGAGATCGAGAAGTTGTGATTTGGGATCTACGGGTGGCATTCCATTTTCCTTTGTGGATCTGAACAAATCTGACACTGGCCGAAGCCTTTGCACAAGCGAAAAATGCCGGTCGATTGACGATGGCCGGGATGAGGAACGTGTCAATCTTGCACAGTTTTGCTGCACGCGTGCAAATAGGTGACGGGGCATCCCACGACCCTTGTGCATGATGTACACGCCGTGCCCAGGACCGAGAAGATCCTGCGCACCGGAAGGTCCGGTCATTTGCCTGGCATGCCGGTTGGCGGCAGCGACGGGAGAAATCCCGTCAGCGGAGGCGGCGCTCGGATGCGAGGGTGCGCAGGATGGCGAAAAACTTGCCGTGCAGGAGGTCGCGGTGATGGGCCTTCCGGTCGGACTCGGCGCGGCGCTTCTGCCG
>JBBRLA010000511.1:0-6451 GCA_038231615.1 Polyangia bacterium | reverse complement strand
CTCGTCGCGCGAAAGCGGCAGCGTGCGGCGTACATGCTTGTCGCTCAGGTACATCTCCGGCAGGCGCTTCAGGGCATCCAGGATGGACAGCGACACGTGGTGCAGGTACGAAAGCTGTTCCGGCAAAAGGCACAGGGGCCGCAGGAGGATGCGGATGACTGCCGATTGCTCGCCGTGATCGCCCCACTCGTAGACCAGATCGTTGTCGCGGGCGTCGCCGCGCAGGCGGGCGTCCAGGGCCTGCACCGCGTCCGGGGGCAGGTGGTGCAGCGCCCGGCGCACCCGTCCTTCCAGGCTGCGTCCGGCAAGGCCGAGGATTTCATCTGGGCAGAGCATGTGGAGGAAGGGCAGTCTACCCGCTAGCGCCGCTCCATCGCCAGCTTTGCCTGGGATTAACCGCCGATGCCGGCAGGAATCGTCCCCGGTCGCGTCAGAAAAGACGAATGGAAGTTGCGCAAACGGCCGCAAGTAGATTGAATATCGTCCGCTGGACCAAGAATAAGCGAACTTGGAGAGAAGCCAAAAAGCAAAATGAGCGGAGACCATCGATGATTGAAGTGGAAGATCTGACAAAATACTACGGGGGGAGGCGGGCCATCCAGGGCCTGACCTTCCGCATCGAGAAGGGGGAGATTGTAGGCTTTCTGGGTCTGAACGGGGCCGGGAAGAGCACGACGCTGCGCATCCTTTCCTGTCTCATCATCCCGTCGTCTGGAAGCGTGCGCATCGACGGCCTGGACATCGAGAAAGACGCCCACGAGATCCGGCGCCGCCTCGGTTTTTTGCCGGACACGCCGCCCCTTTACGACGAGATGAGCGTGTCGTCCTACCTGCGTTTCGTCGCCGAACTGAAAGGGCTGACCGGCGGCTCGGTGTCGCGCCGCGTCGGCGAGGTCATCGAGACCTGCAACCTGACCGACGTGCGCGAGCAGGTCATCGGGACGCTGTCCCACGGCTACCGCCAGCGGGTGGGCATTGCCCAGGCGGTGGTGCACCAGCCGGCGCTCTTGATCCTGGACGAGCCCACGGGCGGCCTGGACCCGGTGCAGATCGTCGAGATGCGCGAACTCATCAAGCGCCTGGGCGGGCAGCACACCATCCTGCTTTCGAGCCACAACATCCCTGAGATCAGCCAGACCTGCGATCGCCTGCTGGTGATCCACGAGGGCAGCCTGGCCGCCGACGGCACCGAGGAGGCCATCACCAAACGCACCGGCACCGATGGCGAGGCCGGGGTGCTGGAGATCGAGGTCGAAGGGACGCAGAACGCCCCCGGGAAGCTGGTGGGCGAGACGGCGCAGAAAGTCATCGGCAAGGTGCAGGGGGTCATCGTAGTGCGGGTCACCCACGCCGGGGACAGCTCGGCGCACCTGGAGGTGGAGTTTAACACCGACCGGCGCCCGGCCATCGCCAGAGCCATCGTCGAGTCGGGACTCGGTCTGTTGCGCCTTTCGCGCAAGAGCATGGAGCTGGAGACCGTATTCCAGCGTCTGACGCACCAGGCGCCGGGGCTCGCCTTTTCTGACAACCACAAAGGGGGACGAGCATGAAACCCATAGCCCTCATCATTCGTCGCGAGATGGGCGCCTACCTGCGATCCCCCCTGGGCTGGGTGGTCGTCGCCGCGGTGCTGCTGATCGATGGACTGCTCTTCAACGTCTTCGCCATGGGCAGCACCGACCGCAAGTCGTCCGAGGTGCTGCGGCAGTTCTTCTACTTCAGCAGCGGCACCACCATGGTGGCCAGCGTGTTCCTCTCGATGCGTCTTTTGGCCGAGGAGCGCCAGACGGGGACCATCACGCTGCTTTTCAGTTCGCCGGTGCGGGATTACCAGATCGTGCTGGGGAAGTTTCTTTCGGCGTTCCTCTTCTTCTCGGTCATGACGCTGTTGACGATCTACATGCCGCTTTTGATCCTGGTACACGGCAAGATCGCCTGGGGACAGATCATGGCGGGGTACGCGGGGCTTTTGCTCCTGGGTTCGGCTTCGCTGGCCATCGGGCTTTTCGGGTCGTCGCTGGCCAAGAGCCAGGTGGTGGCCGCCATCGCCGGGTCGGCGACCCTGGTGTTCATGCTTCTGTGTTGGCTGCTGGGTACGGTCACCGATCGGCCGCTCAGCGAGGTTTTTAGCTGGCTCTCGCTGCACAACAAGCACTTCCAGCCGTTCATGACGGGACTGATCAATACCCAGGACATCGTGTTCTATCTGACGGTGACCTACTTCTTCCTCTTCGCGTCGACCCGGGTGCTCGAGTCGCGGCGATGGAGCAGCTAGAGGGGATGAGGACGATATGAGTTCCAACGACAAGAACTGGAGCCAGGCGTCAATCAAGTTGACGCTCTGGCCGACCCTGATCTTCTTCATCGGCTTGCTGGTGGTGTTCATCGGCGAGCGGGCCATCGGCGACACGGCGAACCGGCGGCAAATGGTGGACGGACTGGGAGCTTTATTGCTCCTTGTCGGCTTCGGCTGGCGGGCGCAGCAGATGGCCGCGGCCAAGGACCCGAGTCAGAAGAACGCCGAGGGCTGGATGCTGGCGGCAAGCGGGGGCATCCTGCTCGGCCTTTTGATGTACTTCGCCTTGGTCCTGGGCAAGGACAGCCTGCGCGAGTCCCTGGGCAAGGGGTTTGACCGCTTCGACGGGGTGGGCGCGGTGCTCTGGCCGATCCTCATCGCCGGCGGGGCGCTGCCGCTTTTGCAAATGCAGCGTTCGCTGCTCTCGATGACCGACGGCTACGGCGGCGCGGAGCACGTGGACTTGCAGCGGGTGCGCTATTCGGTGCAAAGCGGCCTGACGGTGGCCCTGGTGCTGGTGTTCTGTTTCGGGGTGAACTACGTGGCCTCGGAGCGCAACACCAAGATCGATCTGGCGCGGTTCCGCTCGACGCGGCCCAGCGCGGCGACGCAGCGGCTGGTGCAGAACCTGAACAAGCCGATCAAGGCGATCCTCTTTTACCCCAGCCCCAACGAGGTGCGCGAACTGGTGGTGCCCTACTTCGACGATCTGTCGAAGCAGTCACCCAAGTTCACCTACGAGGTGCTGGACCATGCCTTGGAGCCAAACCGGTCCAAGGAGCTGTCGGCCACGGGCAACGGCATCATCATCCTGTCGACCACGGACGACAAGGGCAAGCCGTCGCAGAAGGAGACGCTGCACTCGGGCGTCACCCTGGAGGCGGCGCAGGGGTCGCTGGCCACGCTGGACGGCGACGTGCAGAAGAAGCTGCTGGCCATCACCCGGCCCGGCCGGGTGGCCTACTTCACCGTGGGCCATGGGGAGCGCAGCTTCGAGAGGAGCAGCGCGATGGACCTGCAGAAGGACGACCTGCGGGCGCCGGTGGGCGATCTGCGGCAGGTGCTGCAGGGGCAGGGCTACGAGGTGAAGACGCTGGGCATCGGGCAGGGGCTGGGCACCAAGGTGCCCGGGGACGCGGGCATCGTGTTCGTGGCCGGGCCGACGGAGAAGCTTTTGGACGAGGAGGTCGCGGCGCTGACCGAGTACCTGCAAGGGGGCGGGCATGTGTACGTGATGCTGGACCCTTCTTCGGATGCCGATGCCAGCCTGGCGCCGCTCTTGAAGGCCGGGGGCCTGAAGTACCACCCGGAGCTTCTGTGCAACGACGAGGTCTACGCCGTGCGCACCCACAAGCCGGCGGACATGGCCAACATCGCCTCGGTGAGCTTCTCGTCGCACCCCTCGGTGACAACCCTCTCGCGGGCGGGCGGCAGGGCGGCGGTGATCCTGCCGCACACCGGCTGGCTGGAGAAAGACGGCACCCCGGCGGGCGTGACGGTGGATTTCAGCGTAAGGTCAATGCCCAAGACCTGGGCCGACCTGGACGGGGACTTCACCTACAAGGCCAACGTCGAGGTCCGCAAGGTCTACGACGTCGCCGCGGTGGCGCAGCGGATGGTGGAGGCGAAAGACAAGAAGGAGATGCGGCTGGCGGTGCTGGCGTCGATCGACGCGGCCAGCGACATGGTCATCGGGAACCGGGCCAACCTGTTTCTGGTGCTGGATACGATCAAATGGCTCATGGGTGACGAGGCGACTGCCGGCGAGACGGCGCAGGAAAGCGATCTGCCGATCGTTCACACCAAGAGCGAGGACAAGCTGTGGTTTTACTCGACCATCTTCGCGGCGCCGGCCCTGGTGCTGGTCATGGGGCTGCTCTACACCCGCCGGGTGCGGCGAAGGAGGGGGTCATGAGGAGCAGGGTTTCGATGAGACAGAACAAGGGGGCCTCGGCCCTGGCGGTGCATGGCATCCTGGCGGTGCTGGCGCTGGGCGCGGCCTACATGACCTGGACCCGGGACAAGACCCAGGTGCAAAGCGATACAGTGACCGTGCTGGATGCCGCCAAGCGCGACATCGAGAGCGTCACGTACGAGGACGAGACGCGCACGGTGACGGTGGAGCGCAAGAGCAGCCCCACCGGGGAGCCGTACGCGTGGATCACCTCGACCAGCAGGCAGAAGTCGCTGTTGACCAACCCGATGTCGCCGATGCCTCATGGTGCGATGCCGGGAGGGCCGATGCCTCACGGGGCGATGCCGGGAGGGCCGATGCCTGGAGGGCCGGCGGTCGCGCCGGTGCCGAGCAAGGGTCCGGCGGCGGTCATGCCTGCCAAGGTGCCGGCAGTCATGCCTGCCAAGGCGGCTCCGGGTAAGGCGGCTCCCGCCTCTGCCAAGGGGGGGGACAAGGCCGCCGCGGACAAGGACCGCGGGGAGAAGAAGCCCCCGATGCCCGCCAGTTCCCCAATTCAGGCTGCTCCTCCGAAGGGCTCGACGGCCTCGGCGGTGGTGACTCCGACGGGCGCGGGTTCGGCAGTGGTGTCTCCGACGGGCGCGGCCAGGGCGGTAGCCAAGACGGGGGATGTCACGGCGACAGCCACGACGGGTGCGGGTCCGGCGGCTGCGACAAGTGCTGCTACCAGTGTGGCGGCGACGAAGCCGGGCGGTCCTGCGGCGATGGGCGCGGCGGCCCCGGCTTCGACAGGTGCTGCTGCCGGTGCGGCGGCGACGAAGCCGAGCGGTCCTGCGGTCCCCTTGGCGGGTGCGCCGGTTGGCGGTCCTGCCGTTGCGACTCCGGCCCCTGGCGCCGCGATGCCGGCCTCTGGCACCCCGGCGACCGCCGAGCCGGCCAAGCCGATCCACGAGGTCAAGGAGACCGTGGTGGTGAAGGCCTTCCGCGGCAACGAGCAGGCCGACAAGCTGCTGGATTCTTTCGGTCCGCTCCAGGGGCTGCGCGCCCTGGGCAACCTGGACGACACCAAGCTGAAGGAACTGGGCCTGACCGAGTCGAAGAAGAGCCTGACCCTCCAGGTGAAGGGCAAGCCGACCAAGCTCATGATCGGCAGTGCCGCCTATGGCTCCGGGGACGTGTACGTGCGCGACCCGCAGGGGCAGGTGTACCTGCTTCCGCAGCGCTTCTCCAGCGACTTCGAGTACGCCGACAGCCGGCTGATGGAGCGCCGGATGCACCGCTTCGAACGCCCCGACCTCACCAAGGTCGAGGTGACGGTGGGGACCAAGAAGCGGACGCTTGTGCAGCAGAAGCGGCAGGACCCGGCGGGCTTTTACTGGGCCCTGGAAGGCTCGCCGGACAAGCGAGACGACTCGCTGAAGAACTGGATGGACAAGGTGCTTCGGCTGGCCATCAGCGACTTCGTGTCCAAGGGCGACGAGCCACAGCAGCCGGCGATGTCGCAGCCCCCGGGCCCCTCCGGCGTGCCCCAGTACGGCGAGGTCATGACCCTGCGCTTCTTCGACGGCAGCAAGCAGATCGGCGAAGCGACCTTCACGCGCTACCCCAAGGGCACGCAGACCGAGTACTACGCCAAGACCGAGACCACCATCGGCCTGGTGCGGCTGCTCTCGCAGAGCGCCGAGAGCGTCATCCAGGACGCCGAGAAGTGGTAACCCCGGGACGGTCCTGACGTACCTGTCAGGACCGTCCCCGTCTTTTCTCCCCGCCCTGTAGCCGAAGCATGGCGCTCAGCGGGTGCAGTTCCCTGCGCTCGCGAGGCGGATCCAATCCTGAGCTGACGACGCTGTTGCCGCTTGAGGATATTGCGCGTCAGGATCAAGCTGTCGGGTGAGGTCATCAGGCCAAATAAGTTGAAGTCTGGGCGGTCAAGCAAGCGTGAGCAAAGGAGTCATCGAAGAAGCTGGTTGAGGATATCGTCGCGGCGCTGCAGCGCCAGGTTCGAGAGCGTCTTGGGCCAAACTCCACGTTTGAACAGCGGCGAGCGCGGAGCGTGGCAGTCGGGCACTTGAGAGGACGTTGCGCATCGTTGGTCATGTGCCGCCGACCTCGAGAGCGACGCCCGCGCGGCGGAGATTGTATCGGAGGAGGTCGCGTCAGTGAGCTGTGGCCTGGACCGGATGTCGGTACGAATGAACGAGGTAATCCAGGGGGACAGCGTGCCTCCACGCACTCGCACGGAG
>JBBRLA010000510.1:0-6472 GCA_038231615.1 Polyangia bacterium | reverse complement strand
TGACGCTCCGATCGTGCCTGCCTGAGCTCGCAGCGCAACCGTCACGGCCCCCTTCGCCTCACCCTTGAGACTCCGCGGAGCACAACGCGCATGCTCGCCGCATCCTGGCGCGTCTCCGCTACCGCTTTTCGGCGATGGTCAGGCTACCGGCGTTTTTCAGATGCGCCTCCAGCTCGGTCTGCAAGAGCGATGCGATCTTCTCCAGCACGGGCCGCCAGCCGGACAGGGGGGCGGCGGCGAGGGTCTCGCTCCACTTCGTCAGCAGGCCGCGGGTCAGGCTCTGCATGCAATCGCCGACCGCGTGCGAGTCGAGGCCGGGGCTGGCAAAGCCGGCATCGATGATCCCGGCCAGGGCGGCGTCGAAGTGGATGAGTTGCTGGATCTGGGTTTCCAGCTCGATGCGGCGCGCGTTCTGCCGGGGGCTGCGCGCGTCCTTGGGGACCGCCTCGATGCCCCGCTGCTCGGTCAGAAGGGCCTCGCGCAGGGGGCCGACGTACTGGCTGCGGATCTTGGGGAGCAGGTCGTTGTCGAGGGCGTGGTAGTAGACCAGGCAGACGAAGGCGGGTTTGCCTTTCTTGGCAAAACGCCCGCTCTGGATCTGCCAGGCGATGGGGCGGCGCTTGAACTGGCTGGCGTGGTGGGCGAAGAAGTCGGTCTCGATCCACTGCGCCAGGGGCTTGCCCATGACGGCGGGGAAGTCCCGCTCCAGCTTCGCCAGTCCGTCGCCGGGCAGCTCGGCGGCGAGGCGCTCGCGCACGCGTTGGAGCAAGGTGGCCTCGCGGGTGCCTTCGGTCAGGGGGACGATGCCGTCCTGATCGGCCCACTCGGGCACGGGCTCGCCGGCCTCGATCTGCCGGGGCCAGCGGTGGCCGAGGAGGCGCAGGATGGTGACGGTCAGGCGATCGGCGAGCAGGCGCCGCTCTTCCGGCAGGCAGCGCCAGCCGTCGTTTTCGATGCCCTTCTTGAGGAGCCAGTAGACCGAAATGGGGTGAAGTTCGAGCTTCTGCGACAGCTCTTCCAGGAAGGTCTCGGTGGGGATGGGGATGCGGGCGCCGATGGCGGTTTCTTCTTCCTCTTCGTCACCTGCCTCGATTTCTGCTTCGCTTTTGACCTCACCACCGGGTCCGGCTTCGTAGAGGGCGCGGAGGCGGAGATCTGTGGCGACGGTGGTATCCAGACGAGGTAGATAGCTCAGGTAGTCGGCCAGGCCCTCGGGCAGTGGGGACAGCCCTTCGGGGAGCGTGGGCTGGGCATCGTGGCCGGCGAGCAGTGGAAACCACCCGGCGGGGGTGCCTGTCTCGTCAAGGACTGCCTGGACATCGGCTGCATCGAGCTGGTAGGCGTCCATGCTCAGGCGCTCCAGCCAGCCCTCTAGGGAATGGAGGATGGCGGCGACCAACTGCGTTTTGTCGCTGGGGCCAGTAAAGGCACGTTCGGTGGGGTCCGTGGCGAAAAGATGGCGCTTTAGATCAACGCAGACCGCCGCGAGGCCGTCAGGCTCGGTGGTGGGTTGCGGAGCACGCAGCACCGTATCCACCTCGAACGCCAAGCTGGGAGAATTTGCGCGCGTCAGGAAACTGAAGGTGTGGGTATTGAGCGAGGCTGGATAGGGGTGGCTATGCCAGTACACCCCCGGACCCTTGTCGGAAAAGGCACCTGGAGTATCCAGAATCCGCAATCCCATCGAGCCACGGGCCATACGACTGTAGGTCCAGCCGGTGCGAAAGAAGAACTGCTGATTCTGTACGCGTGGACCGGGGGTTGCTCTGATGCGCACGCCATCCAATTCCCAATCGACAACCCACCACTGGTGTCCAAACCACTTGCCGTAGCCGCCCCCCTTCTCGAAGGGGACCCAGCGCGTCGAGTCACCCGCTTCCCAGCTAAAACGGACGAAGCGGCCGTCATCCGCCGTGGCCATGCCCTGGCGGATTTCAGCCACATCTCCAAGCTTGGGACCAGCCAGCAAATCGAAAAAACGTTCCCGTAACCAGTAACAAATCGGAGCTTGTGGAATGGTCAGGAACCTGGACTGCAAGGGACGAAACACCATTCCCGGGGCGTCTCCTCGAACTGCTTGCCTCAAAAGGGAGTCTTGCTGCTCGGATGGACGAGGTGCATTCAGGCGGCATGCCCACGATCTGGCGCTCTCGTCAGGAAGATGGCGGCGCAGCACAAATAGAACAGGGGCCACGACTGCATTGCCGATTTCCGAGAAGGCATAGCGCCCCAAGTGCACCAGCGTACTCAACGTGGTCTGACGAAGGAGTCCTCCCGCAGATCCAGTCGTGATCTCCATTGAGCGCAGGGATCCATAGGATCGGAGAAAAAGCCACGCCAGCTGCGTCACCATCGCCACCCGTCCCCCTGGCGCGCACAGCTCAAGGCAGCGCAGGATGAACGCCGCGTACAAGTCGCGCTTGCCCGGTTCGTAGTGCGTCTCGACGTACCCCCGCACCACCTTCCCCATGTTCTTGCTGCCCATGTAGGGCGGGTTGGCCGCCACCACGTCATATCGTCCCGCTAGCAGCTCGAAAAGCGAGAGGCCCCGGTCCGCCGACCTGCTGAAGAACGCCTGCCCCAGGTCCGCGGACACCGCCTCCTTTTGAAAATGATCATGCAGGGCCTTCAGCGTCTTCCTCTTCCACGCCTCGTAGTCCTCCGCCCCCAGCATCGGCTGCGCGGGCCGGGTGAAGTCCCACTCCTTTTGCGGCCCCCCCAGCGTCTTCTCCAGCTCCTTGTCCCGCTTCTCCTTGATCTCCGCCAGGGCCCGTTCCACCGGCCTCTCGACCTGCAAGAGCGACCCCAGCTCGTCCGCGTGCGCTAGACCCTCGAACACTTCTTTGAGGGCTGGCTCGATTGCCCGGTCCTCGGGGTGGCCGGCCAGGAACGTTTCCAGGTGATCCTTGCCCCTGGGCAGCCGGATGTTGGTCGCCACCAGGTGGGTGCGCGCGCCGGGGAAATCGAAGGTCCGCTCCGCCGCCTTCATCCACAGCGCCGCCTCGGCGATCTGCACCGCCCGCTCGTCGATGTCGATGCCGAAGAGGTTGTTCTCCAAAATCGACCGACAGACGGCCTCCTCCCCCTTCACCAGGCCCTCTTCCTGATACATCCCATAAAACAGATCGAACGCTTCCAGCAGAAAATGCCCGGAGCCGCAGGCGGGATCCAGGAAGCGGAGGTCCCGCACCTGCTTCTTCGCCACCGGGGCACGATCCGCGTCCCGCACGAAGTACGCCCACCCCACCGCCAGCTTCGTGTCCGGCCGCATCCCCAGCCAGAGCGCGCCGAGGGAGTTTTGTACCAGGAACTTCACCATGTAGGGCTCGGTGTAAAGCTGCGTGGCAGGGATGATGTCGGCCCCGCTGATCTTTTTCTTCTCCTTGTCCTTCTTCTCGGTCCGCACCCGCGCGAAGACCCGATCCTTCTCCTCGGTGTTCCAGTACTGGTAGGCCCACCCCAGGGCGTCGGGGGCACGGAATACCTCGCCGCCCGCCGGCCCGGCCGTGCCCACGGTCTCCCGCCCGGAGAGCAGGGCCAGGCAGCGCCGCAGCGCCGCCACAGAGGGGCGCAGCGCCACCCCGGGGGCCTTGGGGTCGAAGAGCAGGGGCAGCTTGCGCGCCAGCTCGGCGAAGACCTCCCCGAACAGGACGAAGAGCCCGTCATCCTCGCCCAGGCAGGCCGCCGGGTCGCGCTGCGCCAGGCGGTTGTGTTGCATCGAACGCCCGCCGTAGACGTCCTGTTGCAGGATCGCCGGGTCGATCAGCTCCCGCGCCTCCATGCAGCGCAGCGCCAGCAAGCGGTTGGCCCAGGTGTAGGCCGTCTCGCGGACGTATTCGGCGACCGCGCCGTCCTGGTCGAGACCGGCCTTGTGCCGCAGCACCAGGTAGGCATCGACGGTCTTGCGAGCGGCCCGATCGGCGGGCGACAGGTGCGAAAGCTCGTCTACCGGCAGGGCCGGCCGGTCCCGGCGGACGCCCAGCTCCTTCAGGCGCTCTTCCAGGTCCCCCGCCTGCCAGTCCCCCTTCTCGTCAAAAAATCCTTCGAGCAGGTGCCGCAGCCGCAGCACCAGGGCCCGGAGCGCTTTTCTGTGATTGGCTTCCATGCGATTGTCTCAGGTGCGGCGCTCCCGGGGCCCACCCCCCGAGCTGGGGCCTCGGATGCAATCGGTTTCACCCAGCGCTCGTTTTAGCGAAGGGCACTGGAGCGGCTCGATCGACTTGCGCTTCAGGTCGCCGCCGAAGCGAATCGCCGCGCTCAAATGGTCTGCCTCGCTCACCTCTTTTTTGTACTCTTTGTAGTCCTCATCGACCGGACCGTGAGTATAGAGGTAGACCCAGGTCTCCATGTGCCAGCGCGGAATCCAGTGAGCGATGCTCTCGGCTGGCTTGCGCGGGAGCTCGCTGGCCGTGCGCAGAGCGATCGCAAGCTGTCGGGCCCGCTCGCTCACCGAATACTCGTCCGCATCGGTGCACACCAGCAGCTTGACCCCCTGGCGCGCGCGCTGTGCCTTCAATTCGGCGGGATATCGCTCGGTCACGAACTGCTTTCCATTGGTGGCCGGAGGGCAGATACGCGGCTCGAACAGGCGGCGGTTCCACCCGAGGCGGATCAACGCCCGCCGGGCGAAGTCATAGTCCTCGATGCCCTCGCAGAGGACGATGACCTTGACCGTCCTTTTAGCCAACGATCCATCCCCGCGCCACCAGGTCGGACACAGGGATACCCTCGTCGCCTGGCTGGATCGCGATGGGCCGCACCCTGACCGGTCCGGTGCCCTTGCGCCCGAACCAGTGCCCGTACTTGATGGCATATAGATCGATCAGCCGCGGGTGATGGGACACCAGGAATACCTGGCCGCCCTTCTGTCCGGCCACGTCGCGGAGTTCGTCCATCCACGGCTGGATTTCATTCAGCGCCACGAAGTTATCGGGCTCGTCGATGCCCAGCGTGCGGCCGGTTCCCACGACGTAGTGCAGCAGCGTGTAGTGCGCGACCAGCATGCGCTGGCCGTCGGATAGCTCATCCAGGGCGAACCCGGGTGGGCCCTGGGGCAAGCGTGGTACTTGTACCCCACGGCGCCGGCTCTTGAAATCAAAGCGCAGGGTCTTGGTGCGAGAGGTCTCGCGGGAGAAGGCATAGCCGACGAACCCGGGCAGCACGGCGCGCAGGCTCTTGGCGATCAGCGCCGCAATCCTGGGATCCTCTTCCAGCAGATCGCGGAACCAGGCAGCGAAATTGGACAGGTCCGGCTGGAGCCACGGCGTGCTGCTCTTGGTCTCTGCCCGCATGAGCTGGGGCACGGGCCGGACGACCCACAGCCGCCGCAGCCACTCGAGGAAGGGCGCCAGGGGCGCCAAGGGGGCCACGGTCGGCAAGGTGGCGAGCGGGGAGCGCCGCCCGTCGAACGGAAAGGTGGCGCCTGCGTCCTCTCCCGGGGCGAGCAGCTCTGCACGCTCCCCGTCAAATCGGTAGAGGGGCTGGCCTACGCGCCGGATCTCTTCCCTTGCAATCCGCGGGCGCCCGCGACGTTCATGCTGGATCTCAAGCGAATAGGAGTACGCGACACCATCGACCGTTGCTTCCAGCAGGAATGTCTGTGGACGCTGCGGCTCGTCCCGATTCCGGTATTCGACCGGGAACAGGTCGTCCACTGTCGCCCATCCGCTCGCCAGCCGGTAGATTGCGTGTAGCACGTCGAGCAGCGACGACTTCCCCGCCCCGTTGGGGCCCAGGATCAAGTTGAACGCTGCCGGCTTCCAATCGAAGCCGACAAGGCAGCGATAGTTTCCAATTCGGATCCGGGTCAGCACGGTGGCGTCATGGTAGGGCCCTCACAGGGGGCCGTCAAGGAGCGACGGGTGGGGGTCAGGTTTGATCGGTTATCGCGAGATGAGAAGTGTGGGTCGCCGCGGAGGGCCTGTTTTGCGGCTGCTACCCCACCCAGGGCGGTCGGCGGGGCGAGGCGATGGCCCTTCCGCGCGCGCCGCCGGCCTGGGCGGCTCTGTCGCCCTGCCTGCTGTCACTCCTACCTGAAGATGGTTGTCTGTCCTGTCCTTGCCCCTCGGCCCACATCCCCCGGCCGACTTCCCCGTCCGGCTGTCCCCCGCCGGAATCTCCGAGCCCGGTCCTCAATCAGCGGGCTTAGGACCTTTGGGCGGGTCCAGCGGGAGGCGTAGCGCCTGCTGAACCCACCGAAACAGCTGCTGCCACGACGGTGGATCGGTCAAACGTCTGGGCCCCGCACACAGCCGCAGGTGGCGCTTGCGGGCCCACTGAAGCACGTTGTAAGCCATCAGCCGCAAAAGCCCCAGCACCAGCAGCGCGTGCCCCGTGGTCACCCAGGGGTGCTTGTCTTCGCCAAACTGCGCATCCAGGGACCAGAAGCAGTCATTTTCGATGCCCCAGTGGTTGCGCACCACCAGCAGCACCTGCGCTGGCTTAAGCCGTCCGGTACGCAGGCTGGTCAAGA
>JBBRLA010000509.1:0-6502 GCA_038231615.1 Polyangia bacterium | reverse complement strand
GTGCCCGGGGCCCTTTTGTTCTGCGGCGTCGGGGCGGTGACGCTCTTCGGCATCCCGCACCTCGTGTCGGGGATGAAGCTCGAGACCAACGCCATCGAATACGTGGCCCACGACACCGAGCTGTACCAGGACACCAAGCGTTTCGAGAGCATGGGCGGCGGGCTCTCGGTGACCGAGGTGTGGCTCAAGGGCCGGCAAGGCAGTTTCAGCGAGCCCAAGGTCATTCGCGGCCTGTCCCATTTCCAGGCCGCCCTGGAAGCCGAGCCGACTCTGCGGGCGGTGGTGGGGCTGCCGACGATCCTGGGCACCCTGCGCTACATCGCCGGCAAGGGCGACCGGCTGCCCGACGACGAGGAGGCGCTCGAAAAGATCACCGACAACCTGGAGTCGCTGGTCCCACGGGAGGCCATGCTCCAGCGTTTCGTCGACGTGGGCAACCTCTCGCAGACCCACCTGACGGTGATCACCAAGACCGTGGACTACCAGGGGTTTTTGGCCCTGCGCGGGGTGATCGAGGCACGCTGGAAGGACGCCCAGAAGGCCGACCCGGCGCTGGCCCACCTGAGCTTCACCACCGCCGGGATGGCGCCCTTGCAGGCGAAGATTTCCTACCACCTGGTGCCCACCCTGACCGAGAGCTTCGGCCTGACGGTGGTGGTCATCTTTTGCACCTTCATCCTGGTGTTCCGCAACGGCCCGGCGCGGCTGATGGCGATGCTCCCCTCGCTCTTCGCCATCCTGGTGATGTTCGCCATCATGCGTCTCTTCGGCATGAACCTGAACGTCGCCACCATCATCGTCGCCTCGACGGTGTTGGGCACCTCCGAGAACGACCAGATCCACTTCTTCTACCACTTTCAGGAGAAGCGCCGCACCGCCAGCACCGAGGAGGCGCTGCGCCACACCCTGCACATCGCCGGCAAGGCGATCTTCTTCGCCACCCTGATCAACGCCGGGGGGTTTCTGGCCTTCGCCCTGGCCAAGCTGCCGCCGATCCGCGAGTTCGGTATTCTTTCGTCCCTGGCCTTCGTGCTCTCGATGATCGCCGACTTTACTGCCCTGCCGGCGGCGCTGTGGTTGGTCTTCCGGGACCGCCCCGACGCCCTCAAGGGGCCGGGGGAGAAGCCCCCCCAAGGTTAAGGTCAAAATCAAGGCCCAGGCCCAGGATGATCCCGGCAGCGTGGAGATCGGCCAAAGTTTCGTCCAGGGCCTCCGGGTCCGCCGAAAGGTCCAGCACCGCCGCGTCCGCCATGGGGCGACCCTCGCTGACCAGGCGCAGCACCAGCAGTTCTTCCGGGCTTGCCGGCTCCCGGCGCAGGTCCCCGTCTGGGTCGCGCCAGAAAAGGACCAGTTGGTCCTTTGGTTTCGGTGGTTCCGGCAGGCCAGCCAGTTCCTGCCCGTCGTCGCGCTCGTTCAGCCAGCCGATCAGGTCGTGGCCATAGCGGCGCAACTCCACTGTGCTGGACAGGCGCAGTGCGCCGCCCTCGGGGTCCTGGTCCTGTGGGGCGTCCCGGGCAATCTGGGTCTGCCACTCCCACCATTCGAAGTCCGCCAGTTCCGCCAGGAAGGGCATTTTCAGGTCCCCTTCCTGACTCAGGAAGGCCGGAAAGTGGGCGCCGTTCTCGTTGAGTTCCCAGTGCCTCATCGGGTGGGCCTGGAAGTAGCGCGCCACCAGGGCCTCCCAGGCGGCCTCTCCCTTCTGCCGCGTCACCGCTGCCTGGCAGTGGGAAAAGACGCTGAGCGCTTCATGCCGGTGGGTGCGGCAGAAGTCTCCATAAATGCGCAGCCGGCGGGCATCCGGCGACGAGGCCGCCGCCTGGTCCCCATAAAGCACCCGGGCCGCCCCAAGAGGATCGACCTGCCCCTCCAGAAAGGGGCCGATGACCTGGAAGAACGTGTGCAGGTTCATCGCCTCACCTCTGCCTCCGCTGGCACTTCCACTTTGCCCCCCGCAAGCGCCTCTCCCGCCGCCGCGCGGGCCCGATCCGCCTCGTCGAGCACCTCATCCAGCGGCGGGATGTCCTGGTCCCATTCGATCAGCGTCGGCACAAGCCGCCCCGCCCGACGCAGGGTGTAGCGGTACAGGTCCCAGACCGGCTCGATGATCGGCCCGATGTGGGTATCGATGATCACGTCATCCTTCAAGGTGTGCCCGGCCATGTGCAGTTGCCGCACCCGCTCCATCGGCATCTGGTCCATGAATGCGCGCGGGTCGAAGCCGTGGTTCCGGCTGTTCACATACACATTGTTCACGTCGAGAAGCAGCCCACAGTCCGCCTCCTCCAGCACGGCGCGCAGGAAGCCCGCCTCGGTAAGGGTGCACCCCGGCATGTGAGAATAAAACGTGGCGTTCTCCATGACGAAGGGCGCCCCCACCGCCTCCTCCGCCTGCTTCACCCGGCGGGCGACGTGGGCCACCGCCTCCTCCGTGAAGGGCAGGGGCAGAAGGTCATGCAGCGGCCCACCGTTGACGCTGGAATAGCACAGGTGATCGCTGAAGAAGGGCGCCTCCATCTTCCGGCAAAGCGCGCCAAGTGCCTGCAAGAACGAATCGTCCAGGGGGTCCAGGCCGCCGATGTTCAGACTGACGCTGTGAGACACCGCGACGTGACGCTCCAGGCACTGGTCGAAGAGGCGGCGCACCTTGCCGCCGTAAGTGACCCAGTTTTCCGGGGTGACCTCGATCCAGTCGACCTGCCGCCTGGTCGTGAGCAGGTCCTCCGCGAAGGGGCGGCGCAGCCCGATGCCGATTCCCGCGAGCGTGTTCATGGTCATTATCCTGGCCGCAGGAGCGGCCCCAGGCAAAGCACAATTTCTTCATCAACGTGACCCTGTATATATTCGTTCGGCCCGCGCTGGCAGGAATACCCGGGATGTCACTACGAAAATTAGCACGAAAACCATGACGCCGAGGGACAGGGCAACGCAAATCCGGCATCTGGCCGATCTTTCCGGCTTCGCTCACTGCGCTTTCTCGCCTGTCGGCCGCGTGGACCGCCACGCCTTCTTCACTGCCTGGCTGGCCGCCGATCGGGCCGGCGAGATGGAATACCTTCATCGGAACGCCGAGCCCCGGCGGGACCCGAGGGCGCTCCTGCCCCTGTGCCAGAGCATCGTTTGCGTCGCCGTGTCCTATCTGCACCCCACGCCGCGGCCGAAGGATGGCGACGGCGACGGCGACGGCGACGGCATTCGCGGTCAAATCGCCCGGTATGCGCGTGGGCAGGATTATCATTTGTTGCTTCGCCGCCGCCTGCAACTTCTGGCCGATCGCATCAAGGACACCATCGGCCTGCCGATCGCCTCGCGGATCTGCGTGGATAGCGCCCCCCTCCTCGAACGAGAGATCGCCAGCCGGGCAGGCCTGGGGTTTCAGGCCAAAAACACCCTGCTCATCACCCCGGGGGTCGGCAGCTACACCGTGCTCGGCGAGCTGCTCCTCGACGTGGAAGTCGAGCCCGGGGAACCCGCCGTCCCGCGTTGCGGCGCCTGCACTGCCTGCCTCTCCGCCTGCCCGACCGGGGCGCTGGTCGGGGCCTACCAGCTCGATGCCCGGCGCTGCATCTCGTACCTGACCATCGAACTCGACGGGGTGATCCCGGTAGAACTGCGGCCCCTTGTGGGCACCTGGATCTTCGGCTGCGACCTGTGCCAGGAGGTGTGCCCGTGGAACGCCGCCGACCGGCCCGGCGATCCGGCGCTGCGTCCGCAGCCCCGGGGCGGCACGGGCAGCGCCTCGCAGGAGCGCTTCCCGGCGACGCCGGAGCTTGTGCCTCTGTTGCGCATCGGGGCGGCGCAGTTCCGCACGCTGGTGAAGGGCACGGCGTTGCGGCGGATCAACCGGAGGCAGCTCCTGCGCAACGTGGCGGTGGCCCTGGGGAACGCCGGCACCGCGCAGGAAGTGCCGGCGCTGGTGGATGCCCTGGCAGAGCCCCCCCTGGTGCGGCGCCACGTGGCCTGGGCCCTCGGGCAGATCGCCACCCGGGAGCCGGTGGCGGCCCCCCTGGCCCGGGAGGCCCTGTCCCGGGCCCTTCAGTCGGAGGCCGACCCCGAGGTGCGCCAGGAGATCGCCGCCGCCCTGGGCCTCCTGTCGGCGTGATCGTCGACAGCCAGGGGAGTCGGCGTTTGAATCACTCGCGTCCCCTCAAAACCCGTCTGCGACCCGTACGGAAATGCGTCCGCCAGCTTTTTGCAGTTGCGCGAGTCCCTTGGCAACATCTCGCACCAAAATGGTAGCTGCCAGAGGTACCTCAAGGCCTTCTTCAAGCCACGTCGCAAGCAGCTTGAGATCGGCCGGGCGCGACTTGGCGTTCACAAAGTGAACCCGGGTGCGCGCCAAGAGGCTGGCGACCTTGTCTGCGGCAAACGCGAGCGAAGGGAGCGTCGACACAAAGGCACCCCCTGGCTTCAACGCACCTCGCCACTCTCGCCAACGGTACGCGGCCGAGGCGTCGAAGACGACGTCGAACTGCTCGTGGATGTTTCCCGGGAGGTGATGCTGGGTGCGGTAAAGGACTTCAACCGCGCCGAGCCGCCGCGCGAGATCGAGTCCCGTGCCGGAACCCACCGCCGTCACAGACGCATGCAACTTCCGGGCTATGCCCACACTGATCGAACCGACCCCGCCTGAAACGCCAGTCACCAGGACCTGCCCTCCGCTAGCGGGCAGTCGACCGAGATCGCGGATCGACTGTATCGCGGTGAGCCCGGTCGTGGCGGACGCCGCCGCAATTTCGTGCGAAACGCTTCTCGGCTTGACTGCGATCTCGTCGCACTTCGCGACCAGTGCTTCGGCGAAGGCGCCTCGGCGATTGCCCGGTCCGTACGGTAGAAATCCGAACACCTCGTCGCCGATCGACATGGCGGTGACCGAGGGCCCAACTGCATCGACGGTACCAGAAAAGTCATAGCCGACGATGAGCGGCCGGTTCCGTGCGTGAAGAAACTTCAGGGTGCCAAGCAGGACCTTGTAGTCCGCCGGATTGAGCGCGGACGCAACGACGCGGACCCGAACCTCGCCGCGCCCAGGTATCGGGAGGGGCACCTCTATTTGCGCGAGGTGTTCGAGCGGGCCGTACCCGGGAGATGCAATGGCTTTCATTTTCGAGTTCCCTTGCGTGTTCACGCAACCAGGTCGTAAGAATCGCCGACGGACAATTCTGTGACCGACGGCGGTTCGACGCAGCGGTCTTGGTTTTCATGATCAGGCTACCAGATCCTTTCCGTGCTTGCACTCCTGGCCAGGTTGACCGCGCAGTCCATGCGGTGGCGCTGGGGAACGCCGGCACCGCGCAGGAAGTGTCGGCGACCCCGAGGTGCGCCAGGAGATCGCCGCTGCCCTTTGGCCTCCTGTCGCCGTGATCGTATATTGATTGGCGAATCTCCCTGACGATGATGAAGCGATCTGGAACTTCGTGGGTTATGGTCCTGGCGACAGCGTTGCTGTGCCAGGCCCCGGCCCGCGCCGCTGGCCCCGACGCTGGAGATGCTGCCGCCGCCCCCCCGCCGCTTTTCCCCGACCTCCCCGACGGGGGTGCCGCCGACGGGCAGCCTCCGCCAGGCATCGGCATCCTTTCGCAGGACGCCCCGGGGCCGCTGCCCGCGGGGGTCTTGCTGGAGGCGCAGAACAGCGGCCTGGCCATCGCCCGCCGCTACGTCCTTTTGCTTCTCGGCGGCAAGACCGAAGAGGCGCTGCTGCTCCACGACACCGAGGGGGGACGCCGCCCGGATCTCGCCGCCTTGCGGGCCGCAGTGGGCACCCGAGGCCCGCCCGCCGACCTCCTTTGCGCCCCGGTGCAGCAGACCGGCGCCGAGACGACCAGCTACTTCCTGACCGCCCGCTACCCCGCCTTTGGCGACCTGTCCCTGAAGGTTGCGGTGGACCACGCCGGGCATGTGTCGGGGGTCTCCGTGGGCCCCCAGGCGGTGCTGCCCGGCAAGTACGAGCACTACGACCGCTACGACGGCTATCGCCAGAAGGCGACCCTTTCTTTGCCCTTCGCCGGAGAATGGACCACCGCCAACGCCTCGCCGGGAGCCGACAACGGCCACTACCTGAACGCCAACCAGCGCTTCGCCATCGACTGGTTCATCACCCGACAGGTCGGCAAGGGGACCCGCACCTACCGCGACCGGGGCCGCGACAACAGCGACTACTTCGCCTACGGCAAGGAGATCCTCGCTCCCGCCCCGGGGAAGGTGGTCCAGGTGATCGACGGGGTGCCGGACAACCTGCCCGGCAGGCTGGATGTATACTTCCGCCTGGGCAATGTGGTGGTCATCGATCTGGGTCATCGGGAGTATGCCTACCTGTGCCACCTCAAGCAGGGGTCGATCAAGGTCCGGCGGGGGCAAACGGTACGTCGCGGGCAGGGGGTGGCCCGCTGCGGCAACTCGGGAAACTCCACCGAGCCGCACCTGCACTTCCAGCTTGCCGATGGCCCCCTCATCGCCCACGCGGGGAGCCTGCCGGCGGTCTTTCAGCGGGTGCTGCGCAACGGCC
>JBBRLA010000508.1:0-6530 GCA_038231615.1 Polyangia bacterium | reverse complement strand
GAGTCTCTGGTCAAGGACTTTCCGGACTTGGCCGGCCGCTTCGCCGTCATCTGCATGGGTAAGCAGCCCGATGAGAAGATCGATGAACTGATCGCCCGGGGAGAGCAGGCCGCCAACATCATCTTTCAGCGCCGTCCAGAGTTTGTGAAGGCGGCAGCGGGCAGCTTCTTCACCGCCCAGCTCCTGTGTTACGAGGCCGCGCTGAAGGAGGGCGTGCTGGAGACGCAGCCAGCCCCGCTCACGATCGTCACCGGACCGGGCGGCTACGTGATGGACAAGGTGCAGCAGTCCCTGGCCTTCAAGTACCACGCGGCGCTCGTGGCCTTTGCCTCTCATGACGAGAAGCCCCCCCCGCGGGGCGCCTGCCTGACACTCTTGTGGCTGCTCTCCCGCGCGCAGGACGCCTCGGTATCGCTGGATCAGGCCCGTTACCGGTATCCCCAACTCAAGCCGGCCCTGGACTGGCTGATGGCCAGCAACCTCTCTCGGCATTTTGAGCAAAACCGCCGGCTGGCCGAGCTTTTCTACTACAATCGCGATGCCGCCGTGCTGAGCGCGGAGGATCCCCAACTGGAATTCTACCTGCGGAGCCTCAAGTGGGAGGCATTCGCCAGGGACACCGGTCACGCCGAGCTGCGCTGGGACCCGGAGCAAGGACCCTTGTTCGGACACGCCCCGGTCGTCCCGAAGGAGGACCGGCATTCCCCGGCGTCTATCTCGGTCGAGCCCGGCCAGCAGATCCCTCCCCTCCCCGAGAGCCTGGTGCTACACCTGTCGGACCTGCACTTCGGCAGCAGCAAGCAGGCCGCCCTGTGGGGCGAGCAGCTCTTGTCCGACCTGCGCGAGATGAACGTCAAACCGGATCTGGTCATCGTGTCCGGCGACATCGCCAACCGCGCCGTCGCCGAGGAGTACCAGGCCGCCAGTCAGTTTCTGCACGACATCAAGCGGGAGTTCCGCCTGTTGCCTCAGAGCCTTTTGCTAGTGCCAGGCAACCATGACGTGGACTGGGCGCGGGCGCAGAAGGCGTACACGCCCATGCGACGAGCGGACTACAAAGGAGCCCTCGACGAGGACCTGATGATCGACAAGGGCGGCGACTACATAGAGGAGAAGAGCGACGCAGACTACCAGCAGCGATTCTCGCCTTTCTCGGACTTTTACCGGGCGATCCGACTGGAGCCCTACCCCTTGGAGTACGCGCAGCAAGCGACCCTGCACCACTTCCCCGCGCAGAGGCTTTTGGTGCTGGGGCTAAACTCTGCCTGGGCGCTGGACCACCACTACCGGGACCGGGCGAGCATCAACGGTGTCGCCCTGGGACAGGCGCTCAGGCTGATCCGCACCGAGGCGGCCTATGCCGAATGCCTCAAGCTGGCGGTGTGGCACCATCCCCTTGCCGGCCCCGGCGATGATCGCATCCGGGACACGGGCTTCATGGAACTGCTCGCACAGGCCGGCTTCCGCCTCGGCCTTCACGGCCACGTCCACAAGGCACAGAACAACCTCTTCCGCTACGACATGGGCCCGGCCGGCAGAAAGATCGACCTCGTCTGCGCCGGGACCTTCGGCGCCCCGGTAAAGGAGTGGGTACCCGGCTACCCCTTACAATATCAGGTGCTGCGCTTCGTTGGCAGGAAGCTCACGGTTCTGACCCGCCGCCGAGAAGAGCTGAACGGCGCATGGAAGCCCGACGCCCGTTGGCAGACCGGCCGTGGCCAGGACCCGCTGCCCCGGTACGAGATCGATCTATAGCATCTCTTCGGAGTAGCTCTGGCCAGCGACGAAGGCATCGGCGATAACGCAGGCCGTTGCCACTACACGACCGGGTACCGGGAGGGGCTGAGACCGCCCACGGCCTGCGCCCCCCGCCCTCCCCTGCTACACTTCTGCTAGCCATGTCGTTACGGCCCGCTGTCCTGTGCTTGGTACTTGTCGCCCTTGTCGGCCTGCTCGTGGCGCCCGACACAAAAAGCCAGCCCGGCCCGCCGGCCGCGAAAAGCCCGCTGGCCGCCGCCCTGCGCGCCGGGCGCTACGGCGAGATGGAGTCGCTGCACCGGCGCCTGGCACCCACCCTTCACGACCCGTCGCAGCGCAGCGAGGCAGATGCCCTGCTGGCGCAGGGGCGCCTTTTCACCGGCCAGTACCAGGAGGCGCTGAACCTGCTTTTGGCCGCGGTCGCCCGGGACCCCAAGGGCACCGAGGCCCGCTTGCAGCTGGGCCTGGCCTACCGCTTGCTGGGGCAGCGCGACCGGGAACGTGCGGTGTGGAACGGCTTCTTCGACGACCACGACAGCGGCGCCCTGGACACCAAGGACCCCGCCGCCTTGCGGGCCCTGGCGGTGGCCGCCCGCCATCTGGGCAGCTATGAGGACGCCAACGACAGCTTCCGCGATGCGGTGGCCGCCGCCAAAGCCCGCAAGAGCGACGCCGAGGGGGTGCGCGCCAACATCGAGTGGGCGGCCCTGTTTTTGGAAAAATACACCGCCGGCCACGCCGAGCAGTCCCTGGACGAGGCGCTGGCAAAGGACCCGGAGAACCCCGACGCCCGCGCCCTTTTGGCCCGGGTCAAGCTGGAGCAGGGCAACGACGTGGCCGGCGCCGACAAGGAGATCGACCGCGCCCTGCTCCAGAACCCCCGACACGAGGCGGCTTTGACCGTCCGCGCCCAGATCTTCCTCGACAACGAGCAGCACGACGAAGCGCACAAGACCATCGCCGCCCTGCTTTTAGTGAACAAGGAGAGTCTGATCGCCCACACCCTGGCCGCCGCGGAGGCCCTGCTTGGCGACGATACGGGCCGCTATGAAGACGAGAAGCGATGGGTGCTCTCCCGCGACCCGCACCATACCGAGCTGCACCGCACCCTGGCCGACCTTTTGACCACCCAGCACCGCTATGACGAGGCGGTGGCCCTGCTGGAAGAGGCGGTGAAGCTCGACCCCAAGGATGCCTACGCCTGGTCCGCCCTGGGCAGCGGCTACCTGCGTCAGGGCCTCGACGACAAGGGCCTTTCTGCCCTGCGCCGGGCGTGGAAAGGCGATCGCTACAACGTTCGGACCCACAACCTGCTGGACCTTTTCGACAAGGTCATCCCCGGCCAGTACGACGTGGTCACCGCGGACATCGACCGCGACACCCCGGGAAAGGGCGGCCTGCGCCTGCGCCTGCCCAAGGCCGAGCGGGCGCTGCTCTTGCCGGTGCTGCTACCGCTGATTCAGGACGAATGGAAAGAACTGCGTCGCCGCTACCACTTCACCCCGAAGCTGCCGCTGATCGTGGAGCTGTATGCGGACCCGGTAAACTACGCCGTGCGCACCGTGGGCCTGCCCGGCCTGGCGGCGCTGGGGGTGACGTTCGGGCAGGTGGTGACCGGGCGCTCGCCGGCACAGGCGGCGTTCAACTGGGGCCTGATGATCTGGCACGAGCTGTCCCACGTCTTCGCCATCCAGATCTCGCGGTCGCGGGTGCCGCGCTGGTTCACCGAGGGGCTCTCCGAATGGGAGACCGGCCACAAGGACCCCGACTGGACCCGCCGCACCCACGCCGAACTCTACGCCGCGCTCCGGGACGACCGACTGATTCCCATCGCCGACCTGAACACAGGCTTTACCCGGGCCAGGGACGTGGCCCACATCGTAGTCGCGTATCACGAGGCGGCAGCGGCGATGGACTTCCTGGTGCGGCGGTTCGGGTTCGATCCCATTGTCAAGGGGCTGCGGCTCTTCGGCGAGGGAAAGCGCCTGCCGGAGGTGCTTTTGGCGATCACCGGGATGAAGCCCGCCGCCTTGGACGCGGCCTTCCGCGCCGACCTTTCCGATCGCCTTGCGGCGTATAAGGGCACCTTCTTCCTGCGCCCGTCGGATTACTCGGATGGGGAGGAGCTGGACGCCGCCCTGAAGAAGCGGCCACAGGACGGGCGCCTGCATGCGTTGCGGGCCATGCTGGCGGTGCAGCAAGGCGATGGGCAGCGGGCCGGCGCCGAGGTGGAGGCGGCGCTGAAGCCAAAGCCGCCCGCCAAGGAGGCGTTGCTGGCGTCGGCGGAGCTTTTGCTGAAGAAAAAGGATCTGCCGGCCGCGCAGGCGCGCTTCCGCGAGCTGATCGCCGCGGGAGGCGACGGCTACGACGCCCGGGAGCGGCTGGGGGAGATCGCGGCGCAGCGTGGCGAGCTGGCCGAGGCGGAGGAGCAGCTTCGCCAGGCCAAAAAGCTCGACCCCGATCGCGCCGAGCCCTACGAGGAGCTGGCGAAGCTTTACACCAAGATGAAGCGGGAGGACGACGCGCTGAAGGAGCTGGAGGCGGCAGCGCACCTGGACGTGATGGACGCCGAGCTGGTGCAGGTTCTGGTGAAGCGGCTGCTGGCCGGGAAGCGCCACGCCGAGGCAGTGGAGTACGGGGCCATGGCGCGCTTTCTTTCCCCGTACAACGTGGACCTGCGGGCGGAGATAGGCGAGGCGCTGCTCAAACTGGGGCGGCGATCCGAGGCGAAGGCCGAGCTGTCCGCGGCGCTTGCGGCCCTGCCCGAGGCCGGCGACGAAGAAGAGGCGGGGGACCTGGCGAAGCGGCGGGGGGAGTTGCAGGCCCTGGTGGATCGGGCCAATGGCCAGGCCCCGCGCCCCGCGCCTGCCGGTACCAAAGCGCCCGACAAGAAATCTTCGGTCCCGGGGCCCGACAAGAAATCTTCCGCCGCCGGGCCCAAGGGCAAGGGGTAGAGGGCCGCTTGTCGCTGCCGCTGCTCGTCACCCTGCTTTTTGCCGATGCCGGCACGAAACAAGAGGCCGCGCCGCGTCCGCTTTCCTGCCTGTGCCGCCACTACGCTTGCGAGCCCCGCCGCTCGTCCGGCCGCTGGTTCCTCGCCATCCCGGCCCAGGCGGGACCCGACCTTTTTGTCCCCTACGACGACGGCCAGCACAAGACCTGGGCTGAGCGCCTCGACGCCCCGGACGGCAAGGACGTTTTCCGCCCGCTCTACCGCCCCGGCCCCATCGCCGAGGTGACCACGCAGGACGACGACCCCGGGCGTGTGCGCATCGAGCCGCTCTTCGCCGCCACCTACGGCCGCACACAGCGCGAGGTGGACCTGGTCCGCATCGACTTCCTTGGCGTCCGCCTGAGGGTGAACCGCAAGGTCGCCCCGGCCTTCGAGAAGGTCGCCTCCCGGCTCAAGCCGGTCGTCGCCAACGATCCAGCCACCCGCCCGTTCCTCCGCGGCCTGGGCGGCACCTTCGTGTGGCGCAAGATCGCCGGCACCTCCCGGCAAAGCGCCCACTCCTACGGCGTGTCCCTGGACCTTTCCCCCGCCCTCTCCGACTACTGGCGCTGGCAGCGGGGGCCCCCGCGCTGGAAAAACCGGGTGCCCCAATCCATCGTCGACGCCTTCGAGGCCGAGGGCTTCATCTGGGGCGGGCGCTGGTTCCACTACGACACCATGCACTTCGAGTACCGCCCCGAACTGCTCGATCCCGCCTGCGCCGCTGCCCAGGACTGAGCGCGCCGCTTTCGCGAGCGCGGTCCTCTCGTGGGTCTCTTCTCAACGGCGCTTGTGGACCGGCAGGGTATGCGTCACCGGCGGGGTCACCTGGGCCGCGGGGGGTTTTGGGGCCAGATCGAGCTGCACCTGGACCAGGCTGCCCTTGACCGGGTAGCGCCGCAACCCGTCATATCGAAAGTGCTGCCCCTGCCGATCGGGCAGGCTGGCCTGGCACTCCTCCCCGGGAGAGACCGAGGTCACCGCGGAGCACTGGTTTGGCGTGCCGCACGACACCAGGAGGGGCTTGTGCGCCGCGCACTCGATCGATATCTGTCGCTGTCCCCGCGACACCAGGAATTGTACTTGTAGCACGGTCGGCAGCGATAGCCGCGTCCCGGGCGGCTCGGACGGGTGGGCCGGCGGGGGCGCGCTGCTGGTCTCGCTCCCGGCGGGGAGCGCGGGTCCGGCGAAAAGTCGCTCCTTGTGTGCAGAGTGGTGGTGCGGGCGATCGGGCCGCCTCGGGTCGCCGCCGGTCTCCACGGCCTCGTTCTCCGGCTTGCCATCCCGCGGGACCTGCGATTCGCTTTTGGGCGGGGGGTCGGTTGCCAGGCCCGGCGCGGGTGGTTTCGCCGGGCGCACCCCGGTGAGCGAGGTCTCCGGGAACTCGCCTTGGGTCTTGTCGCTCCATTTGAACATCACCGGGATCAGCACCGCGATGGCAAACCCGATTCCCAGGCAGGCGAAGAGCACCCAGCGCCGCGGCCCGGAGAAGAGGCCCGGCGCAAAGATGATGGGGCCCGGCGGGGGCAGGGGAGTCGGCACCGACAGCGTCCCCTCCCACATGGGCAAAAGCCCCGTGGGCGCGGCGCCTCCCGGCAGGAGCAGCGCGCCGGTCAGCGGCTCGGACCCCCCGGCTTGCGCGGGTCCGGTGGCGCGCATGTCCAGGGGCACCGAGTTCGCGTCAGGCGGCAGGCTCACCTCCGGGTTGGTCAGGCCGGGGCCGGAAAGGTCGGGCGCCGGATGCAGGTCGGTGGCGGTGGCCGCGCGGGGATCATCGGCG
>JBBRLA010000507.1:0-6533 GCA_038231615.1 Polyangia bacterium | reverse complement strand
CTCCGATCGTGCCTGCCTGAGCTCGCAGCGCAACCGTCACGGCCCCCTTCGCCTCACCCTTGAGACTCCGCGGAGCACAACGCGCATGCTCGCCGCATCCTGGCGCGTCTCCGCTACCGCTTTTCGGCGATGGTCGAGCTATATCGGCACCGACGTTGTGCCCCGCACCTGGTCGTTCCTGGGCTGGATACACGATCACCTCGAGTGGCCCTTCGCCGTGTCTCGCGACAGCGGCCATGTGATGCTGGTGGCCGGCATGCAGGGCGTCGGCAAGACCCTGCTCAGCACCCTTTTGGGCGAGTCCCTCCAGGGCCATGAGGCACCCATCGCCTCCTCCATCCAGCAGCCCACGGCCTACATCTTCTTCCATATTGAAGAAAACGATCGCCTGCCGCAGCTCCTGGATGGCTTGGTGAAAAACCCCAAGCCCCGCGACCTGGACCTCTTGATGGCCCGCCTGGGCGTTTTGCCCCAGCCGCTGCGCCGCCTGCGCATCGCCATCCCGCGGGAATTGCTGGACGACACCCTTTTGCGGCGCCTGCGCCCCTATCAAGATCTCGGGCTGGAGGTGGTGGTGCTGACGGTCCAGCCGTGGGAACTCGGGCAACCGGGGCTGGAGGCGGCCCTGGGCGCCGGGGACGAGACCCGCCTGGTGCGGCGCATGCTGGACCACGCCCAGGACAAGGGCAAGGCCCTGGAGATCGCCGGGATGCGCAGGTTCATCGACGACGCCAAGGACATGAACCAGACCCAGAAGGCCTCGGCCCACGCGCGGCTGGGGGGGCGGGCGGACCTGGCCGGCCCATCTGGAGAGCCGGGGATGTGGAAGATTTTCGGGCCGGACGTGGCCACGGTGGTGTACCTGGGCGGGCCGCACATGGGGCGCTTCCGCGTGGCGCCGACCCTGGTGGGGTTGATGTCGGGTTTGATGATGCCCAGCGAAGTGCACGGCGCGTTCCAGCGGATCATCACGGTGGACGAGGTGGACCTCCTGAGCCAGGACCCGGCGGCGTGGCGGGCGTTCATCCGCACCGGGCGCCTGGTGCGGCACCGGGGCTCGACACTGATCCTGATCGGGCAGGACCTGATGTGCGTGCCGGATGAACTCTTCGGGCTGGCGGGGATCGTGGCGGTGATGGGGCTGCGCAACCCGGTGGTGTGGGAGCACCTGCGGGCGCGGGTGGGGGCGCTGCGAGCGTGGAGGTGGGAGGACGTGGAGCGGCTGGGAGTGGCCGAGGCGATCCTGGCGTGCACCGAGACCACCTGCCCCGGCTGGCAGCGAGGGGCCCGCCTGGTGAAGTTCAGGCCGCCGCTGTGCACCCATGGCGGGGCGACCCGGGCGATTTTGTAATGCGGCCCCTTGCAAGAACTTCTCTGGGGAGACCTAGTGCCCCTTTTGGGTCCAGTAAATGGGGTCCACCTCAAACATTAGTCGGCCGGCCAGGCACGCTGCTGCTTGATTTGCTGCCGGAGAGCATCCAATTCTTCCAAAGGAAGGGAATCCAGCCGGGTTCGGCGCTCCGAAGAGACCTCCAACCCCAACAGTTCGCATAGGTCCAGAATGACTTGTCGGACCACCCGTTCGCCCTCAAGGACGCCCTCACGCTTGCCCCTACGCTCAGCGTCCACCCTGATGTCGCGCTCCCGACCTTCGCTGTCGAGGCGGGCGATCTCTCTCCGCTGATGTTCCACTCGCAGGCTGCGATCCTGGCTGATCATCGCCAACTTCCTTTCCGCTTCCATGATCTCGGGCACGCCCAGGCTTGCGACTTCTTGCTCTGTCATCTGTTGCCCGTGTTTCAACCAGTATACCCACTTGACCTCGTCCTCGCCATCCTTGACATCGGGGAACTTGGTCATCTCGACGGTATGGATCTCGATGTGGGGGCTCAGCACCGGTCCCTTGCCGTCGGGGCTGTCGGCCCGCAGGCGGAACACATGGTGGTAGGCGGTATCGTCGGGCAGGTCGCGGAGCAGTTCGAAGAAGAGAAAGTGAATGGAGATGACGGCGCGCAGGTCGACGTAGTTTTGTTGCAACCGTCCCGCTCTCCCCCGCCTTCGCGGCGGGAGCGGGGGCTACTTCGTTTTTAGTTTTTATAGATAACGCGGGGCCTCTTGTCGGGCGAGGCAGCAGTCCAGTAGTGTCAAGGGCGATGCGCCCCTCGTTCAACACCTCCGGTCCGTGCATCCCCGGCAGGCATTACATGCTTCCACCAGGCGCCCGCCTGACCCGGGTCATGGCTCTCGTCGACGACGAAAAATACTTCACCCTGCGGGCCGGTCACCAGACCGGCAAGACCACCTGCGCCAGGTGGCTGGTGCGCCACTACAACGCCGGTGACCGCTACGCCTGCATCTGGATCGACATCCAGTCCGCCCGCGAGCTCCCCGAGCCCGCGGTCGCCTTCCCGGTGGTATTGGAAAAAATCGCGACCGCAGTTCATCGCGACCTGCCGCACATCAAGCTGCCTGATCTTACGGACCTGCGAGACACCCCCCAGACGGCGATCCTCCATGCGCTGCGTGCGCTGGCCCGCGCCTCGGCACGCCCGGTCGTCGTGCTGATCGACGAAGCCGACGGCCTGGTCGGGCCGGCCATGGTGTCCTTTCTGACCCAGATCCGCGAAGGCTACATCGATCGCTCCGACCTGCCCTTCCCTCACGGCCTGGCGCTGATCGGCAGGCGGGAGGTGCGTGATTACGCCGTCAGCATCGAGGACCGGCGACCGCTCTCCTGGCTCGGGACCTCCTCGCCGTTCAACATCAACGCCGAGGCCCCCACCCTCAGCCTGTTCTCTCCGGCTGACGTGGCGGAGCTGCTGCATCAACACACCACCCACACCGGCCAGCTCTTTCTACCGGAGTCGATCGACCGCATCTTCTACCTGTCCCAGGGGCAGCCCTGGCTGGTCAACGCGCTGGCCGATCACATCGTCGACCTCGATGTGCCAGATCGCCACATCGCCGCCACCGCCGCCCATGTCGACGCCGCCAAGGAGGCGCTGATCCAGGAGCGGCGATCGCACATCGACGCGCTGGTGGCGCGGCTGCGGGAGCCGCGGGTGCGGCGGATCATCGAACCCATGTTGCTGGGAGAGCTGATCGACGATGGGGACGCGCTGAATGACGACTTCGCCTATGTGCTCGGGTTGGGGCTGCTCGGGCAGCAGCAGGGGCAGTACCGGATTGCCAACCCGATATACAAAGAGGTGATCCCACGGGTGCTGATCCATGACATGGAGCGGCAGCTTTACTTGAAGCCGTCGGCCTACGTGAAGCCCGATGGTAGGCTGGACATGCTGAAGCTGATGACGTCGTGGCAGGAGTTCTGGCGAGAGGACGGTCACCTGGCTGCGGCAGGCTTCAGCTACAAGGAGGCCGGGCCGCACCTGATGCTGATGGCCTACTTGCAGCGGATCGTCAATGGGGGCGGGACCATCGAGCGCGAGTACGCCCTGGGGAGGGGCGCGCTGGATCTGCTGGTGACGTTCGGCGGGGAGCGGCACGCCATCGAGTTGAAGCTGCGCCGGGACACACGGACGCTGAAGCGGGCGCAGGAGCAGCTCCTCGGCTACCTGGACGAGGCCGGGCTGTCCGAGGGGTGGCTGGTGCATTTCGACCTGCGCAAGGAGGTGAGTTGGGAGGACAAGCTGACCTTGACTGACATCGAGTCCGACGGCAAGCACCTCCACGTGGTCGGCTGCTGAGGAGGATGCAATCTCAGGTGGCGGTGGTGTGGCGAGGCTGGACACCGTCAAGGCCATCGCCGATGTCCTCGGCGTCCGGGCTGGCTGGCTCGCCTATGGAGAGGGCACGGCGCAGAACTGCTCTTGCGGGCGGCCCGGCGCTCCGCAACGCCGTCGGCGGCGAGGAAGTCCCACTATGGCGTAGAGGAAGTGGACCCCGCGGGTCGCTTCACCGAGGGCGCGACCACCTCCATTCTAGTCAACGCCTTCGAGCGAAATCCAAAAGCGCGGGCCGAGTGCCTCCGGCACTACGGACCAAAATGCGTCGCCTGCGACGTCGAAATGGATTCGATTTACGGGCCCATAGCCGAAGGCGTGGACCCGGTCAAGGACCTCCGACCACTCTGCCCAAACTGTCATGCCGTGGTGCACCTCTCAGATCCGCCAATGCACGTGGCCGATCTCCGCAAGCTCATGCGATCGCAGCGTCGGGCCGGCTAACAACGCGATGAACCCGATTGCTAACGAGGCACCCAATACTCAACAGGGCGCCGAAAGCCGACAAACGGGATGGTGTCCAAGGCGTTTGCACTCGATGACCATGGTGCTCACGATTCGCCGCTAGTGGCGGTGCGCCGGATGTGCTAGTAGATCAGGAAGATAGAAGTTTTCGCCCAGGATGGACCGAATGGAAAATACGAACAGTCAGGAAGCGATAGACGCGGCGATCGAGGACGTCCGTCAAGCACTCCCAACGTTGAAGACGAGCCCGCCTGTCAGTGACTTCCAGGTCAAGCTAGCAATCGACTCGAATGGCCGCGATGCAGCATTCATCACAGTCGTATTGGACGATGACCCGTCGGGCGAGCCGTATCCGTGGACGCGGCTCAGACCCATTCACGACTTGATTTGGAAAGGGTTTACAGATCGAGCGCTGGATCGGTGGCCCCATATTGAGTTCCGCCTGAAGTCTGAAGGCGAGATCGACGAGCCCGAAGCAGCAGCGGAGTAGGAGATGATCAAACCCAAAGACTTCCTTGATGTTGCCCGCGATCTAGCGAGGCTTGACGCCCATCGTCCCAGGCAAGCGAGTCTGCGGCGTGCTGTTTCTACTGCGTACTATGCGCTCTTCCACCTGCTGATCCGAAGCTCCGTGAGTGCTCATGTCGGCTTCGGGCCAACTTCCACTCACCGCGAGATCGGGGAGGCCATCGTTCGGTGGTTCACACACACGCGCATAGCAGAGGTATGTGGCCAATTCACGGGTCCGACTGTACCGAGCAAGCTCCGAAAGGTGTTGCCCAAAGGAGCAAAGGCAGCGGCGGCATCCATGGCTCTCCAAAGCGTCGCACGGGCCTTCCTTGATCTCCAACAAGCCAGGCACGAAGCAGATTACGATCCATCAAAGCGATTCACCCGACAAGGCGTGCTCACCCAGATATCTCAGGTTGAGCAAGCTTTTATAGATTGGGAAGCCACGCTGGCGGACCCCTTCCGCCCTGCCTTCCTATTACTCATCCTTACCGGTGATAGCGTGATCAAAGATCGGTGAAAGCGGCGAGTTTGGTGCATGAGTATATGCCGCCCAACAAGCCGCTGCTACCGACCGCGCTCCGCGCGGCGGCAGACCGGCAGCCGTTGGGCAGATGGACACCGCTCACCAAGGACACGGAGGAATCTTGTCAACGAAGCTGAAGGCAATAATGGAGGCCGCTGACAAGGTCACCGTCAGCATGATTGCTGTCGAACCATACTGTGCTGGCCCACCGCTGAGCCCCGGTGACGTCTTCACCCGCGCCGGGGCGCCTTGCCGGCCAGCGCCCTGGAGCACGCCGGGCTTGAGGCGGTGGCGGATGCTGTGGTGCCTTTGAGGTATCCTGCTGCTACCGCACATGTCCACCGACAGCTTCTATCGTCGCCCGCTCCCCGAGTCCTTGATCTCCTTCTCCTCTCCACAGGGCCGTCGGCTCTTCCGCGAGGCGCTGGACGCAGGCACCATGGAGGGCTACTTTCCTCTGGCAGAGCAGTTCCACACCCAGGCGGAGCCGGCCTTCTGCAGCCTGGGTACCCTGGTCATTGCATTGAACGCGCTTGCCATCGACCCTGGGCGGCTCTGGCGCGGCCCCTGGCGTTGGTACAGCGAGGAGCTGCTCGACTGCTGTCGGCCGTTGGACGTGGTGCGCCGGGAGGGTTTAACCCTGGAGGACTTCGCTTGCCTCGCCCGCTGCAATGGCGCCACCGCCCAGGTGCACCGCCCCCCGGAAGCCACCCTCGACAACTTCCGCGAGGCGCTGGCGGTTGCAGGCAGCGCGCCCGAGGGCCAGCATCTGATAGTAGCTTATGATCGCAGCACCATGGGCCAGACTGGCAGTGGGCACTACTCGCCCGTGGGCGGTTATCACCAGGGCCGCGACCTGGCCCTCGTTCTCGACGTTGCCCGGTTCAAGTATCCGCCGCATTGGGTGCCGGTGAAGCAGCTCTTTTCGGCCCTGCTCCCCGCGGATCCGGTCACGACGCGCCCACGGGGTTACGTCCTCCTCGGTCGTGCCGAGGCCACAGGCCAGGTCCTGTGCAGCGTGTCTTGCCGCGAGCGCCCCTTCTCCGAGGTGTTCCAGCAGCTCCGCGCCGTCCTCACCACGGCGCTTCGAGATGCGGCCCCCGACTCGCCAGACGAGGCCGTAGCCGTGCTCCTGCGCCATCTCCCCGCGGAGGCGGTCGATCTGCTCGATCTGTCCTTCGATGCGCTTGGCGGCCACCTCGTGCCCGAGCACCGGGCCCTGCTGAACGAAATCATCCACGCGCTGCGCCAGAGCGAGCTGTTCCGCCTGGTAGCGCAGGCGCTGGCCG
>JBBRLA010000506.1:0-6537 GCA_038231615.1 Polyangia bacterium | reverse complement strand
TGTGGTGCTCGACGCGAGCTGCTCACTGGAGCAGCTTCAGCGGCGGCGGGTGGTGCTGATGCCCAGCTTCGACTTCCTCGACCGGGAGCTGGGCGCGCGGCTGCGGCAGTACGTGGATGGGGGCGGCACTTTGATCCTGGGTCCCGGCGTCCCCGACCGGGACGAGGATCTGGCGCCCTGCGACCACGGCCTGCGCCATGACCGGGTGCATCTTTTGCCCAATGACGCCGACCTGCTGCCGGGGCTCTCGGCGCTGCTGGGCGACCCGGAGGGCGCGGAGGCCGACTTCTGCCCGGAACAAGACTGCGGCCTGGATGTGGTGATCCATCGCGACGCGGCGGGCGAGGCCCGGATGGTGGCCGTTGGCAACCGCCATGCCACCCCGTCCACAGGCAAGCTGCCGCTGCCCGACCCGGGGGCCCTGCGGGACCTGCTCACCGGGGAGCGGATCGCCGGGGAGAGCGGCCTGTCCATGACCCTGCCGCCCATGACCGTGCGCCTCTTCGCCAAGGAATGACCCAAGGAACGACCCATGCTCGCCCTGGACGCCACCTTCAGCGGGATCGACTTCGCCAAGGAATGACCCATGCTCGCCCTGGACGCCACCTTCAGCGGAATCGACCCTGTCGCCTGGAAGAACCTCTCGCGGCTCCTTTTGCCGCCGCCGGCGCACGGCACGGCGCCTGCGGGCAAGACCGCGCGACCCCCCCTGGTGCTCTTTCTGGAAGGGGGCCGGGTGGTGCAAATGCTGCGACCCGGGCCGCGCCCGTCCCCGGAAGAACACGAGGCCGAGCTTTCCCGTCACGCCGCCCTGTGGCACGGCCCCGGCTCCCTGCGCGCCCTGCGCCGGGCCGCGCAGGCCGGGGTGCTGGTGGTCTTCGAGGAGGACGGCCCGCGAGAACTGCACTGCACGGTGGAGGGCCGGGTGCGCGGCGGCGACGATCCCTTGCAGCAACTGTTCGGCGCCATCGAGGCCGCCCGGGAGCAGCACGGCAGATCGTTCCACGTGGACCCCAACCCCTTTGTCATCCCCCTGCCCGGCGCGGAGGTGGCCCGCCGCGCCATCGATCTGCTCTTGCCGGACGATCGCTCGCTGGTGCTCTACATCGTGGATCAGACCGGCGAGACCGCCCGCCCTGGAAGTCCCCGGCGCCCGAGGGTCTTCGCCTCCCTGGTGCTGTGCAAGCGCCGCGGGCAGATCACCCACGTCAGCACCCACGCGGGGCTGGGCCTGCACGAACCTTCGGGCGATCTGCGGCGGGACGCAAAGCAGCTTTCCCAGGCGGCGGCGCGGGTGGGAAAGCCGCACCTGGGGCTCTATCTTACCCTGCCGGCCTGGCGGCGGGTGGTGGGCCCACAGCCAGGGGCGCTGGCCAAGGCGGTGGCCCTGGGCGAGGCCATCATCGACCCGGTGCCGGCGTGGATGCTGGCCATGACCGGGCTGGGGGCAGCGACGGGGCTGGCCGAAGGCGCCGGGCGGTTGCTCGGGCGTTATCTGCCCAAAAGCGTGGTCAGCCTGGCGAAACAGGTCGGCAGCGGGCCCTTCCAGGCCCTGGGCATCGACCCACTCGATCTGTGGGACCGGGCCACCAGGCTGGCGCGAGGGGAGGACTGAGAGCGCCACACGCTGTGAGGCCTATCGGTCAGGCTTTCGCCCAGGTTTCCGGTAGAGCATGCGCCACACCGACAGCCCTTTTTCCTGCACCCGGACTTCCCTAAGAGACTCGACCCCGTAGGGATTGTGGCGCAAAAACGACCACTCCCCCGCGGTGTTCACCAGCCCCGGCGTCGACTCCAGCACGGCCATCGCGTCCAGGGCCAGGTCGAAGATGTCGCTCTGGAAGTAAAGCTCCCCACCAGGCACAAGCAGCCCGCACAGGCACAGGGCCAGTTCTCGGGTGCAGAGACGCCGCTTCTTTTGCGCCCGCTTGAACCACGGGTCGGGGAAGTTGATGAACACCCGGTAAAGCGACTCCTCGGCGAAGAGGGTCGGCAGGTCGTGGTTGATGTGGGCGAAGATCGCCCGCAGGCGGTCGCGCCCCTCGATCCGGGCGCGGCGGTTGACCCGCTCGACCATCTCCCGGCGGATCTCCAGCCCCACGTAGCTTGTGCGTGGGTCGCCGGGCCGCGCGGACTGGGCGGAATCCAGCTCGAAGAGGAAGCGGGCGTCGGCGCAGCCCAGCTCGACATCAATGGGCCCCGGCGGTAGCACCAGGCGCTGTGGCGAGGTGTCGAGGAACTCCTCCTTGAAGGGGTTGACGTGGTGCCGCACCCGCCTGCGCCTGCCCTGCATCAAAAGACCGGCGCCTCCCGCAGGATGCGCCGGGAGATGACGATGCGCTGGATCTGCCCAGTGCCCTCGAAGATATCGAAGACCTTGATGTCGCGGTACCACTTCTCGACGAAGTTTTCCTTCAGCAAGCCGTGGGCCCCCATGAGCTGCACCGCGTCCCGGCACACCTTCATTGCCACCCGGGCGGCGTAGGCCTTGGACATGGAAGCCTCCTTGGCGTTGGGGATGCCCTCGTCGGCCATCCAGGCCGCCCGCCAGATCATCAAGCGCGCCGCCTGCAAGCTGCGGGCGTCGTCGGCCAGCATGCCCGCAAGCTGGGCGTAGCGCGGCAGCGGGCGGGTCAAAAGGTAGTTGTCGCGCACAAAGTCGCGGGCGTATTCGTAGGCCGCCCTGGCAATCCCCAGCCCCAGGGCCGCCACCATCGGCCGCGACGAGTCGAAGGTCTGCATCGCCCCGACGAAGCCCTCCTTGCCCTGGTAGCGCGCCTCGCCGCCAAGGAGGTTGTCCTCGGGGACCCGCACGTCGTCCAGCACCAGCTCGGCGGTCTCCGAGGCCCGCAAGCCCATCTTCTCCTCGATCTTTCCCACGGAGAAGCCGGGGGTGCCCTTCTCCACCACGAAGGCCCGCTGCCCGGCGCGGCCCTGCGCGGGGTCCACGGTCGCGAAGATCACCACCCAGTCCGCCCGCCCGCCATTGGTGATGTAGCACTTGCGTCCGTTCAGGATCCAGTCCTTGCCGTCCTTCTTGCACGAGGTGCGGATGCCCGACACATCGGATCCGGCCCCGGGCTCGGTCAGTCCGTAGGCCCCCCAGTGCAGGCCGGGCTTGTCGAAGACGGCGAAGAAGCGCTGCTTCTGCTCGGGGGTCCCCAGAAGATGCACCGGGGGCGCCCCCAGCCCCGGCCCCGGCAGGTTGAGCAGGAGGCCCGCATCGCCCCAGGCCAGTTCCTCCGCCCCCAGCACGGCGAAGCGGTTCTTCTGGCTTGTGCCCTTTTTGTCCCGCGTCTCGCCGATGCCGCCACCCTCGCCGCCGTACTCCGCCGGGACCTCGCCCATGGAGACCCCGCCGCGCAGGTCGGCCAGCTTCTCGATGATCTCGTCGGGCACCTTGTGGTCGCGGTCCCAGGCAAGGGAGCCGGGGCGGATGACGGTGGTGGCCAGGCGCTGGAGGAAGTCCTTGACCAGTTGTTGAGGTTGGGTCAGCTCGAAGTCGATCATGGTCGTGGCTTTCCAGGCGTGCTGCAAGTCGGCGATGGCCGGCAATGGTTCTTTTGACCGCGGTGCATGTGCGGGCTCAGGAGAGCACGGCCTGGAGGGCGGCCCCCGGCAGCCCATAAGACAGCCCGCCAGCCAGGCTGGTCGGCGGAATCCCCAGCTCGGCCTCGGCGATGAACTCGTGGTGCAGCGGGTCGGCGCCGGAAAGCAGGGACAGGACGCGGGTGTCGCGCAGCCATTTCTCCACCGGGAAGTCCTGGATGTACCCGGCGCCGCCCAGAAGTTGCACCGCGTTGTCGGCGGTGCGCCAGGCGGCCTCGTTGGCGTGGGCCGCGGCCTGTGCGCACAGGGAGCAGGCCGCCCGGTCCAGGGGCCCCCGGTCTACCACCGCCGCCGCTCGCCACAGGAGCCAGCGGGCGGCCTCCACATCCATCAGCATGTCGGCCAGGGTGAAGGCGATGGCCTGGAAATGGGCCACGGGTTTCCCGAAGGCCCGGCGGTCCTGGGTGTAGGAAAGGGCGTATTCGTAGGCCGCGCGGGAAAGCCCCACCTGCCTGGCGGCGCCGACGAGCTGCACCCGAGCCAGGTAGCGCTGCACCGCTGCCCCGATGGCACCGCCGCCGCGCAGGCGGTCCTCCTCGGGGACGAAGCATTCCTCGAAGATCAGCTCACCGACGGTGACGGTGTCCAGGCCCAGGAGGCCGTGGCGCTCGCCGACGCGCATGCCCTCCCGCCGGCCCGGGCGGCCGGTGACGGCGAAGACCCCGAAGCCGTCCCACCCGGCGTCGGGGTTGATCTGGGCAAACACCAGGGTCAGGTCGGCGAGGCCGGCGTTAACCACGAAGCTCTTGCGCCCGGAAAGGGCGTAGCCGTTGCGCTGTGGCACCGCCAGGGTCGAGAAGCCCGCGAAGAGGCCGGTGGGCACGCGTTCGGAGTAGGCCACGGCGCCGCGAAGGGGGCCGGCGCTGTCAGCCGGGCCGTGGACCAGCGGGGGTAGCAGGCGGTCCCACTGTTCTCGATCGGCCAGTTCGGCCACGGCGTGGGTCGCCCCATGGGGGGCCCACAGGGCCACCGCGGCGCCGGCATCGCCGAAGGCCAGCTCCTCGTGGACCAGGCACAGGGTGGTCATGCGCCGGGCGGCCTCGTCGGCGTTGCCGAACGCCGGGGACTCGGGCAGGTCCAAGGCGCAGAGGCCCAGGGCATCGAAGGCCGCCTGCCCCTCGGGGGCCACGGCGCCGGCCTGCTCCCAGGCGCGCAGGTGCGGGCGGATCGCCTCGGCGGCGAACTTGCGGGACAGGTCCATTGCGATCTGCTGGTCGTCTTCCGGGGCGAAGGAGATCATGGATGATTGCTTTAGCACAACTTCGGTGCGCGAAGCGGCCAGAGGGAAGCAGGCGTGCGCCGGCCACTGCGGGAGGGATCAGAGGGCTCCGGCCCCCTTCACAGCGCCACCGCTTTCATTAATCGCGGTTCATTGAGCCTCGTCTTTCGTCCACGCCGCCATGCTCACGGCCAGTAGGCCGCTCCGCTCGCCGGCTCCGGGCGCATCCGGACTCAACGCAAGCGGACCCCGCCTCACTCCCACTCGATCGTGCCGGGTGGCTTCGACGTGATGTCGTAGACCACCCGGCTGACCCCCTGCACCTCGTTGACGATCCGCCGCGAGATCGTCCCGAGAAGCTCCGTCGGCAGGGCCGCCCAGTCGGCGGTCATCCCGTCCCGGGACTGCACCGCCCGCACCGCGATGGTGTCCGCGTAGGTCCGCTGGTCCCCCATCACCCCCACCGACTTCACTGGCAGGAGCACTGCGAAGGACTGCCACAGGGTCTCGTAAAGCCCCGAGGCCCGCACTTCCTCCTCGACGATCGCGTCGGCCGCCCGCACGGTCACCAGGCGCTCCTTGGTCACCTCCCCCAGCACCCGCACCGAGAGCCCCGGTCCAGGGAAGGGCTGCCGCTGCACCACCCGGGGTGGCAGGCCCAGTTCCAGCCCCAGCTCGCGCACCTCGTCCTTGAACAGTTCCCGCAGCGGCTCCACCAGCTTCAGGCGCATGCGCTCGGGCAGCCCGCCCACGTTGTGGTGGCTCTTGATCATCGCCGACGGCCCCCGATGGGAGACCGACTCGATCACGTCGGGATACAGGGTCCCCTGCACCAGGAAATCCACCGTCTTGCCGTCGCTCTGCTCCAGCGCCCGCGCCTTCTCCTCGAACACGTCGATGAAGAGCCGGCCGATGTGCTTGCGCTTTTTCTCAGGGTCGGTCACCCCGCGCAGCGCGGAAAGAAAGCGCTCGCCGGCGTCCACCACGTGCAGGTCGGCGTGAAAGGCATCGCGGAACAGGGACTCGACATCGCGCCGTTCGCCGTGGCGCAAGAGGCCATTGTCGACTAAAATGCATGAGAGCCGCGGCCCGATCGCCCGCAGCACCAGCGCCGCCGCCACCGCCGAATCCACCCCCCCGGAGAGCCCGCAGATGGCCCGGCCGTCGCCCACCTGCTCGACGATCCGCGCCACCGCCTGGGGCAGGAGCTGGGCCATGGTCCATTCCGGCCGGGCCCCGCAGATCCGGAAAAGGAAATTCTGCAACAGTTCCACCCCCCGCGGCGTGTGCATCACCTCGGGGTGGAACTGCACCCCGTAGATCCGCCGCGCCTCGTCGGCGATCACCGCCGCCCGGGTGCTGGCCGTCTGGCCCTCGTGAACAAACCCCGGGGGCAGGCGTTCGATGCGGTCGCCGTGAGACATCCACACCAGCAGTTCCTCCCCCGGCGGAAAACCGAAGAGCAGCGGCGAGGTCCCCACCACCCGCACCTGCGCCCGCCCATACTCCCGGTGGGTCGCGGGAATGACCTCCCCGCCCAGGAGCTTCACCAGGAGCTGCACTCCGTAGCAGATCCCCAGCACCGGGACCCCGAGCGCGAAGATCTCCGGCCCCAGGGTCGGGGCGCCGGGATCATAGACCGAGGACGGCCCGCCCGAAAGGATGATGCCCGAGGGCCGCATCTCCCGGATGCGATCCAGTGACAGGTC
>JBBRLA010000505.1:0-6543 GCA_038231615.1 Polyangia bacterium | reverse complement strand
TGGACGGGGGGGCAGCGCAGAACGATCTGCTGATGCAACTTCAGGCGGACCTTCTGGGGGTGACCCTGGTGCGCCCACAACTGCTGGAAACCACTGCCCTGGGCGCTGCCCTCCTGGCAGGCCTGGGCGCCGGCATCTTCTCCACCTCCTCGGGGGAGAAGATCTGGCAGGTCGATCGCCGCTTCACGCCGGAGATGCCCGAGCCGCGGACAAAGGCCCTGAAAGACCGCTGGCAGAGCGCCATTTCCCGAGCGTAAGGGCGCCGCGGCATCCTGAAGAAGATGGCCCGTCACCGCTGGCAGAGCGCCATTTCGCGGGTCTGAGGGCCTTTTGCCAAAATGGCAGGCCGGTCAAAAGCGGCCATGTCACTCCTGCACGCCAGACTCTCCTTGTGCCGCGGCGGCTGCCCGGCGGCCCTCTCCGCCCCTGATTTGTGGCCAGTTATCCGTCAGTTACCCGCAAAACTCGGGAACCGGCCGCCGGGTGAAGATTTTGCAGATCGTGGGCACGAGTGTTGCGTCTGTAGAAAGTGCAGATGGCGTTTTGGCCGGACGTGGATCAGATGGCGAACCCAGGGACCGCTCAGGTGTCAGAAAGTAGACCGGAGGATCAGATGGAACTGCGGATCATCGATACACGGCGCTCCGTTTCGCCGTGCGCTACCGCTTCGCCTCGCGCCATCGAAACCCGCGGCGAGACCGATGCCGTGCTGCTAGAATGGGTACTGGGCAAAGACGAGCGGGCCTGGGAAGAACTCATGCGGCGCTTCCGCCCCCTCATGTTCCGTTGCATCGTGCGGGTGGTGCGCAAGTACGACTCGACGCTTTCCAGCGAGGACATCAACGAGATCTTCGGCGACGTCTGCGTCAGCCTCCTGCGGGACGACATGCGCAAGCTGCGCGCCTACGACCCCGACCGCGGGGCGCGCCTGGGTTCGTGGCTGGGCCTCCTTTCGATCAACGCGGCCTGCGATTTCCTCCGGCAGAAGGCCCGCCGTCCGTCGCTGGTCCACCTGGAGCCCCGGGAAGGCCGCGATGCCGACCCCCTGGCCGAGCTGCCCGCGCCGCAGAGCAGCGCGCTCGACACCCTCATCGAAAAGGAGCGCTGGCGGATGCTTTCCGGGCTGCTCTCGGACTTCTCGGTGCGCGACCGCCGCTTCGTGGAACTGTACTACGGCAACGGCCTCAGCGCCGAGGAGGTCGCCACGGTGATGGGCATCTCGGTAAAAACGGTGTACTCGAAGAAGAACAAGCTGCGCACCCGCCTGGTGGCCCTGTTCCGCAAGCGCACCGCCCCCCGCCTTCACCAACACCCGCTCTCCATCGCCGCCTGACCTGGCCCTTCCCTCACCCCTCACGGGGACCGAACGCCGCCATCCCCCCACTTTTCCCAGTCCGCCGGCCGGTCGATGGGATACATCCCCGTCTCCACCTGAAGCCGTACCGCCAGCGCGCCGGCCTCGTCCTGCATCCCCTCGCCGATCATCCATTCGATCTCCCCGCACCCGGCGCCCCGAGATCGCACCGCCGCCAGTCCGTCATAGGCCTCGACGATCATTCGCACGTAGCCGATCTCCGCCAGCGCCACGCGAAAATACCGCGAGGGCATCACTTGACCGGCAGCACGCGCCGCGTCAGGTCCGCGTGCCAGCTGTCGGTGCTGCCCGGGTACCCGATGGTCACGATGGTCAGGTCGTCGTAGGGTGGCTCGCCCCCCACGTGTTGGGCCACCTCGTCCAGCACCCGGCCCAGGATGTCCCCGGCCGCGGCGCTGTGGATGATGGCGCTGCTCAGGCGGTCGAAGCCAAACTCCTCGCCCTGCTTGTTTTTCGCCTCGACCACCCCATCGGTGAACAGGACCACCGAGTCGTTCGGTTCCAGCTCGACGAAGTCCTCGTCGTAGCGCGCGTCCAAAAGGATGCCCAGCGCCAGGCTGACCACCTCCTCCAGCCGCTCGACCTTGCCCGGCCCCTGCGCCCGGCGCAGGTAGGGCGGCAGGTGCCCGGCGTTGGCCCACACCAGCCGCCGCCGCAGGGGGTCCAACACCGCGTACACCGCGGTGACGAACATGTCCGAATGCCCCATCTCGATGAGCGCTCGGTTCACCCGGGCCATCACCCGCGCCGGCTCCCGCTCCGCCAGGGCCGCCACGCGCAGTTCCGAGGCCATGCGCGCCATCAGCAGCGCCGCCGGCACCCCCTTGCCGCTGACGTCGCCGATGAGGATCGCCAGCCGCCCGTCGGGAAGCTGGATGAAGTCGTAAAAATCCCCGCCCACCTCGTAGGCCGGATCGTAGTGGGCGTGGAAGCTGAACCCGGGCACTGTCGGCTGCACCCGGGGCAGGAAGCTGCGCTGGATCTGCTCCGCCACCTGCAAATCCTCGTGCATCCGGTTCTGCTTGAGCAGCCGGTCGTGCATGCGGGCGTTGGCCAGCGCCACCCCCGCCTGAACCGCGATGCCCGCGTGCAGGTCCAGGTCGTCCCGATGAAAGATCTGCGCCGGCCCGGCGGAGATTTGCAGGATGCCCAGCACCTCGCCGCCGGCCACCAGGGGCGCGCACATGGTCGAGCCCTGGTGCACCCCGGTCATGGTGATCTGCCGGGCCGGAATCTCGCTGTCCGGGTCCCCCGGCGGGCGCTCCGAGATGAGCACCGCCTTGCGCTTCTTCACCACCGCCTCGATGACCCCGGGCGCCAGCTCCCGGTTGTCCAGCGGGTCGTCGCCCTGGTCGTCACCCTGATCGCGATAGCGCACCGAGTACGGGGTAAGCTCCTGCGTCGATTCGTCCAGCACCAGCACCGCGCTGCGCTCCGCCTGCTGGAAGACGTGCATCAGTTGCTTGAGGATCTCGTCCAGCAGCTTGTCGATGGACAGGATGCTCGACACCGCCTGAAACACCGCGTAGACCGTGCGCAACCGGTAGTAGGCCCGTTCCAGTTCGGCGCGGGTGGGCAGCGGGGCCTGGGGCAGTAGGACATCGTGGGAGGCGTCGATCTCCTGGTCGATGCTGGTGTGGTTGTCGGTCACCAGTTGCAGGCGCGCGGGGTTCAGGTTGGTCTGCGAGGTGATGACCTCGCGGATGGCCGGGAGTTGCCGGCTGCGGTCGCCGAAGCGGAAGCGGCTGTGGCCCATCTTGATCTCGTCGCTGTGGTGCAGCTCCTCCCGGACGATCGGCTGGCGGTTCAAGTAGGTGCCGTTGCCCGACCCCAGGTCCTCGACCCAGTACTTGCCGTTGTAGCGTTGGATGCGGCAGTGCTTGCGCGAGACCGTCAGATCGCCCACGCGAACATCGCATTGCGCGCTGCGGCCCAGGAAGCAGACGTCCGGGATCTCGTATTCCCGCCCGGCGTTGGTGCCTTCCAGCACTGTCAGCGTCGCCATCTCGCCCTTCCTATCGTGACAGCCGGGAGATCGCATCCGCCACGGTGGGGCAGATGTCGAAGGCGCGGTGCAGCCGCAAAAGCTGGAAGATTTGCAGCGGTTGTCCGCGAAGGTCGGCTATCTTGACCTCCCCCGGCGGCTGCAAGAGGCGCATGCGCTTGAGCAGCGAGACAATGGAGCCGACCCCGGAACTGTCCACCAGCTCCAGACCGGCCAGGTCCAGCACCACCGGGGAGCGGCGCTCTGCCACCAGGGCGTCGATCTCGCGGCGCAGCTCGGGCGCGGTCAGTGCGTCCAGGTTGCCCCGCAGGGAAAGGATGGTCACGGTGCCGTGCTGTTCTCGTCGGTATTCAAACATCGATCAGGTCCCTTCAGATACTAGCTCAGTCCGATTGCCAGGGGTTGGAACTGCTTGGTCATGCGGAGCACATTGCGATCTCCGTCTTGATAGTAGGAGACCTCGGACATGAACGACCGGATGATATGCAGACCATAGCCCCCTTCTGCAAGCCGGTCCGGGTCGGAATGAGAGACGGTGGGCTCGGGCACCGCTTTCATGTCGAAGCTATGGCCGCGATCCGAGATCTCGATGACGGCGCTGTCCTCGTCGAGTTGTAGCACGACCTCGACCTTGCCGTCCTCGCGATCGCGGTAGGCGTGCAAGACGACGTTGTTGAAGGCCTCGATGAAGGCCGAGATGAGTTCGTCGCAGACCCGTTCGGAGTGGCCGCGCAGGCGGCACAGGTCGCGGAGTTCGGACTCCGCGGCGTGCCGCTCTTCCAAGCGAGCCAGAAGATGAAGGGTGACGCGCGCCTGCATTTCAGTCCAGTCTGCCACAGAACCCCGAGGTGCGCCCTCGGGATTTTTGGCGATCGACGAACCTCGGCCTCTCCAGATCGATCTGGCCGTCGCTTCCCTCTCTGTAGCAGAGCGCGAGAGCTTGGAATCCGCGATCTCCATCCTGAACCGGCTGGTCGCTGCCAGCCCCAGGAGGGACAGCCCCAAGAGCCCGGTACAGGGCCGGCTCAGCAGAAAGTGATCGGCAGGCAGGGGATTCAGGATTGGGCAGGCTTGACATTGAACTGAGTTCAGTTTAGCTTTTCATGGCTGCGATCAAGATCCTCGTCTCCTCGTCCGAGACGAGAGCGTAGAAGAATTCGCAGCTTCAATGAGGTCCCGTCGCTGAGACGGGGCCTCATACCTTTCCCCGTCGCTGAGACGGGGCCTCCCTAGGAGAGCAGTCACATGAACCAGCACCCATTTAACAAGTACACTATGGAGAGATACCCTGATGAATCGTCGTGGCAGCAAGGATGAACCCTGTTTTCCGCTGCACAGAATCCAGGAACTGGCGGCTCGGCGCGATGGAATCTATATCCAGAAGACCAGGGCGCTGGCATTCCTCGTTCCGCGTGCTGGTTCCGTCGCGGCGGCGTATCGGTTGGTTCGGGGCATTCTCCTCGAACTCACGTTGGAACAGTTCGCCGAATCGACGCAGCTCTCGACGGACAGAGCAGATGTCTATGGTGTCCGGATCGCCAACCAGGGGGTGGTACTTGAAGTTGACCATCGACGAAGGCGTCCCCGAGGTGGCGGTCATTTCGCTGCACCCCCTGGAGAGGCCGCTGCGCACCCGGGGTGGCATGGTGAGCCCATATGAAGACCGAGATTCTTAGAAAATGTCTGGAATGCGGCAAGGGGAAGATCCGGCCGGTGGCCGGGGCTGGCCGATTCATGCCCTACCGGAACATGGAGGCGCTCGGCGTCCCGGATGATTTCCTCCTCCCCACTTGCGACCATTGTGGCGCCGAGTGGATCAATGAAAGCACCGCCCAGGCGCTGGACGAGGTGCTGGACAAGGAGTACCGCCTGCTCTTGCGAGAGCGGGTGCGCAAGGCCATCGAGGTGATCGCCACGCATGTCTCCCAAAAGCGGCTGGAAATGTTACTGGGCATCTCGCAAGGCTACCTGTCCCGGCTTCGCTCCGGGGAACGTGACCCCAGCCCCGAACTGGTCAGCAACCTGGTCCTGATCTCCCACGACCCTATGGTCCGGGTCGAGGAGTTGGAGCAGTTGTGGGGCAACAAGCAGGCGTCCTGAATGGTCGACGCGGCAACCAGGAAGCACAGGACCACCAGGCTGTCGGCCCGGTCTATCGGGCTCAAGGCACTCGCCTCGCCTTCAATGGCGTCCTTCGCGGCGACCTGGGCCTCAAGGGCCTCGCCGCCTCGGGACAGGGGGACCAGGGGCCAGAGCGTCGGCATGGGCAGCATCTCCATCCTGAACCGGCTGGTCGCTGCCAGCCCCAGGAGGGACAGCCCCAAGAGCCCGGTCCGCATTTTGGAGCCCACAGGCTTTCATTCCACCAAGTAAATCAGTGGCCCGTGGCCTCCTGACTCTCCACCCGGCCTTGGGCCCCGCCGCTCTTTCGTTCTTCTCGTCAAACAACGGCTTGAACTATCGCCGGCCCTTACCCTCATTTGCGGGCTTCGCCGTGCCCTCTCCATAAGCGAGCCAGCCGGCCTGCACGCCGAGGACATCGGCGATTGCCTTGATGGTGTCGAGCCTCCCAGGGGATGGGCGCCTTCTTGGGCACGGAGCCCGGCGCCGGCAGCGGGAAGATCAGGGCGCGCGCCGAATGGTGGGCGATGTGTTCGGTCTGATGGTGGTGCTCCTGGTGGATGTGGCCGTAGAACACGGTCACGTTTCTGGGTTGTCATCCGCGCTCCTTTTGGTGATCTTCAGCACTCGTCTGTTGACGAATCTGCCGGTCCAGACCCCCCGCCCCCCCGATCTATTCCTCATCGGGGAATAAAGGAGTCGCCAGCGCGGTCTTGGAGCTTTCTACTCTGACTGGATCAGATGGACGAAGTCGAGCAGTTGGGCCTCATTCAGATCGGACGAGGGTAGGTCAATCAAGGCCAGGTTTGAGCCCCCGAGGGCCAGGACGGGAAAGCAGCAAGCGCCACAGCAGCCAGCGTGACCAGATCGCCTCTATGTGAATCTGAAAGAAGAAGCTCCCGTGATCAACGTCAACTATTATTGCCGGTTGGCGACAACTATTATTGCCGGTTGGAGCCAGGTTGTTCTTGACCAGGTTCAAGTAGCTACTACTCGTCATCGCCGGGGCTGTGGGCAAGTGGGCAACGCGAAGCGTTGTCCA
>JBBRLA010000504.1:0-6558 GCA_038231615.1 Polyangia bacterium | reverse complement strand
CGGGCCGAGCGGGCCGGAGCTGGACCCCAATTTGCCTGTGGTCAACGAACCCGATGACAAGCCCAGCGAGCCCCCAAAGCGCCGCAAGCCTCGGGTCGGAGGCCGTCGCTGCTTGCCGGCCCACCTAGTGCGGGAACAGATTCGCCTGCTTCCCACTCAAAAGCAAGTGGAAGGCAAGGGCCCCATGCACAAGGTGGGCGAACAGAGCAGCGAAGTGCTGGACTACGTGCCGGCCCACTTCAAGGTGCTGCAGAGACGGAAGCGGCCCTCGCTTCTCCTACGCTCTCAGCGGGTTTACCCAGCGCAATTGGGGAAAGCGGCCGAAGTCCGTGTCATTCGAGTGCAACTCTGCCTGGTTCTCGATCGCGAGCGCGGCCAACTGCACATCGGTCGTCAGATTTCCGGCTGCACCCAGATCCCTGAGCAGGCGAAAAGACAGCTCCAGATGCCTGGGGCCTGGCAGCAGGTGGTGGACCCGCGAGTGCATAAGCCATTGCTCCACTCGAAAGACGGCATCATGCACCGACATTGGCGGATCGAAAACACGAGGATTGGTACCCAAACGGATAAAACCGAAGATCACTGGGGCGGCAAGACCGATGTCTGATCTCCCGTTAATGACCGCCTCAAGCCAGGAACGAGCACGATCATGCTCGGGAAATGCGCTGATCGATGCATAGAGCAGCAGGTTGATGTCAGGAATGATCATCGTTTGACTTTGGCCAGGGCCGCATCGCTCTCCAACTCGTCAGCGAGACGGTTCAACGCGAGGCGATCCAGGCCGGGCTGCAGGCTGGCTCGGTGAGGTTCGATCCGATAGGGGAGGTCTGGCTTGTCGTGCTCCGTCCTGGTCAGGAATCGACGAAGCGCATCATTGACGATCTGCTTCAGGGGCCGGCGAGAGCGATGCGTTTCCTCCTTGAGCAGGAGTTCCACATCCGGGTCCAGCGTCAGGGTTGTCCTCATTCAAGGCATCATGATGCCTTCTCCTGAAGCTGTCAAGTCATCAGGCACAACCTGAAAGGGTGATTACTGCTAGCAAGTCATCGAGCCTGTCTGCCACGGGGACAGGGTGTCCCCGGTCGATGTGTCAGGATCTCGACCAGCTGGGTTGCTGGTTCCAGCGTGCGCTCACGTCCCCGGCTGCGGAAATCTGGTATCCGTGAGTCCCCCGGCGACGCGACGCTTCGCGATCGATCAGTCACGGCTCTCTGCCAGGTTTTCGAAGCGAGTGAACTGGTTCAGGAAGGCCAGACGCACGGTACCGGTGGGGCCGTTACGCTGCTTGCCGATGATGATCTCGGCGACGCCCTTGTCTGGGCTGTCCTTGTTGTAGACATCGTCCCGGTAGATGAAGCAGATGAGGTCGGCGTCCTGCTCGATGGCGCCGGACTCGCGGAGGTCAGACGACATGGGCCGCTTGTCCGCCCGGGACTCCACCGACCGATTGAGCTGCGAGAGCGCCACCACCGGCACCGAAAGTTCCTTGGCCAGCGCCTTCAGGCCGCGGGAGATCTCGCTGATCTCCCGCTCCCGGCTGGAGTCGCGCCCCTGCTGCCGCCCCTGGATAAGCTGGAGGTAATCCACCACCACCAGGCCGTGCTGCTGCACGTTGCGCTGGAAGATCGTCGAGTCTCCCCGCCACCTTCGGCATTTGGCCCGAATTTCCATCAGCGTCGGAGCGCCGCTGTCGTCGATCCAGATGGGCGCCTCGGAGATGCGCGAGGCGGCCTTGGTCACGTTGATCCAATCGCGGGTCTCCAGGAATCCGCCGCGCAGACGCTGGGAGTCCACTCGCGCCTCGCTGCACAACACACGCTCGATGAGCGACTCTTTCGACATTTCCAGCGAAAAAATCAGCGTCGGCACGCTGTGGTCCAGAGCGGCGTTTTGGGCGCAGTTCATGACGAAGGCGGTCTTGCCCATGGAGGGGCGAGCAGCAATGATTACCAGATCGCCCGGTTGCAGGCCGGCTGTCATTTCGTCGAACTTGGCATAGCCCGAAGGGACGCCGGTGATGGCCTCCTTGCGGTTGTAGCGCTGCTCCAGGGCCTTGATGGCCGCGTTCAGGACCTTCTTCACCGGCTCGTAGGCCTGCTTGGTGGTCCGGTTGACGATCTCGAAGACCGCGCGCTGCGCCTCGTCCAGGTACTCGTCGACCTCGGTAAAGTCGTTGTAGCCCCTGGACTGGATGGTGCTGGCCGCTTCGATCATGCTGCGGGCGGTGGCCTTGTCCCGCACGATGCGCGCATGGTAGACGATGTTCTCAACGGTGGCGACCTTGTTGGCCAGCTCCGCCAGGTAGGCCTCGCCGTGGAAGGCCCGGAGCTTGCCGATGGTGTCGGCCGCTCGCATCTGCTCGGCCACGGTGATGAGGTCGATGGGGCGGGACTGGTGGTCCAACTCGACCATGGCCTCGTAGATGGCCCGGTTGGCCGGGTGGTAGAAGTCGTCGATCTCCAGATGCTCGGCGACCTGGTTCAGAGTGCGACCATTGAAGAGGATGCCGCCGATGACGGCCTCCTCGGCCTCAAGATTTCGCGGAAGGGTCCGCCCCGGGTTCCCCTGGGCCAGGGGGAGCGGTGAAAGGGCAGGCTCGAAGGATGATGAAACCACGGGGCCAATGTAGCCTCTTCATCCGACAATGGCGCCGGAAAACGCTCAGTGCCTGCCTGGCGTCAGGTGGGGGGGCTGGGGAGCGACGATGTGGGTGCTGGGGGGCAGGGAGTCTCCGCCGTGGGCGGCCACCTTGGCATGGATCCACGGGGCGACCAGGTCCACCCGGGCCAGCACCTGGAAAGCGGTGGCGGCGCCGCTGTTCACCGCCAGGATCTCCAGGGGCTGGGAGTGAAAGCGGTAGGTCGGTCCACCGGAGTCGCCGGGCTGGATCCGGTCCTCGCTGTAGTAGTCGTGGGGGAAGCTGATGCTGGCGCCGTCCTTCAACAGGACGACGGCGCCCTGATAAAGCTGGCTGGGGGAGACCACGCCGTCCAGGACGCGGCCGACGTTGACCGCCTGGGTGCTCGGCGGCGCCGGGGTGGCGCGGACCCCGGGGTAGGTGGCCATGGCAATGCGGGCCTGCAGGTAGACCAGGCCGACGTCGTCGGAGTTGGGAAGGATGGTATGGGTGCCGGGGTGGTAGTTGGGGTGGGTCTCGCCGGTGCCGGTGGCACTGCCCGAGAGATAGGGGCAGGTGACCTTGAAGTGGGAGAAGCCGTAGGTGCAGTGGCCGGCGGTCAGGACCACGGCGGGGGCGATAAGGGCCCCGGAACACAGGGCGATGAGCTTGGCGTGGTCGTCGTAGATGTCGACCAGGCAGGAGGGGGGATAGCTGGTGGCGGGGGTGCCGGCCTTGATGTTCTCGCGGGCGACGTCCTGGTTGTCGTCTGTGGGGGACAGCTCGCCGCAGGCCGGGAAGACGAGCAGGCTGAAGAAAACCAGTGGACAATGATAAAGGTAGGAAAGGGGTCGCATGGGTGCCTCCTGGGCTGTCACACCCCATCGGAAGCACCTCTGCGATTCTTGAAAGCCCCTTGGTAAGGGGACTTTGGGACGATCTAGCCTTGGGCGGTGACGCGGACCTTGATCTTGCCGGTGACGCCCTGTCCCAACTTGACGTCGAGGGAGTAGTCGCCTAGGGACTTGATCGGATCGCCAAGGACGATCTTCTTGCGGTCCAGGGTGACGCCCTTCAGTGCCAGGGCCTCCTCGATGTCGCGGGTGCTGACCGAGCCGAAGAGCTTGTTGCCCTCGCCGGACTGCCGGGTGATCACCACTTCCAGGCTGGCGATCTTGTCGGCCACCGATTGAGCGTCCTTGGCGAGCTTGGCGTTGCGGGCCGATATCACCTTCTTCTGGTGCTCGACCTGCTTGACGTTGCGCTCGGTGGCGGAGACCGCCAGGCCCTGGGGCAGAAGGAAGTTTCGCCCATAGCCCTCGCGGACGGTGACCACCTCGCCGCTCTTGCCCAGGTTGTTCACGTCTTCTCGTAGGATGACTCGCATGGCTTCCTCCTACTTGCCCGTCACCGCGAAGGGCATCAGGGCGATCATGCGCGCGCGCTTGATCGCCAGCGAGACCTTGCGCTGGTGTTTGGCGCAGTTCCCCGAGATGCGGCGAGGGATGATCTTGCCGCGGTCGGTGATGAAGTATTTCAAGGTGCCGGGGTCCTTGTAGTCGATCGGCACGTTCTTGTCGGCGCAGAAGCGGCAGACCTTGCGACGGGCGAACCCGCGCTTCCTGGCTGCCTGGGTCTTCTTGTCCCCCTTGGGACCTCGGGGGCCGCGAGCGGCCGGTGCTTCGTTCAGCTCGATGGCCATGGTTACACCTCCGGCTTTTCGTTGCCCAGATCCAGGTCTTCCAGATCGGTGGGGTCGAACTCATCGTCCAGGTCGTCGTCGTCGCGGAAGCGCGGCGACACGGCCCCGGTGACCAGTTCCTCCTCGTCGGGCACGGTGCTGGCGGCCTTGGTGAAGGTCTCGTCGTCCACTGTGGTTGGGCGGGCGTTGGGATCGACGTCCTCGTCGACCTTCACGGTGTAGTAGCGCACCACCGAGTCGAGCATGCGCAGGTTGCGCTCGATCTCCTCGACCATGCCGGTGGTGCCAAGGAACTGCCAGTAAAGGTAGATTCCCTTGAGCTGCTTCTTGATCTCGTAGGCCAGCTTGCGCTTGCCCCAGTTGTCCAGCTTCAGGATCTTGCCACCCATGCCGTCGATGACCGAGCGGACGCGGGTGTTGACCTGGGTGATGCCTTCTTGGTTCGTGTCGGGTCGCAGGATGAAGATCGTCTCGTACTCTCGCTGCGTGCCCGGCTCGTCTCTCATCGACAAAGCCATGTGTTCCTCCTCTTGGATGATCGCGACGCATAAAGCGACGCGGTTATAGGCCGCGACGCATGAACCGCCGCGGTTATGTAGCCTCCGGACGCGCCGGAGGCGAGGAGCCCGGTCCTGGCAAGATCGCTAGGAGGCCGGCTCTGGTTCGGTGTTGTACTTGTTCATCGCGAAGGTGGTGCCCTTGTCCAGGATGGCCTCCACCGCGTCTGCGGCGGTGCCAATGAGGAAGGGCAACTCCTTCTTTTCTACCTTGTTGAAGGGAGACAGGACATGACCGACGACCCGCTCCTTGCCGCCCGCGGGCTTGCCCACGCCGCAGCGCACCCGCAGGTAGGCCGGGCCGATGGCCTCGGAGATCGAGCGCAGGCCATTATGGCCTCCGTGGCCGCCACCGGCCTTGACCTTGACCCTGCCGAAGGGTAGGTCGATCTCGTCGTGGACAATGAGGGTCTCCCGCGGGTCGATGCGGAAGAAGCTGGACACGCGCTGCACCGCCATGCCCGACAGGTTCATGTATTCCATGGGCTTCTGCATATAGATGCGTTGACCGGTGCGGTCGGTCTGGCCGACCTCGCTGCCGAACTTGCCCTTGAGGGAGCCCGCCGGGATGCCCCAGCGATTGCAGAGTTCGTCGATCACCATAAAGCCGAGATTGTGGCGGTTGTCGGAGTAATCCGGCCCGGGATTCCCCAGGCCTGTGACCAGCCACGACACCTGCTACCTGCGCTACTTGCCTTTGGCGGGTGCGGCCTTGGCTGGCGCAGCTTTGGCGGGTGCAGCCTTGGCCGGTGCAGCCTTGCCACCCGCTTTGTCGTCCTTCTTGGCATCGCCAGCCTCGGGGGCCGCCGCTTCGACGCCAGCCACCTCGGTGGTCTCGACCGCCTTTTCAGCTTTCGGCGCGGTGACCACGCAGATGGTGGTGCCGGCAGAGAGCGCCGCGCTGATGCCGTCGGCTAACTTGAGGTCGGAGACGTGAATCGACTGCCCGATGGCCAGGGCGCTGGTGTCGACCTCGATCTTGGCGGGGATCTTGTCCGGAGAGCAGAGCACCGGCAGGGTGCGGTACACTTGGTGCAGGATGCCGCCGGCCTTCACGCCCTCGGACTTGCCGAGGAGCACGATGGGAACGGTGACCTTGACCGGGTGATCGGTGCTGACGCGGACAAAGTCAGCGTGGCGGACCGTGCCGCGGAGGCCGTCGTGCTGCACGTCCTTGAGCATCACCGGCAACTCGATGGTACCGCCGGCCATGCCCTCGATCTTTATGTGGAGCAGCGTGTTGCGGCCTTTCACCGGGTCCAGGGCCTTCTGGAGTTCATTGGGGTCCAGGGCCAGCGGGATGGGGTCCGCGCCTGCGCCGTAGCAGATGGCTGGGATCTTGCCGCCGCCGCGGAGCTTGCGGACAGCGCCGGTGCCGATTCCGGTGCGCACCTGGGCATTGAGCTTGCCGACTTCCATGGAGTTCCTCGTCACCAGATACAGGGTTGGGTCTTTTGCGGGTTGCCAAGTCGGCCACATCTTGACGCCAGTGTCAAGGTGGAAGTGGCCGGAACGACGGGGCACCGATGCCAGTTGGCTACGGTTGCCACGATTGCCACAGTTGCTAGATAAACAGGTTCGAGATGGAGTCTCCGTGGTGAATGCGTTTGATCGCCTCGCCCAGGAGCCGCGCGACGGAGAGCACCTTGATCTTGGGGCAGGCGCGGGCCTGTGGAGACAGG
>JBBRLA010000503.1:0-6582 GCA_038231615.1 Polyangia bacterium | reverse complement strand
CATCAGGGTGGGCAACGTCCCCGGCGAACGGCCGAAGCCCCCGTCGATGAACGGCACTCCGCTTCGCTGCCTGCTATCGATGAACGCCCCGCCGCGGTGCGCGCCGTTGGCCTCGACGGCTTCAACATCCTCGACGTCTGGCAGCATCGAGAGCGGAACGTCCTTCTGGCGGTGCGCTACCACGCGCAGCTCGACGGGGCGCAGCCGGGCGGTGATCAAGGGGTCCCATTCCAGCAGCGCCCGAAGCTGCTGCTCGACCTCGCGGGCGTCCCTGGGACGGTTCGCCGGGTCCTTGGCCAACATCGCGCCCAGAAGGGCCTCCAGAGCAGGGGAGAACCAGCGCTCCGGCGCGCATTCGGAGAGCCGCGGCGGCGCCTGGGTAAGGTGCAGGGCCATGCCGGAAAGGGGGTCCTCGCAGACGAAGGGGAGCTGGCCAGTGCACAGCTCGAAGAGGATCGCCCCCAGGGCATACACGTCGCTGGCCGGCCCGGGGCGGTGATCGCGGCGCATGCGCTCCGGCGGGAGATAGCCGACCCCGGTCAAGAGCCGGTCCAGATCCAGCTCCTCGGGGGGTCCGTCGTGGTCCAGCAGGGAGGCGCCGCCGTAGTCGAAGATGCGCAGGCGGTCCCCGCCCTGGCCGTCGAGACACAGGAAGAGGTTGCCGGGGTGCAGGTCGCCGTGGACCACCCCCTGCTCGTGGAGCGCCGCCACCGCGTCGGCGAGCTGAAGGAAAAGGGCCAGCGCCCGGGATGGGGCGAGGAGCTGCTGGTGAGACAGGGCGACGCGCAGGGTCTCGGATTCGACCAGCTCCATGGCCAGGTAGGCATGCTCCCCAGGCACCGCGGCAAAGTCGTGGACCACGACGCTGCCGGGGTGCCTGACGCGGCAGGCGGCGTGGGCCTCGCAGTGCAGGCGCCGCAGGCTGGCGTCGTCGTCGAGCAGCTCGTCGCGAAGCAGCTTGACGGCCACCTCGCGGCAGGTGGACTCTTGCCGGGCGCGGTAGAGCAGCGAGGTGCGCCCCGTGCCGATGAGCCCCAAAAGGGTGTAGCGCCCATCGAGGAGCCTGCCGATCTGGAGATCGGGCCCCTGCGTGACCCAGGAGTCCGGGGCGGGCGGATCGAGAAAGTCTTCCGGTGGGAGGGTGAGGTCGGGCAATGTGATCAAGGTTGGCGAGTCGCAGTGCAAAGCATCCTCCGTGGTAAACCTTTGCCTGTTGCAAAGGCCCGACCACAGCCAGCCGTCCTGCATTCGTGATGCAAGTCCTTGATATTCCTCACCAGGTCAGGAAGCCGGCCGGGGGGCCCCGGCCGTTTTCGTCCATCCACCGGTCAAGTTCGGCCAGTCGTCAGGTCGTCAGATTCTGACACAGACCGACTTGACCTCGGTGTACATCTCCAGGGCCTCGTGGCCCATCTCCCGGCCCCAGCCCGACTGCCGGAAGCCGCCGAAGGGCAGCGCCGCGTCGAAGATGTTGAAGCAGTTGACCCACACGGTACCGGCCTTGATCGCCGCCGCCACCTGGTGCGCCTTGCCCACGTCCCGGGTCCACACGCCCGCAGCCAGGCCGTAGATGGTGTCGTTGGCCCTGGGCACTAGTTCGCCCAGCTCCTCGAAGGGCATCACCGTCACCACGGGCCCAAAGATCTCCTCTTTGACCACCCGCATGGTGTCCTTGGTATCCACCAACACCGTCGGCTGCACGAAGTAACCGCCGCCCTCGATCTTGTGGCCGCCGGCCATCGTCTTGGCCCCCTCGTCGGCGCCCAGCTTCAGGTAGCCGGCCACCCGGTGGAACTGCTCCTCCGAGACCAGCGGGCCCATCTGGGTGGCGGGATCCAGGCCGTGCCCGACCTTGATGCCCTTGGCCACCTGGGCCACGCCCTCGACGACCTTGTCGTAGACCTTCTTCTCTACGAAGAGCCGCGAACCGGCGCAACACACCTGCCCCTGGTTGAAGAAGATGGCGCTGGCCGCGCCCGGGATGGCCAGGTCCAGGTCCGCGTCGGCCATGATGACGTTGGGCGACTTTCCACCCAGCTCCAGCGATACCTTTTTGAGGTTCCCGGCGGCGGCCTGCAAGATCAGCTTGCCGACCTCCGTGGATCCGGTGAAGGCCACCTTGTCCACGTGCGGGTGGGCGGCCAGGGCGGCCCCGGCGGTCTCGCCGTAGCCGGGCACGATGTTGACCACCCCCGACGGAAAGCCGGCCTCGGCGATGAGTTCGCCCAGGCGCAGGGCGGTCAGCGGGGTCTGCTCGGCGGGCTTCAGTACCACGGTGCAGCCGGTGGCCAGCGCCGGCCCCAGCTTCCACGCGGCCATCAGCAGCGGGAAGTTCCACGGGATGATCTGGCCGACGACGCCGACCGGCTCGCGCAGAGTATAGGCGTGGTAGCGGGCCCCGGGGGTGTAGGGCACCGAGAGGCTGATGGTGTTGCCCTCGATCTTGGTGGCCCAGCCGGCCATGTAGCGGAACATGTCGACCGCCAGGGGCACGTCGGCGGCGCGAGAGATGGTGAGGGGCTTGCCGTTGTCCAGCGTCTCCAGTTCGGCGAACTCCTGGCTGTGCTTCTCGAGCAGGTCGGCCAGGCGCCACATGCACTTGCCGCGCTCCGAGGGGCTGAACTTGCTCCACGGGCCGCTGTCGAAGGCGGTGCGGGCGGCGGCGACGGCGCGGTCGATGTCCTCCTTGTCGCCCTCGGCGACCTGGGCCATGACGTCGCCGGTGGCGGGGTTGTACACCGGGAAGGTCTTGCCCGAGGCGGAGGGGACCCACTGGCCGTTGATCAGCATCTTGCGCGACTGCGACAGGAAGAGGCTGACGTTGGGGCTGATGGAGGGAGGGGTGTCGGTTTTAGCCAGGGTCATGAGACGTCTCCTTTGCGCGCGGTGCGGGCCAAAGGTCCATGGAAATGACCGGGACTTTTGCGCCCCGGCCTGCGCCGATATGGAAGCACATCACCGACCGCGGGGCGAGACAAATATATCGGTCGAGTCGAGGCCATCGTGGAGTCCCCAGAACACCGGCTCAGGCTGAAGCGTCACGCCGAAGCGCCCGTGCACGGCGTCGCGTACACGGCGGGCCAGTGTCAAAAGCTGTGTCGTGGTGCCGCCGCCATGGTGTACCAGGCAAAGGGCGTGCCGCGAGGAGACGCCCACCGGTCCCAACCGCTCGCCCTTGCGCACGCCGGCCCGCTCGATCAGCCAGCCCGCCGCCAGCTTGATTTTGCCGTCCGCTGCCGGCCACTGCGGTACTTCGGCCGGAGTGGCCGCGGCGCCCGACTCGATGGCCCGTTTTACGGCGGCCTGTGCCAGCGCTGCCGGCAACACCGGGTTCATGAAGAAAGAGCCGACACTGCGTCGGTTCTCGTCGTTCATGTTTTCGCAGTCGATGACCATCGATTTGCGTCGGCGCAGGGCGATCACCGTGTCGCGCACCAGACCCAGGGAGGGGGGGATATTGCCGGGCGGCGGCAGCGCGCGCAGAAGCTCCGGGTAGCGCAGCGCCGGGGCCCCGCCGGGCACAAGGGCAAAAGTCACCGAGAGGACCACGTGGCGGGAGGGGGGGTGCTTGAAGGTGCTGTCGCGGTAGCCGAAGGCGCATTCTTCCGGGGACAGGTCGCGCACCACAAGGTCCCGCTGGTCGAGGATGCGCACGCTGCGGAGGGTCTCCGACACGTCCTGCCCATAGGCGCCGACGTTCTGGATCGGGGTGGCACCGCAGAGGCCGGGGATGCCCGAGAGGCACTCCAGTCCGGCCAGGTCGGAGGCCACGCTTTTGGCGACCAGCTCGTCCCAGGGCTCGCCTGCCTGTGCCGTCACCAGCACGCGATGTCGGGGGTTGCCCTGTTCCCCTTCTTGCTTGAAGGAGGTGCCGCGCAGGGCCATGCGGATCACCAGGCCGGAGAAGCCTTGATCGGAGATGACCAAGTTGGAGCCGCCGCCAAGGATGGCCACCGGCAAGCCCGCCTGCGCTGCCCAACGCAAGCTGGCGACCACCATTTCTTCATCTGTAGCATGAAGCAGATAGCGGGCCGGGCCGCCCAGTTCCAGGGTGCATAGGGGCGCCAGGGGAACATTTTGTTCCAGATGCAAGGGCAGGGTTGAGTCGTTGGGCGGCACGGCCCTAGCAGGATAGCCGAAAGAACCGGTTGGCGCCCTACTCAAGGCAGGGTGAAGGTATGTGTCGGCGCAGAGACCCTGCCCCTCTACTTCGCCGATTGAGCACCAATGCTTCGCCAGAAGTACTCAAAAGGTGTCGATTAATTGGCGCCGTGAAAACGCTTGCATTGAAATCATTGAGGAATTTTCCGAGAAACGCCCCCCTTGAGGCAATTAATCTACACCTCTTCAGTACGTGGGCTTGGCTACCGGGATCGGGCGATCCGTCTTGGCAAAGTCCGCCTTGGCCTCGCCGGTGGAGGAGACATCCTTGGCGCCGGTGCGCTCCAGCAGGTCCTTGGCGCGCTTGGTCCAGTCCGAATTGTCGGAGTGCACCGAGAGCAGGATGCCGCCTTCCTTGATCATCCCCTCATAGCGCTTGGCCTCGAATTCCGGGATACCCATCCCGATCAGCGCCCCAGAGATGCCGCCCACCGCCCCGCCCACGCCGGCCCCTGCCAGGAGCGCCATGATCGGGCCCGCGGCGATGAAGGGCCCCAGCCCCGGGATTGCCAGAAGGCCGATGCCCGCCAGCCAGCCCAGAGTCCCGCCGACCACTGCGCCAGCCCCTGCCCCGGTGGCCGCCCCTTCAGGGGCCTTGGTCTCCTTGGACACGGCGAACTCTTTGTTGCCTTCATTGTGCGGGAAGAGCACCGAGATGTCTTCCCCGCGGAATCCTTCCAGTTTCAGCGCATCGACAGCGCGCTCGACGCTCGTCCGGTCACGGTAGATGCCGAAAATCGCGGTATTTTTGCCCGACATGTCACTTCCATCCCTTCTCTGGTTTAAAGCTTCAAACCCCAGTCCGTTTTCTCATGCCCCCACTTTTATCAGCCAAGCTGGCCGGTTATCACTTTTTGGGGGCGATCTCGATCTCGCTTCTGATGTTCGCCTCGCCGGCCACCTCGGCCGCTTTCTTCTCAACGATGCGTTTCTCATCCTCGGTCCGCACCGGCCCCTTCAGGGTGATGGTGCCGTTCTGGGCGATGATCTTGACGTTGTGCGCGTATACTGAGAGCGACTTGTCCGTCACCAGCGCCCGCCGGATCTGCCGGGTCGTCTCCAAGTCCGAGCGGTTGTTCTTCTGCTGGTCGGCAGTGGGCCGGTGCTCCCGGTTCTTGCCGGTGTTGTCCGCCGCCCGATCAGCCGAGTCGGCTGGCGTATCGCTGGTGCGGACCTTGGTCTCCTTGACCGTGGTCTCCTTCTTGACCTCGTCGGCCAACGCCGGCACGCAGAAAAGGAAGAGCGCCGAAACCGTCAATCTCCGAACCATCGAGCCATGGATGCGCATCATTGAAATCCTCCACCTCATCAGCGACCGACCATGGGTCGCCCAACCAAAGGTGAGTCTCCCGAAAACGATGTCAACCCACGAAAAACGCCCCGGGCCCGCCCATTTGCCCCCAAACCCCCCTTACCCCGTCGTCATCGCGAAGAACGCCGCCCCGTTCCCCAGGAAAAACACCCACGGCCCCTGCGCCACGACTTTCCCCGTCACCCCCTGCCCCGGGTCGAAGAATTGCAGCAGCTCCCCGGTCTTTGACCGCACCAGGTACACCCCGCCCGAGGCCGCCGAGAAGAGCAGATACGGACCCCACAGGGTCGGCGCCGTCAGCTCCCCTTCCCGCCCCAGGGACTGTCGCCAGAGCACCCGCCCCTGCCCATCCAGACAGTGAATCCCCAGAAGCGCCGCCGTCACGTAGACCCGCTCGCTCCCCGGCGTCGTCCCAGGCTCCAGCACCACCGGCCCCGCCCCTTCCAGGTCGTAGCGCCACCGCGTCGACCCGTCCTTCACGTCCAGCGCGTAGACCCCCGTCGCGTATGACGAGACGTAGAGCGTGTCCTTCCACAGCACCGGCGTGCTGTCCACATCGGTGAACCGGCTGGCGTCGCCCGAGAGCTGCCGCGTCCACACCACCTCGCCCGTCGCCGCGTTGAGCGCCGCCAGGTACCCGTCCGGGAACCCCGCGTAGGCCCGCCCGCCCTGCACCAGAACCCCGGAACCGCCACGGATGGTGAAGTTCTCCGGCACCTCCCGCTCGTACTGCCACTTCCAGGCCCCGGTCTTCGCATCCACCGCGTAAAGCCGCCCCTCGCCGGATGTGAAATAAAGCATTCCCGCGGCAAACGTCGGCTGCACCCGGATCGAGCCGCGCACCCGGTAGGTCCAGCGCACCGCCCCGGTCCTGGCGTCCAGCGCCGTCAGCGCCCCGTCATCATCCCCCACCACCACCATCGCCGTCGGCCCCGCCAGTCCCTTCGCCAGATACAGCGGCTCCGAGGCCACCCCGCCGGTCAGCGTCCGCGTCCACAGTTGGCTGCCATCGCGGGCCCGCAGGGCGTAAAACGTCTTGTACGACGAGCCCACATACACCAGGCCGTCCTCGCCCAGCGCGGCGGCGGCGAACTCCTGCGGCTTGTACT
>JBBRLA010000502.1:0-6582 GCA_038231615.1 Polyangia bacterium | reverse complement strand
TTTCGCATCAAGGGGGCCATGCTCGACGAACTGCGATCGGCCGATCCGCTCTCGCGAGATCAGCGGGCTCGGGTCAACGCCTTGAATGAGGCACAGCGCCGGTTGGAGTCGCAGCTCGGCCGGGCCCCTGATTCCGAAGAACTGGCGAAGGAGATCGGCTGCGATCTCGACCATTACCACGCCGTGATTGCCCGAGTGGCGGCCTCTCGCACCGTTGTACTGGATGATGCGCTGGTGGCCTCCGACTTCGTGGCCGAGCATCGCGCCGACAACGCGGTCGAGACCTGCCATGGCGAGCAGCGCAGCCTGCTTGTGAACGCCCTGACCCGTCTTCCGCCGCGCCTGCGCTTGGTGATCACGCTCTACTATTTCGAGGATCTGAGCCTGAAGGAGGTCGGACGGGTGATGGGTGTCACAGAGTCACGGATTTGCCAGCTTCACGGGCAGGCGATGAAGCTCTTGCGAGATATTTTACAGTGAAAGAGTGATGCTTGAACCTTCATCCGCACGACATTCGATGAGCACGGCATGGAAAAAGATCGATCTAGATGTACCGATATCAGAGAACAGAGAGAAACCAAATTACGTAGATTGATGGATCTGGTACGTGACGGTCGCTATTCGGTAGATGAAGAATCGCTGGCGGATGCGATTCTGCGGCAGTTAGGGCAGTCTATCCCCAAGGAACCCTGAATCCCCCAAATCCTCCCCGCACAGCCCGCCATCAGACAAGAGGCGTGGCTTGACTGGCACCCCGGACTCGTGCAGAATTTCGCGATGCTAAAGAAAACACGATATGGACGAATGCTGGCGAGTGGCTTGCTTGTCACAAGGATTTTGGGCTTTGGTGGAGTCTTGGGACTCTTGGGCGCCTGTCACAACGCCTACCACGATTCAGTGGTGGAGACGATTCATGCAAATCAAACCGGACTCAAGGTTTGCATCGACGAGGCGGTTCGTCGCAACCCGGCGGCCAAGGGCGAAATCGAGCTTGCCCTGGAGATCGCGCCCTCTGGAAAGATGAACCGCGTGGGTCTTTCCCAGGACGGCGTTAAGGACCCCGCCCTACGAGACTGCCTCATCAAGCACGCCTCCACATGGCAGGCCCAGCCCACTCCCGATGGGAAGCAGGTGGTCGAGAAGTACAAGTTCCAGGTCGAGGTCGCCCATTAACGAAAACCAGAGCTGGCCGTCCGGCCCTCCTTCACTTCGCGCAGCGAAATCCCAGGCCGATGTCACCGTTGGAGGCCGGATCCATGTGATTGCGGAAGGTGGCTCGAACATATGAGCCCATCTGCCCCCACGATCCGCCTCGGTACACCCGCTCGCGGCCATCGGCTGGCCCCTGCGGGTTCTCCCTGGGCGACATCCGGTAGTAGCTTTCGTCATACCAGTCCGCTACCCACTCCGAGACATTCCCCGCCATATCGAGCAGCCCGAAGGAACTCCGGTCCTGGAGGCGGCTCCCGACCTCCATTGGATGAGACGGGTTTCGACCGATGCACTTGCCCGCCGCCTGGCACCACTGGACGGAATCGGCGCAGCCGAGGTCATACGCACCGATCACCGCGGAGTCGCATGTCGGCTCTTCGTTGCCCCAGGGATAAAGCGCGTTGTGCTCGCCCCGAGCCGCATGCTCCCACTCCGCCTCCGTGGGAAGGCGCTTCCTTTGGAACGCGCAATAGCTCCCAGCGTCGTTCCAGCTCACCAGTACGACAGGCTGATGCATGCCGGCGAAGTCCGCCCGGCGGAGCCGCTGGAAATCCTGTTTTGGAGGGCGGCAGTGCCCGGCCATGGCGCAGCGTCCGTATGCTTCATTGTCGACCTCGGTCCGGTCGACGCAATACGAACGAGTCAGACAGACTTCGTGCGCCGGCTTTTCATCTTCCTCGGCAGTCCGATCCGCCGCCCCGATGGTGAAGCAGCCCTCCGGGATCTGGACCATCTCTGCTGGACACAGGACCATCGCCGCCCGCTCTGACGAAGACAGGGCTGCCTGTTCCGCGGACGACTCGCCCCGCCCCTGGGCCTTCGGGCTCTGCTCTTTCGTGCCGAAGAAATCCCGTCGCCACGAGAACCGATCCAGGAGCAGGCTGACCGCGATGATCGCCACCAGGATCAGGTAGAGCATCGCCACCAGCACCTTCACTCCCGCCGTGGCAGCGGATGGCACCGCTGCGTGGCCGAGCCAGCCCGTCTGAAAGCCCGACACCGGAGTGCTGGAGGAGTGCTTGACCAGCGGTAGCACCTGTGCCTGCTGAAGCAGGTTGCCCGGACCTGCCACCGGCAGGGAGTCCGCCCCCAGCGAGAGCAATGGTGTCAGCACTGGCCTGGGCGATGCGGCGCTCGCCGCCGGAGGTGTCCACGAGACCACTGACGGGTTCTTCATCGCATCGCGGATCGCCGACGCGAACACCGCCACCGACGAAAATCGTTCGTCCCGGTTGCGACGCATCGATCGCATGATGACCGATTCCAGCGCCGGCGAGATCTCGCGCCGGATCTCCCGCGGGGACCGCGGCTCGCTGGTCATCACCATCGCCAGGACCGCCAGGTTGGCATTCGGCGCATCGGGGGCCACGAAGGGCGGCCTCCCGGTGACCAGCTCGTAAAAGACAGCCCCCGCCCCGTAGATATCGACCCGTTCGTCAATATCCGACCCGTTCGCCTGCTCCGGCGGCATGTAGACCGGCGTGCCCAGGGCCTGCCCGGTGCGGGTGAACGTGTCGCCGGCCAGGCGAGCGACGCCGAAGTCGACAACCTTGATCTCCTGCCGCCGCGTCGGTTCCGCGCCCACGTTGGCCAGGACGATGTTGTCTGGCTTCATATCGCGATGGATGACCCCCACTTTGTGGGCTGCTGCGACGGCGGAGAGCACTGGCAGCATCAGTTCCACTGCGCGTTCCACCGTGGGCACGCCTCCCTGTTTGAGCAGCGTGCTCAGCGTCGGCCCGTCCAGCCGCTCCATCGCCAGGTAAAGCGAGCCGTCCCGCTCCCTAGCGAAGTCGTAGAGCTGGACGATGTTCTCATGGACCAGCCGCCGCAGCGCCAGCGCCTCCCGGTGAAAGCGCCCGATCCGGTCCCGGCGATCGGCCAGTTGCTCGCCGGGGACCGGGACCAGCACCTTGACCGCCGCTTTGCGATGTGGGTCGCTCATATGATAGGCCGCGAACACGGCTCCCATGCCTCCGCGCCCGAGCAGCCCCTCGACAACCCACGTGCGACCGATGCTGGGGAAAACGAGCGGGAGCTGACACCGGGGGCAAGAGCTGTAGCCTGCCGGATAGCTTGCCGGGCAGGCGAAGCACAGCTTCTCTCGATCCTTTGGCACTCGCTTGCGCTCTAAATCGGGTAGCACGGACTCAGCGGCAGGTCACCGCTCCTCGGTTGCTTTTGCGCATGCTAGCACGGCCCGCCACGCTCGCAGGCTCGCAATTTTGCAGGAAACGAAATCTTCACAGTGGTCACCACAACGGCGGCGGCGCCTGGCAAGCGATGGATCGCGGCGCCTGCGGCCTTACGCGAGCGATGGACTGCGGCGCCTGCGGCGCTTCGCGATTACCCCCCCGAGCGAGCTTTTTGCAGGGCCGCGCGGATCTTGGGCGAGGTCTGCACCGGGTCCAGCTCGAAGCCCGGCTGGCGATCCAGGACCTCCCTGAATGCCCGAACCGCCAGCTCCGTCTCGCCCAGGGCCACATAGGCGAATGCCAGCAGGCGGTAGATGTCGATGAGCTGGGCCTCCGACGGGTCGACCTCGGTCAAGAGCTTCACCAAGGCGGCCGGGACCTCAGTGTACTTCCCGTCCTGGTAGCTTCGCTCGGCGGCCATCACCCTGCCTCGGACCTCCTCCGCCAGCTCGACCTCGGCCTTCTGCGGGTCCTGGTCCGAGTCCATGCCCGGCCCAGGTACCGACCCCGGCCCGACTGGCGCCAAGACGATCGGCGGCTGCACCGTCCTGCCGCCCCGGGACGGCGGCAAGACGGCCAGCCGCACCGATCGCACCCGCACGTGGGTGATCGGGATGACCAGTTTCTCCCCCGGGGCGGGGGACTGGCTGGCATTCTTGCGGAAGTTGTACATCGCCAGGAGCTTCGCTTGCCCCGGATCGCCATAGTACGTCTTGGCGACGCTGACCAGGGTCTCCCCCGGCCGCATGATGTGGATGAACTGGAAGGGCACCTGAAGCTCGGTGCCCGGGGGCAGCCGGTCGACCGCCCGCAGCCCGTTCAGTTGCAGCAGCAGCGGTCCCCGACGTCGGTCCCCGACCAGCCGCAGCGCCAGGTCCGGTAGCGAATCGCCGACATTGAGCCGATAGCGATACGACGTGGGGATCTTGACCATCTGCCCCGCATGAAGCTGCACGTTGCGGGGCAAGCCATTGAATTCCGTGATGAACTGCGCCCGCGCCCGGTTGCCGTAATACTCCGCCGCGATGGACTCGGCGGTGTCCAAGGGGCGGGCGACATAAGTCACGTACCGGTTGGCGTAGGCCGGGGCCGCCATCAGGAGCAAGGCCGCCCCCAGCACCCTCTTGAGTTGCTGCCAGGCCCTCATTTCTTACCCGGCTGCTGTGTTTTCGGCAGCGTCTGTTGCAGGGTCTGGCGCAGCGTTTCGCGGGTGCCTGAGGTCATCTTGATCGGCCGCGCCACCGACTGGAAGTACGGGTTCTTCAGCTCGATCAGGTGGTCGCCCTCGCTCAGGCGCAGCGGGCGCGAGAACGGCGTCGTGTCGACGAACTGCCCGTCGACGTAGACGTCGGCCCAGGGGTCGACTAGCACGTTCAGGAAGCCACTCTCCGTGCTGGCCCCCGCCTCGTCGGCGACCAGCACCGCCGGCGCCGGCGCCCCGATGCGGGAGACGTGCAGGAACGCCAGCAGGATGGACATTGTCGTCACCAACCCCACCTGCAAGAGGCAGAGCCGGCGAATCTCGGCCAGCAGCATCGGTCGTTCGCTCTTGATATAGCCGCCCTCCCCGGCTGGGCTCAGCACCGCGTCCGCCTCCGCCTTGTCGATGACCCCCTGGTCCCGCAGGTAGAGCACCAGCCGCGCGTGGTAGTTCATCTCCACCCGCCTGGCGATGAACCGCTCCAGCGCAAGCACCAGGTCCTGGGTGCTGCGCCACCGGTCCTACTTGCGCTTCTCGAGCGTCCGGTTGAGGATGCGCTCCAACTCCCGGGGGACGTCGGGGTTCAGGCTGCGCACCGACGGCGGCGCATCCAGGCGGATCTTGTGCATCACCGAGCGCTCGGCGTCCTCGATGAAGGGCTTTCGCCCGGCCACCATCTGGTAAAGGACAATCCCCAGCGAGAAGAGGTCGGAGCGGAAGTCCAGGCGATCGCCCAGGATCTGCTCGGGGCTCATGTAGCTGGGGGTGCCCAGGCCCGTCCCTGTTTCCGTCAGGTCGCCGGGGAAGGCTGGGTCGCTGGCGATGCCGAAGTCCATGAGCTTCACCACGCCGCCCTTGGTCAGCATGATGTTAGCCGGCTTGATATCCCGGTGCAGGATGCCCCTCCAGTGGGCGTAGTCGAGGGCCCTGGCGACCTGCATGGCGATGATGGCCGCCACCTCGATCGGCAGGATGGGGGTCTTCTCCAAAAGGTCGTAGAGGTCGATTCCCTCGACCAGCTCCATCACGATGAAGTAGGCGCCGTTCTGCTTTTGGAAGTCGTAGACGTGGACGATGTTCTCGTGCTGAAGCTGCGCCAGGGTGCGCGCCTCGCGCTCGAAGCGCTCGGAGAAAGTCCCCTCCTGCATCACCGCGGTCTTCAGCGCCTTGACCGCCACCGCCCGGTTTAGCGTTTCCTGCACCGCGCGATAGATGACCGCCATGCCGCCCGATGCGAGTTCCTCGATAATCCGACAACTTCCTACTTGATCTATCATGCGGCGCTCGGATTATGATTCCAATGCACGTCGGCGGGGCAAGCAAAATCAAAGTCTACCTTTGGGGTAATCGCTTTGCTGGGCGGCGGAATCACCCCCCGGGGGCGGAATCACCTCCCAGGGCGGCGGAATCACCTCCCAAGGCGGCAGAATCACCACGAAGCCCGGCATCCGAGGCGCCAGCTTCGGCTCGCGCCTGTCAGGGCCGCCATTCCTCCGCGGTTTGACAGGGATCCCGCTGCCGACAAGCGAGCGGGACAAGCGTGGCGGCGGATGAAGGCGGACCAGGCCACGAGAAATGGGTTGCTGCCCTGGAGGAGTCCGCCGTCTTGGTGGAAACCGCCGTTCTGAACGGGAAGAAAAGGCGGTGGCGGAGCCTCCTGCGCGGGTGTGGGGCCCAAAGCGGAAGAACAGCCTCCGCCGCCTTCTCCCACTGGGGGGACTCCCTTAGTTGCGCGCCTTCGGCTCCTGGCCCTGATTGATTCCCGCTGCGCAAAAGGAAGAGGTCCGGGGGCCTGACGAAAATTGCGCCTCTCGGTTTGGCGAAATTTCTCCCAGGGCTGAGCGCAGAAAAAATGGAAATTGTGAAAAGCCGCTTGACGAAAGAGAGGGAACGAAATAGAACTCTCTTCCCGCGACGAACTGAGGCGAAGGCCGAAGAAAGAAGCGGGCCGGAAGTGGAAAATTCTGGTTGACT
>JBBRLA010000501.1:0-6593 GCA_038231615.1 Polyangia bacterium | reverse complement strand
GATCTTGCCCGCGCCAAGGACATCGAAGCCACCGCGCTCGATCTTGCACAGCAGGGCGTAGTAGATGTCGCCCATGATCTCGGCGACCAGCAGGCTGTGGCGGTCCTCATCGGCGAGGGCGGCGCGGGCGTGGGCATAGTGGGCGCGGGCGCGCTGTGCCTGAAAGTGCAGCAGCCGGAGGACCGCGTCCGTGCGGTGACCGTTGCCGGCGAGAAGGTCTTGTTCACGGACGCCGAAAGTGGCCAGGTCTTCTTCGGGGAGGTAGATGCGGCCCCGGGCGGCGTCCTCGGCCACGTCGCGGAGGATGTTGGTCAGTTGCAGGGCCAGCCCCAGGTGGACGGCGTAGTCGCGGGCCCGGGGGTTTTTGTAACCAAAGAGTTCGATGCACATCAGGCCGACGGCGGAGGCGACGCGGTAACAGTATAAGCGCAGGTCGGCGAAGGTGCGGTAGCGGGTGGTGGACAGGTCCATCTCGCAGCCATCGATGATGGCCAGGGCGTCCTCCTTTCGCAGGCCGAACTCGCGGTGGGCCTGCCTCAGCCGCTGTGCCACCGGGTGCTCCACCAGGTGCTTTGGCGGGGTGTCGTCACGGAAGGCCTGCTCGACCGTCTCGCGCCATTTTAGCAGTTCGCTCCGCTTCTTTTCCAGCGGTGCGTCGCCGTCGACGATGTCGTCGATCAGGCGGCAGTAAGCGTAGACCGTGTACAGCCCCTCGCGCCGGTTTTTCGGCAGGAAAAGGAAGGCGTAGTAGAAGTTCGACTGGCTGCGCTTGGTCAGCTTCTGGCAATACTCCGCGGCGCCCTGTACCACGGCTCGGTGATCCCTCATCGTGCGCCGATGAAGCGCGGCCAGCGGCGGGCCACGGCCCGGGCCAGGAGCCGGGCTCGGTCGGCGCTGTTGAGCACCGGGCGGCGGTGGAACACGTCGTAGTCTACCGACTCGATCTTGTCCAGCACCGCCTGGCCGCTGTGCCAGGTCAGCTCCAGCTCGAAGCTCAGGTCGGGCCCGATGCGGTCGATGAGGGGCCGTCCACGCTCCAGCAGGGAGCGGGCGCGGGACACCTGGAAGCGCATCAGGTCGCGGAACGCCAGGGTCATCGCGCCGTCGCGCAGGTCGTGCTCGGTGACGCCGAAGTGGCGCAGGTCTTCCTGGGGCAGGTACAGGCGCTGCCGGTGGCCGTTAAAGTCCAGGCTCAGGTCCTGCAGGAAGGTCGCCAGCTGGAGGCCGGTACACATGTCGTCGGCGAAGCAGTGGAGCGAGGGATCGCGATAACCAAAAAGATACAGCACCAGGCGCCCGAGCGGTTCGCAACTATGGGCGCAATATCCCCGAAGCTCCTGGAACGTGGCATAGCGCGAGACCGACTGGTCCATGCGGAACGCGGTCAGCAAGTCCATGAAAGGCGTGATGGGCAGCTCGCGCCGCTCGACGGTGTCCCGCAAGGCCACGAAGATGGGGTGGTCGGCTTCTCCATGGAAGGCGCGCAGGAGTTCCTCGCCCCACAGATCCAGCGCCTCGAAGCGCCGGTCGCGGTAGTGGGCCTCGTCGGCGAAGTCGTCGGCGGCGCGGGCGAAGGCGTAAATGGCAAAGACGTGGGGGCGCATCCCCTCGGGCAGGAATCGGGAGGCCACGGGCACGTTCTCGTAGTGCTCCTGGGCCATCCGTTCGCAGTAGCGGTACGCCTCGGGCAGGGAGTATTCCCGGCGCTCCTCATCGAGGATCGTATTGGGCGTGGGGCAAAGCTCGCCTCGCGGCGGCACCTGGCCGGGGCGGTAGGCGAAGCGCTTGCGGTTGTGGATCATGACATCCTCCCGGCAAGGTCGGCCGGCGGGGCCTTGGCGGCGGCGAAGCAGGCCTCGGTGCGCATGCGTTCCAGGATGAGCGTGGCGCGCTCGGTGCGGACCTCGCCGCAGGCCGCCAGTTCCTCGGCGACCCGGTCCACCAGGGCCCCGGTGGCGCCGGCGGAAAGGGCGACGGAGCGGGCGTGCAAGGACATGTGTCCGCGCTGGATGCCCTCGCAGGCCAGGGCCCGCAGGGCCGAAAGGTTGCTGGCCAGGCCCACCGCGGCGGCGACCATCCCCAGCTCGGTGGCCCGGGTGATGCCCAGGATGCGCAGCGCCAGGCGGGCGCCCGGGTGGACCTTTAGCGTGCCGCCAACGGTGCCCAGGGCCATGGGCAGCTCGATCTGCCCGTGCAGGTGGCCGCCGGGGCCGGCCCGCCAGATCGACAGCGGCCGGTAGACCCCATCGCGGGCGGCGAAGGCGTGGGCGCCGGCCTCGACGCCGCGCCAGTCGTTGCCGGTGGCGATGACCACCGCGTCGACCCCGTTCATGACGCCCTTGTTGTGGGTGGCGGCGCGGTAGGGGTCCAGTTCGGCGAAGCGGCTGGCGGCGACGACCCCGTCGCGGACGGTCGCGCCGTCGTGGTTCGCCGAAGCCAGCGCCCGCTCGGGGATCTGGCAGCGCACGCGGACGCAGCGCCGGTCGGCCAGGTTCGACAGGATGCGCAGCCCCACGGTGCCGCGGGCCAGCTCGGCCAGGCGGTCGGCCACCGCCTCGGCCACGGTGTTGACCATGTTGGCGCCCATGGCGTCCCGGCAGTCCACCAGCAGGTGCACCACCAGCATGCCGGGGCTCCCGCGCCCATCGCTGGCCTCGAGCACGCGCACTTCGATGCCGCGGGTGCCGCCACCGCGCCGCACCAGGGAGGGCTGCGCTTGGTCGCAGGCGGCGATGAGGGCCGCGCTGTCCGAAAGGATGGCGGCGTGGGCCGCGGCGGTGTCGGGGACGTCGGTAAGCTGCACCTGGGCGATCATCACCGGCTCGTCGGCCTCGGCGGTGAACCCCCCGCCCTCGCGGACCATGCGGGCGGCGTTGGAGGCGGCGGCGACCACCGAGGGCTCCTCGACGCACATCGGGACCAGGAAGTCGCGCCCGTTGACGCGGAAGTTCAGGCCCAGGCCCAGGGGCAGGGCGTAGGTGCCGACGACGTTTTCCACGATGTGGTTGGCGGCGTCGAGATCCAGGGCGCCCGACAGGAGCGGCGCCAGCTCGGCCTCGGAAAGGCCCGATCGGCGGGCCAGCTCGCGGTGACGGTCCTCGACGGACAATTTGTAGAAACCAGGGGCACGGGAATTGCTCATCTTACTGCGTTCTCCGAAGGTCGTGGACGCCGGTGGCGCTCACGCGCAGGGACAGGGGCGAGAGGTGCGGCGGCAGCGCGGCCAGGAAGGCCCGCTCCGCGTCCATGTCGGGAAGAAAGGCTACGGCCAGGTCACCCCCGCCGGCCCCGGATGGCTTGGCCGCGCCACCCACCTTGCGGGCAGCGGCGTGGACCTCGGCGTGGTCCGGGGTGATCAGGGCCTGGTGGATGGCGAAGCCCAGACCCAGGTAGGCCTCGAAGGACTCCTCCACCGCCCGGAGCAGGGCGGCGCTGTCCAGGTCCCTCCAGGCGGCGAGGAATGCGGTGGCGGCGGAGGCCATGGCGAGGCCGGCTATGCTGGCGCCTTCCCCTCCGGTGCGATAGCGGGACACCAGCGCGGCGGTGGAGGCGCTGGTGGAGGTGGCGACGAAGCGCAGGCGGACGGGGAGGGGGGGCTCGGCGCGGCTTGGGTGGGCGTCCTTTCGGGGCAGGGTGCAGATGCCGCCGAAGGTTGACGCCAAAATGTCGGCCCCACTGCCGCGGACCCCTTGCGCCTGGTCATGGGCGGCGGCGGCGCAGCGGACGATCTCCCCGTGGTAGGCTGCGGGGTCCAGGCCGGCGGCGGCAAAGATCGCGCCCACCGCGGCCACCGTGGCGGCGGCGCTGGAACCGACGCCGAGCTTGCGGCCTCCCTGGGTGAACGAGGCGGTGTCCACCAGCGGCGCCTCCACTGCCGGGTCGGCGCCTGGGGCCAGCCGGGAAAGGGCCTCCCTGGCGTGGCGTCGGGCCGCGGCGATGAAGGGCGATGAGGGCTGGCCGTTCCCGTAGGGCGGGGGCAGCCGGGCCACGGCGTAGCAATCCACCGCTGCCACCACCGCGGGGCCACCGTCGAGCACGGCGTACTCGCCAATGAGCATGGCCTTGCCCGGCGCGGCCACGGAAACCGACATTGGCATCATCTCCTTCACCGGGCCCCCTCGGCAAAAGTCCCTTCGGAGACCTCCAGCACCTGGGCCCCCGCGCCGGGGCGGGCAACCAGCGTGCGGCGCACCCCAGGCACAGAGGCCAGCGCCGCCGCTACCTGGTCGGCGACCGAGGCCAGGGTCAGCGCCTTGGGGTGCGGCCCCGCGTCGCAGGTGAACCACACCGGCACGCCCGACCGACGCAGGGCGCGGATGGCGTGGAGCCCCTCGATGGTGGCCCCGCGCAGGTACACCACCCCGGGGTCCGCCGCCATCGCCGAGGCATGCATGCGCAGGGCGCTGCGTTCGGCCACCGTGCCCAGGGCCAAAAGGTCCCGCTGCCGCACGGCGCGGATGGCATCCGCCAGGTCTCCCGGGGCGCCGGACACGAAGGGCCGGTAGAAGGGCGAGGTCGCGGCGGTGAGGTTCATGCCATCGGTGGACGGGGTGTCCTTGGGGCCTTCGGAGACGATGCCGATGACCATGCGCAGGTCAGCCCATTCCTCGGGCGCCAGCAGCGGCGTCGCCACCGCCGAATCTCGCTGCGAGGGCGTGCCCACCCCCAGGACCACCAGGCCGCCGAAGATCGAGCGCGCCGCCGAGCCGGAACCCTGCCGGGCCAGGATGGACATCTGCGCCGGATCGAAGCGCAGGCCGGCGGCGGCGGCGGCGGCGACAGTGAGCGCGGCGAAGGCCGAAGCCGAAGAAGCCAGGCCGGCGGCGGTGGGAAAGCTGTTGCGGCTGTGCACCGCGGCCCGGAGACGCCCGGTCCCCTCGGCGATCACCCGGTCCAGGTGCCGCGTCACCCGCATGAGGGCCTGCCCGGTGACCGGCTCATCATTCAAAAACAGGCGGTCCTCTGTCAGCGCCGGATCCAGATGGACCTCGGTGCGCGTCACCAGCCCGTCCAGTGTGAGCGAAAGGCTGGGCACCGCCGGCAGATTCAGCTCGGCGTCGTTTTTGCCCCAGTACTTGACCAGCGCGATGTTGGTCCGCGCTTCAGCAAGGGCCCTCATGCCAGCGAAGTGCCGCGGGTGCCGCGGTCCTCTGCCAGCGAAGTGCCGCGGGCGCCGCGGGCCATCCCTCCACCCACCGTGGTCACGAAAGAGGCGAAGCCGGCGGCCCGCCAGGCCTCCTGCACCTGGTTCGCCCTGTCCGGCGCCAGGGCGATCACGCACCCGCCGCCTCCGCCGCCCGTCAGCTTGGCCCCCAGCGCCCCGGCGGCCAGCGCGGCGCGGCACAGGGTCTCGATCTCGGGGCACGACACCTCCAGCCCCGAAAGCACCTCCTGGTTGCGGTTCATGGCCCTGCCCAGGGCTACGAGGTCGCCCTCGGCCACCGCTCGCGCCCCGTCGCGGACCAGCGTCCCGATCTGGTGGAACAGCTGACCGACCTCTTCAGGGCGCTCCCGATATAGTTCCGCCACCCGCTCGACCCGACCCCGGGTGTCCCGGGCCCGCCCGGTCATGCCGATGCACAGGGGCACCGCCGAGGCATGGACCGTCTCCAGGCCGCGCTGCCGACGGAACAGACCAAACCCCCCGTGTTGCGCCACCGTGTGGTCCAGCCCCGAGGGCGTTCCGTGGAACACCTGCTCCGCCAGGAACGCCGCGCTGGCCATGGCCGGTTCGCCGCGCCGAAGCATCAGCGCCTGGTCCACCGCCCGGGCCAGCGCCACCGAGAGGGCCGCCGAACTGCCCAGCCCCGCGCCGGTGGGGATGGCGAAGGTGGCCACGAAATCATGGTCGAGCACCCTGTCGCTGGCACCCAGGGAAAGCAGGATGGCGCCAAACGCCAGCCCCAAAGTATCGCGCGACCCATCCTGGTCTTTATAGACGGCCTGGGTCCGCTTGCCCCATGCCGGGATGACCAGCGCCCCCTCGCCGGGCACCGCCTGCACCTGCGCCCCGTCCCGCAGGGCGCCGCACAGGGCCGGCTGCCCATAGACCACGGCGTGCTCGCCCAGCAAGATCACCTTGCCGTATGCCGAGGTGGCGATCGTCAGCGTCGTCATTCCCTGGCTTCCGTCAGCCACGCCCGCAGGTTGGGTCCCAGGACCCGCGGCACATGGCGCAGCTCGCCGGGGGTGCGGCAACCGGTCAGGAAGGTGACCGCGCGCAGCCCCTCGATGACATGCCGAAGGAAGGCCAGCGCCCCCTCGTACCCGCCCGCCTGGTGAGCGCGCAGCACCGGCGCGGCCAACCCGCCGGCGGTCGCCCCCAGGGCCAGCGCGTGGGCCACGTCGATCCCCGTGCGCAGGCCCCCGGTGGCGATGATCTCCAGCCCCAGGTCGGCCAAGAGGCCCACCGAGGCCGCGGTGGGGATGCCCCAGTCCCACAACTCCTCGCCGAGCGCCCGCTCATGTCCCTGTGCCCGGCGGGTCTCCACGCCGACCCATGAGGTCCCGCCCGCGCCGCTTACGTCCACCGCGCCGATGCCCAGCGAGCGCACCGAGAGCCCCACCGCCCGCGAAAGGCCCGACCCGGTCTC
>JBBRLA010000500.1:0-6596 GCA_038231615.1 Polyangia bacterium | reverse complement strand
GGGATTTGTCGGCCCAACCGAAGTCACCTACCATGCCCTGCGACATACGGCCTGCGCAGGGTTGCTCCGGGGCTACGAGGTGCTTGGGGTGACGCGCCGCTGGTCGCTCGATGAGGTGTGCGACTGGATCGGGCACAGTTCCAGGGCGGTCACCGAGATCTACGCCCACATCACAGGGGGCGGTCACCGAGATCTACGCCCACATCACAGGGGGCGGCTTGGGCGATCAGGCCGCAGCCTCATCAACCCTTCGTGGTCCACGGCTGGTCCACAACCTGCCCCCCATTTTCACCGCGTCACCCTCTGGCTCCGGCGGAGGGAATCGAACCCCCGGCCCGGTGGTTAACAGCCACCTGCTCTACCGCTGAGCTACGCCGGAACAGCACTGTCCTCGACGAGGACAGGATGCAGTTAAGCCGATCAAGCGCTCTGCGTCAAGGCGTTTTTCGCTTCAGGCCCATCTGTAGGCAGAAAGGCCGGTCTCAAGCTACTCTTGTATGGGCAGCGGCCCTTCCGGCAGCTTGATCCCGAGGAGGCGCTGGGCATTCTTGTAGTAGATCTTCTCCAGCACTTCCCGCGGCAGGGCGATGCCGTCCACGTTCCAGCGCCCCTGGATTGGCGTGGGCGTGGGAATGTCCTTCTGGTCGGTCTCCAGATAGCGCCAGATCGAGTCGAAGAAGCGGTCGGCATCCGCCCGGGTCGGCGGGTCCTTGCCGGTGGAGCCGAACATGAAGTCCTGCGGCCTTCGCCCGACGCCGGTGTCGGTCCCGAAGAGGATGCGGTCCTGGTATTTGACGAAGAACGCCCGCATCGCCGCCGGGTCATGGGCCGCGTCGCGCTTGCCGATCGCCGGGATCCGCGCCGCCAGGTCGATCATGAAGTTGGGGTTTTGGTCCAAAAGCCGCCCCACCTGCGCCGGGTCCTCGGGGTCGTTGCCAAAATGGACGCCGATGATGATCGTCTTCGGGTGTCGCGCCACCCGTCGGGCAAAGGCATCGAAGAGCTGCTGCCAGGTGGGAATCTCGCCCTTCTGGCTGCCCTCCCAGAAGCTCCACCCGGGGTGGGCGGACAACTCGTCGCTGCGCTCGTTGTTCGGCCCCGGCTCTTCCCAGAACGCCTTGGGGTCGCCCGAGTGGATGGCCACCGGCATGCCCAGCTCGCCGGCCTTCTGGAACACCGGGTCCAGGCCCGGGTCGTCGATCGCCAGGAGCTTTCCTGCGGGTCCCTCGAAGCCCAGCCCCAGGCCTTTGGGGATTTTCACCCCCCGGGCGCCCATCCCCTTGGCCCGGACCAGATCGGCAGCCATGCGGGACCCGTAGCCGGGGTGCTGGCAGTAGGACCAGTTCAGGTTGGTGAACACGGTGATGCGGTTGTAGGCCACCTGGCTGTCGACGACAAACTCCACCAGCCCCCGGTCAGGCGGCGGCCCCGATAGATTCACCAGGTGGACGATCCCATAGGGGGCCATCAGCCGCACGGCCGGGATGCCCGCGCCCAGGTCGATGTGGTCGTGCATGTCGATGCGGGGAATGTCGCTGCGCCGCCAGACGACCTCGGGTGGCCGGGGCGCTGGCTGGGGGACGGAGACCGCCTGCGGGGACGCCGTGGGCGCCGGTCCCTTGCACGCGGCTGGCAGGATCGAAAGGAGCAGGCCGGCGATCATCAATGTCAGGCGGGGGAAACCTCTGTACACCGGACTCTCGGGGGAAAGACCCTGGCCATCGCCATTCTCCCTCCCCGCCGGGCACCGAGAGCGGAAACCGGATGGGGCGCGTCGGTTCACTTCGCCGACTCCGTGCCCGACTCCGGCTTGGTGGCCTCGGGCTTGGTGTCGGTTTTCGTATCGGTCTTGGTGTCGGTCTTGGTGTCGGGCTTGGTGTCGGTCTTGGTATCCGGCTTGGCGTCGGTCTTGGTATCCGGCTTGGCGTCGGTCTTGGTATCCGGCTTGTCCGTGCCTCCCTCCGAGCCCGCGCCTTCAGGGGATTTCTTGTCCGGGTTTATGCCCTCTTTGGGTTTCTTGGCCTTGGGGTGCTCATCCTTCTTGGACGTGGCGGCCGACGCCGGATCCAGCGTCAGGCTGATGGACAGCACCTCGCGGCCATTTTTCAGGGCGAAGGCGTCGGTCTCGGAGATGTTGCGCATCTGCGACGCATAGCCGGTCTTGCGCACCTCGACCTCGTGGACCTTCTTCATGTCCAGCTTCTTGACCATCATCGGCGTCCTGCCTGGGACCTTCTTCTTGTCGACGAACACTTCGGCGCCCTTGGGGTTGGAAGTGACCTCGACGACGCGCTCGTAGGGCAGGAGCTTCACCAGCGGCACCTGGGTCTCGCCACCGCCGACGTGGAACTTGGCCTTGCCGGTCTGGAAGCCCTGCAAGGACAGGGTGATCTCGTAGGACTTGCCCACGGAAAGGCCGCTGAGCTGGGTCGGGGTGGTGCCCATGGGCTTGCCAGACAGTTCCACCTGCGCGCCTGGCGGCTCGGAGGCCACCGACACCATCGGTCCCGCGGCTTCTTCCCTGGGCGTCGCCGTGTCGGGCTTCTCGGCCGTGTCGGTCTTCTCCCCATCGGGCTTCGCGTTCGGCACCACCGCGCCTTGCTCCTGGGGCTTGTCGCCGGTCTTCTCGGACTTCTGGACCGGCTCGGCGGGCGGCATCACCTTTGGCGGGGTGACCCGGGGTTGCTCGACGACGGGCCCTCTGGGATGCGACGACATCCCCGGCAGCCGGTTCGTCGCATAGAGCACGTAGGCCGCGATTCCCCCCAGCACCACCAGCAAGAGCGGGATGAGGTAAAAAGACGATTTGCCGTCCCCCTCGGCCCTCAGCGGCAGGGTATTCCTGGGGCCAGTGATATTCTCGGACAGGCTCTTCAGGGCAAGGATGTCGTCCGCCCCCGAATGTTCCTGCTTCGGGGCGGCGAACTCCTGCGGGTCCAGCGGCTCGTCCGCCTGGGACGTGTCAACGTCCACCGGGATGCTGATGGAGATCCCCGAGGGGGCGTTGCCCGCGTCCAGCGACTCCGAAGGACCGGACCCCGTGGGCCGCAAGAAGAGCGGCACCGGCGCGGTGCCAAGGCCGCCCTGCACGGTGTCGGACCCGGTAAACTCCGGCAGCGGTGCGCCGACGACGGTGGCCTGATCGGCGGACGCCTTCTCGTGCCCCTGTGCGGCAGCCACCGCTGCGGCCTCCAGGGCGGCCAGGAAGCTGAGGCTCTCCGGCGGCGGCGGTGAGATGAGGGTCTGCGGCTCGACGTCCTCGGGGTCGACCGAGTGCGCCCGGATCTCCGGCACGGTCGCGCCGTGCAGGGTCTGAAGGAGATGGGCTGCGGGCTGCTCTGGGCGCGACAGTCCCGCGAAAGACTCCTCGGCCGGGGGCGTCCGCACCGACGAGGCGGCGAGCAGGGAGGCGCGCTCTTCGGGGGACACCGGCCGGGTCCGTACCGACGGGGCAGCTGGTTGCTCGACGATGGGCGCCGCGGACTCGACCGGCACGTAGACCGGCCCGGAGTGAAGGGTGGCGGCCAGCGGCAACACCGGGGAGGGCGAAACCGGCGACTGCGGGGTCCCCGGCAAGGGCCGTGACAACTGCGCAGTGATCGGCGCCGAGGCCCCACTGCGCCCCACCGGCATGGTCATGCCCCGAGGCAGCGCCGGACTGGCCGCGCCGCTGCCCAGGCGGACCTGCTCCCCGGTACGTCCGGTGCGGCCCGGCGATCCAAGACCGCTCTGCTGCTCGGATGCGGCGCCGCTCGAGTGATGGGGGATCTGGCCCGCTTGCGGAGACTGAGATGCCTGGGACGATACATCCGTAGCCGACACTGCCCGCTGGATTTCCGCCAGGGAGGCCCGGCGCGTCGGCTGGTCATTGACGAAGTTGTCGTCGCCCTTGGTCTGCGCCGCCAGCTGGTTCATCTGGTCGGCCGCCATCATCCGGGTCGGCTCGTCGCCAAACCCGCCGCCGCCCCCGCCGTGGCCCGAATGTCCCCCGTGCCCCATGTGCCCGGAGGACCCCGAGTGCGAGAGCCCGGGCGCCGGTGCCGGTAGCGGCGTACCCGAGTCGAGGAATTCGTTGCTGCGGGCCTCCCGCTGTGCGCGTACCCCGGCGTCGAAGCGTGATTCGAGCTGCGCCTCACCGCGCTTGTGCTTCTCGCTGAGGATGCGCTCCAGCACCCGCTGGCTGTCGGCGGTCAGCTTGTCGAAGCGCACGCCCATGCCCGGGGCGACCCCGGTGCGGGCCGGATCGTGGGCCCGGTTCCACACCACCGTACCCTCGCCGCCGATGAGGGACGCGCTGTCCTGGAGCTGGAATTCAAACCGCAGGGTGGTGCCGACCGGGAGGGGTTCCTTGGTGCGAATGAAGATGCCCCCCCGGCTGACGTCGACGGAGTAGCGCTCGATGAATTGTTCGAGGCTGCTGCTCTTGAACTTGATCTTCAGGGTGATGGGGGTCTTCATTGCTCTCCGATCGTCAGGCGCCGCCATCGCTGCTCCCGGTTCTTTTCGGCTACCATATAGAACAAGAATACCATGACACCTGGTTTTTAGCTGGACCGGCCCCAGGCCGGAAAACTCGCCAAAACCTGCCAGAACCTTGCCAAAACCTTGAAGACCTGCCGGAAAACCATGACAAACTTGTGAACCATGTCTGAACTCGCTCGCCGAAACCGGAAGCCTGCCCGCGACCCGGGCAAAAGGCGCACCCGATCCCATACCATAGGTCTGTCCCTTCTGTCGCTCCTGTGCTTGGGCGAGGTCACGCTGGCCTGGGGGGCCTACCGAGAACCGCTCGCCAGCCCCAAAGGGGCGGTCTCCAGCGATCACATGCTGGCGTCGCAGGCGGGGGCAGAGGTGCTGCGCAAGGGGGGCAACGCGGTGGACGCGGCGGTGGCCACGGCACTGGCGCTGGGGGTGGTACAGCCCTCGGGTTCGGGGCTGGGGGGCGGCGGCTTTCTGGTGGTGCGCAAAAAGGACGGCACGGTGAAGGTGCTGGACTTCCGCGAGACCGCGCCGGAGAAGGCCAGCCAGGACATGTTCATCGACAAGAAGACCGGGAAGGTGGACCCGGAGCTGTCGCGGCACTCGGGGCTGGCGGTGGCGACCCCGGCGGAGCCGGCGGGACTTTCGGCGGCGCTGAAGGAGCTGGGCACGATGACCGCGGCCCAGGTGGCGGCACCGGCGCTGCGCCTGGCCCGCGACGGGTTCCCCGCCCCGGGGCACCTGGTCGAAGAGGCGGAGTACACGCTGAAGAAGCTGCCGGCGGACAGCCCGCTCTTGGCGCTGCTGGCGCCGGGGGGCAAGATTTTGACCCGGGGGCAGATGGTGCGACGGCCGGAGCTGGCGAAAACGCTGGCGGCGATCTCGCGGGAGGGTTTTGGCGCCTTCTACAAGGAGGGGCGCGGCGGCATCGCCAAGCAGATTGTCGCGGCGGCGCAAAAGCAGGGCGGCGTGCTCTCGATGGCGGACCTGGCGGCGTACCGTCCGTTGTGGCGGCAGCCGATCGAGGGCAGCTTCCGGGGCTGGAAGATCTACACCATCCCGCCGCCGGGCGGAGGGCTGACCACCCTGGAGGCGCTGCAGGTGCTGGATGCCCGGCCGCCGCTGGCCGACGGGCCGGGGGCGTCCTCGACGCTGCACATCATCGCCGAGAGCCTGAAGCACGCCTTCGCCGACCGGGCGCGCATCCTGGGCGACCCGGCTTTCGTCGATTTGCCCATCGCCGAGTTGTCGAGCGCGGCCTACGCCAAACAACTGGCGGCCCGCCTGCACGACGACAAGGTGCTGCCTGCGGCGAGCTACGGCAAGGCGCCGGGGCCGGGCAGCGCGCCCCGCGACCACGGCACCACCCACCTGTGCGTCATCGACGGCGAGGGCAATGCGGCGGCGCTGACCACCACGGTGAACCTGAACTTCGGGGCGCAGATCGTGGCCGGGAACACCGGGGTGATCCTGAACAACCAGATGGATGATTTCAGCGCGCAGCCGGGGGTGCAGAACGCTTTCGGGCTGGTCGGGGACAAGGCCAATCTGGTACAGCCCGGGAAGCGACCGCTGTCCAGCATGACGCCGCTCATCGCGGTGGGGCCGGACGGCAGCGTGATCTGCGCCGGCGGGGCGGGCGGGCCGACCATCGTAACCGGGACGGTGCAGGCGGTGGTGAACGCGATCGATTTCAAGATGGACGTGCAGGCGGCGGTGTCGGCGCCGAGGCTGCACACGCAGTTTATCCCGGCCACCGTGCGCATCGAGGCGGACGTCCCCAAGGACGTACTCGAGGCGCTGCGCAAGCGAGGGCACGAGCTGAAGGTGGTGCCGCGGATGTGGACCGCGGTGCAAATGGCGATGCGGGTGCCGGCGCACACGGGGGCGGACTGCCCGGTGGGCGGATGCCCGGCGGTGGTGAGTGCGGCAGCCGACCCCCGCAAAGGCGGCGACGCCGCTTCCCCGTAAAAACGGCCTGGGCTGGGCGGCTTTTGGCGTACGTCTCCCCCACGGCTTCGCATGCGCTCAGCCGCGGGAGGTGCCCCCACGCTCCTTCGGTCACGTACAGTAGTACGCTCCCTCAGTCGCTGTGGGCGTGCGCCAAAATCCATCCC
>JBBRLA010000499.1:0-6596 GCA_038231615.1 Polyangia bacterium | reverse complement strand
GATCCTGTAAGGTAAAGGAGTACCGGCGCTGGATCATCTCTCCGGTCTCTACGACCTCAGCCTGCAAGAGGGCTTCGCCGTCTTTCAAGAGTTCGAGGACACCGGTAATCTTGTAAGCAGGTCCAAATGGACCGAATCGTCTGAACGTGCCAACCAAGTCCTGAGGTCCCGGCAATGTCTCCGATGGTACCTGTTGCGTCTGCATGACAAAAATTCTAGGCCGATTCTTCGGCCGGCGCAACTCGGGCGATATCGCTCAGGTGATTGTGCATCCGCGGGCCAGCGCGGTTGCCGCGATGGTGCATTATCGTCGTCACATCATGTCGATCAAGCAATCGCTCCACCAGGCTGTCGACGCTCTCCCCGAATCAGTCACGCTGGAGCAGGCAGTCAAACTGAAGCGGGTCCGCAAGATGACACTCGACGGCTTTGAGCTTGAGGCTGCTGCAAGGTATTATTGAGCGCTACAATGCAGGAAGTTCATCGGCGGACAATTAGAGGCCGAAGGCGGGCCCGGGAGGCACATGGTGCTCCCGGAGGATGCCCGTGCGCGGGTGCGGAAAGCGCAGAAAGGCGGCGTGCAGCAGCAACCGGGGCCCCGCCCCGCCGCCATAGAACGAGTCCCCCACGATGGCCAGCCCCAGGGCGGCCAGGTGCACGCGGATCTGGTGGGTCCGCCCGGTCAGCAGTTCCAGGGAAAGGAGGGTGCGCTCCTCTGCGCCATCGTCTTGCGGCGCGGCGGGCAGCCTGCGCTCGACCCGATACAAAGTGGTGGCCGCCAGCCCTCCCGGCGCCTCCTTCGGCAGGGCCGCGCGCAGCCGGCGGTCCCTTTTGTGGCTGCCGATGCGCAGCTCGATGCGCCCTTCGTCTTCCGCCGGACGGCCTCGCACTACCGCCAGGTAGCGCCGACGGAGGGTGCCTTCCGACAGGGCCCGTTGCAGCGGCGCGCACGCTTCCTTGCGCCGCGCTAGCACCAGAAGCCCAGAGACCTCGCGGTCCAGCCGATGGATCAGGTAGGGTGGTTCTCCTTGCTGCTGCTGCTCCAGCCACAGGAGAAGCGACATCCCACCCGTCGGCCCCGGCTGCGTCAGAAGGCCCGCCGGCTTGTCCACCACCAGCACGTCGGCGTCTTGCTCGATGATCCGAGGCGCCAGGTCGATCTTTGGCTTTGGCTCTGGCTCTAGCTCTAGCTTTGGCTCTGGCTTGGGCCCCGGTTCTGGCACATGCACCGTCACCCGCCCTCCGGGCGAGACCGCGGCCAGCGGGTCCCGGCAGCGCGCCGCCCCCAGATACACCGCGCCGGTGTGCAGCCATGAGAGCGCCGCCTCCTCCGAGGCCCCCAGGCGGGCGCGGAGCAGAGGCAAAAGGTGCCGCGGGTCGTCCCGGCTGACCGTCAGGATGCGTTTCTGGGCCACGGCCAAAGCTCGCGAAAGGCCGGGTCCTCCGAAAGGGCCCGGGCGATCTCGGCGGCCACCCGGGCGTTGTTCAAGAGCAGCGCCCGGTTCGCACGCACGCTCTGCTTGCCGGTCTCCCGCGCCACCGCCGCCAGCAGGAAGGGCGTGAGCTGCTTGCCGTGGACCTTGCCTTCCGCCGCCGTGCTCAACGCCGCCGAGAGCGCCCGCTCCATGAGCTGATCGTCCATGGCATCGCCCTCGGGGATCGGGTTGGCGATGAGCACCGCCCGGCACACCCCCAGGCCGAAGTGCGCGATGATCAGCGCCGCCGCTTCCCCGGGGGAGTTTACCCGATGCTCCAGGGGAAGGCCGCTCTTTCTGGTGTAAAACGCGGGGAGTTCGCTGGTGCCATAGCCGATCACCGGCACGCCCAACGTCTCCAGGTGCTCCATGGTCCGCGGCAGGTCGAGGATCGCCTTGGCCCCCGCCGACACCACCACGATCCGCTCGCTGCCCAGCACCGTCAGGTCACAGGACACGTCGTTGGCCTCGCCGCGGTGGACCCCGCCGATGCCGCCGGTGGCGAAGACCAGGACCCCGGCCCGCGCCGCGGCGAAGGCCGTCGCCGACACCGTGGTCGCCCCGTCCCCGTGGCTGGCGATGAGGGGCCCCAGGTCGGCGATCCCGGCCTTGACGAAGCCGCCCCGGGCGATGCGCAAAAGCGACGCCGGGTCCATCCCCACCCGCAGCCGTCCCTCGATCACCGCCACCGTCGCCGGTACCCCACCGGCGGCGCGGATGGTCGCCTCCGCGGCCTGGGCCACCTCCAGGTTGTCCGGCCAAGGCAGGCCGTGGGCCAGGATGGTCGACTCCAGCGCCACCGTCGGCCGTCCCGCGGCCACCGCCTCGCGCACCTCGTCCGAGACCAGGAGGTAGCCGGGGGCGCCGGAGGCCGCGGCCCGCCGGCTTTCCTTTGGACTGGGCATGGAAGCTTGGTCTGGGCCCACGTGCATCAGTTGTTCTCCCGCGGGCTGTTCCTCTCGCGAATGCGCGAGAGGGTCTCCGCCATGACGTGATAGGTCTGGTTACAGTAGTTGCAAGTGATCTCGGCAAACCCCTCGGCGATCATCTCGTCCAGATCCACCAGGCCCAGGGTGGTGAGCATGCCCTCGATGCGTTCTTTTGAGCAGCGGCACTGGAAGCGCAGCTCGTGGTGGTCCTGTAGCTCGATTTCCAGATCGGGCAGAAGGGCGTGCATGAGGCCGGCGGGGGTCGCGTCCGCACCCGCTTCCTTCAGCGCCTCATACAGGCCGCCGCTCCGCAGCGCCTGCTGCAAGGTCCAGATGCGGTCCTCGTGGCCGCCGGGCATGACCTGCGCCAGCAAGCCCCCCGCCGCCAGCACCGCCCCGGCCTGGTCCATCACCACCTCGCACGAAAGGGCCGAGGGGACCTGCTCCGAGCGGCGCAGATAGGCCTCGATGTCCTCGTCGATCTCGCCGTTGGCAAGGCTGACCTGCCCCTGGTATCGCTCGCTCAGGCCGATGTCGCGCAGGATGTTGACGATTCCGTCACCCAAAAGGCCCTGCAGGCGCTGCCGCCCGGCCATGCTGCGCTCGGGCCAAGCCCCCGGCACTGTCGGGTAGCCCCGCACGTCGCCGCTGTCGTAGGCGTCCACGGTGAGGCCCCGCACCGGCCCATCCCCGGAAAACTGGAGGGTGACCCGCTCCCCGCCTTGGGTCAAGGTGGCCAGGAGCATCCCCGCACTCAGGCCGCGACCGAGCGCGCAGGTCACTGCCGGCGTCGCCTGATGCCGTCGCCCGGCCTCCCCACAGAGTCCGGTGGTCACCACGGCCACCAGCCGGATCGAAAGGGGCCTTACCACCGCCCTGATCAACAAATCGGGACAACTTTTTGCGACCACTGCCGATGTTTACTACATGCACCCACCCATCGCCAGTCCTTACCTCCTGTCTCGCCCCAGCTTCGATTCTGCCCTGGAGCGCGGCCCCCGGGGCGATGGGGCCACACCGCTTTTGCGCGACCCCGGCGTCGGTCCACTCGCCACCGACGGCCTGCCGCTGACCCTGCGCACCGGCGACGGCGAGACCCGGGTGATCGCCCGCCTGACCCGGGTGGGCAGCGCCCCGAACAACGACTGGGTGATCGCCGACCCGCACCTGTCGCGCCACCACGCGGTGTTGATCCCCGACGGCCGCCGCCTGCGGGTCACCGACCAGGGCTCGACCAATGGCACGCGGGTAAACGGCGTCCCCATCGAGACCGCCGAGCTGCCCTTCGGGGCCTGTCTGACCCTGGGCGAGACCCGCCTGCGCCTCTGCGGTGCCGGCCCCACCGCCCTGCTTGGGGACAGCGCGGCGATGGCCCGGGTGCGCGAGGGCATCGGGCGGCTGGCCCCCCTGGGGCGGCTGGCAGTGCTGATCCTGGGAGAAAGCGGCACGGGCAAGGAGCTGGTGGCCCGGGCGCTGCACGACGGCAGCAAGCGGCGGGGCGACTTCGTGGCGGTGAACTGCGGGGCGCTGCCGCGGGACCTCATCGAGAGCGAACTCTTTGGCCACGAGCGCGGCGCCTTCACCGGGGCCCAGAAGCGGCACCTGGGCTGTTTTGGCGAGGCGGAGGGCGGCACCCTCTTCCTCGACGAGATTGCCGAGCTGCCCCTGGACCTGCAACCGCGCCTCCTGCGCGCCCTGGAGAGCCGCTGCATCCGCCCGGTGGGCAGCGCCAAGGAGGTGCCGGTGGATGTGCGGGTGGTGGCCGCGACCCACCGCGACTTGCTGGACGCAGTGGAGCAAGGGCGGTTCCGCGAGGATCTGTACTATCGCCTCTTCGGAGCGGAGGTGTACCTGCCCCCCCTGCGCCAGCGGCCGGAGGACGTGATCACGCTGGTGCGGCACTTCCTTCACGAGCTGGCCGGCGAAGCGCCCCCGTGTAGCATCAGCGATGAGGAGCTGGCGCGGCTTTCGTGTCACGCTTGGCCGGGGAATGTTCGCGAACTGAAGAACGCCGTGCATCGGGCCGCCCACCTGAGCGGGCCGCGTCTTCTGGCGGCGGACCTCATCGGCGAGCGGCGCCGCCCGGAGCCGCGCCGGGACGCGGAGAAGAACGCCAGCAGCGACTGCGAGCGGGTGGTGGTGACGGGTCGGAAGCTGGACGAGATCTTGCGCGATGTCTATGCCCGGGCCCTGGTGAAGACCGGCAACAACCGCCGCGCCGCCGCCGAAAGCCTGGGCATGCCCAAGTCCTCGTTCTGCGACGCCGCCAACCGCCTGGGACTGCACGCACAGGCGGGGTAAAGGGCCCCTTAAATAAACAGAAGCACCTGGACCGGGCAGATTTTGGCGTACCTCCTCACTCCCTTCGGTCACGTACAGTAGTACGCTCCCTCGGTCGCTGCGGAATGGGCCCACGCGGCTGAGCGAATGCGAAGCCGTGGGGAGCGCCAAAATCTGCTCCGGCCATGTGCTTCTTCCTGAAATGACTCTTTATCGACGTGACCCTGAAATAAATGGCCAGCAAGCTGAGTCGGCTGAGTCCCCCCCATCATCAGCCAGAGCAGGATTGCGCCCGCCGCTAAGGTGTGCAACCTATCATTCGTGGCTTTTCTGACCAGAATCAAGCTGGATCGTTGTCGCAACATCACCGATCTTGCGGAGACGCTCGCCGCCACATCACACACCCTCGCCATGGAGGTCTGGGCACGGCTTCAGCTTGAAGAGCTGCCCGATGCCGCATCCTCGATGGAGGGGCCGGTGCCATGATCGATGTGATCCGTTCGAGTCCGCCGCCAACAAGCCTCGCGCGAAAGAAAAGCTACGGCGGGACGGACGTGAGGAGGCAGCTTCACGTCGACTTCCTCGGGAAGTGCTACCTGTGCGAGGGCCTCTGCTCCTCGGCTCAATGGAGATCGATCATCGGAAGCCGAAGAATCAGGCCGAATTCGAATGCCTGACTTTTGAATGGACCAATCTCTTCCCGTCCTGCCGGCCCTGTAACGGCGGCCGACCTCGGACCTATCCTGATGGAGGTCTCCTCGACCCCGGTGCCGGCCATCAAATAGACCATGCTCATTCGCGGCGGACTGCATCGAGCCAGACTGGCGCAGCACTTCGCCGATCTTTTCGACTGATCTCTCGGCTCAGGCCATCACCCGGAAATAGATGGCCAGCAGGCTGAGCCCCCCCATCATCAGCCAGAGCAGGACCCCCAGCACAAGGGCCCGCGGCCCCACGGCGCGTAGCGCCCCCCTGGTTAGGTTGGCGCCGATGAGGAAGAGGGTCAGCACCAGCGTTTGCCGGGCCACCCTGGCGACAATCTGTCCGGCGGGGAAAAGGCCCGGGGCGTAAGTGAAAAAAGCGGCGCAGAGGACAAAGCCGAGGATGAACCACGGACGCCGGGCGGCAGGTTTCCCTGGGCCCGCGAGATCGGCGGAGGGGTTCGGGTCCGCCCGCTCCCGGCGGTTGACCAGGTAGGAAAGCCCCGCCGCCAGCGGGACGATCCACAGGGCCCGCGCCAGCTTGACCGGGGTGGCGATCTGAAGAGCGCCGGGGCCGTAGCGCAGGGCAGCGCCGACCACCGAGCTGGTGTCGTGAATGGCCACGGCGGCCCACAGGCCGAAGCGCGCCGGGTCCAGGGACAGGGCATGCCCGATGAGGGGAAACAGGAAGAGCGCCACCGCGTTGAGCAGGAAGACCGTGCCCAGGGCCACGGAGATTTCATGTTCTTTGGCGCGCAGGACGGGGGCCACCGCGGCGATGGCGCTGCCGCCGCAGATGGCAGTGCCAGCGGTGATGAGGAGACCGATGTTGCGTTCGACCCCCAAAGCCCGGGCCAGAAGGTGGCCCAAAAAGAGGCACAGGACGATGCCGGCGAACGTGTAGGCCAGCCCATGGGCCCCGGCATGCGCGACCACCCGCAGGTCCATGCCGGCCCCCAGGCCGACGACCGAAAGGGTCAGCAGCCGGTGGGTCAGCTTCCTGGTGAGGAGCAGGTAGGGGTTGCCGACGGAGAGGGCCAGAAAGAGCCCCAGGAGCAAGGCCATCCCGGCGGACACCTGGGGCAGAAGGCAGAGCGCCGCGAAGAGGGGCACGAGCACCTGACCCAGGGCCGCGCCCGTCCTTTCAGGAACGGGACCTGGCCGCGGGCAGGGGGCGGGTTCGGGAAGCGACATGGCCCGACTTTAGCCGT
>JBBRLA010000498.1:0-6600 GCA_038231615.1 Polyangia bacterium | reverse complement strand
GTGCCCGAAGCCGTGCAAGAAATGCGGGGTGCCCGTGTACACCAGCGTCAAGATGCCGATCAGGCACAGCCCGATCAAGCTGTGCGCCACCAGGGGCAGTCGCCTGGTCGGCGCCGCCCCGGCTGCCCATGCCCGTCGGGCAGACCTCGCCTTGGGCGGATCGGTTGCCCTCCAAGGGCCCCTTCGAGGCAGGCCCCCCTGCCTGGCCTGGCCAGTCCCCGACTTTCTGCTCTCCGGCCCGGTCGGGCCAGAGAGCATGAAAGTCTTCTTTCTTGTAGCCACATCAGCCCCTCTCCTGTTTTACGGGGACGCAGCATCTACTTATGTAGGCGAACTGTACCCTTCAGAAAAAAGTACGAAAGAGCCATCCCGAGTCTCTGGCCCGACGGGGCCAGAGACCGGGAGGGCGGCTACTGGCTGGCTGGCGGAGCCGGGGACTGCCTCGAAGGGGCCCTTAGAGGGCAGCCCTCGACGGTCACCGACCGTCGAGGGCTGCCCGACGGGCCACGAGGGGCAGTCCCCGCGCAGCCAAGCCGGCCATTCCCGCCGATCCGAGAGCCCCGAAGCGGTCCCCCTAAAGCCAGCCAATCCCCGAGCACCAGCCTCAGGAGTACCCGACCTCCAGGCACAGCCGCATCGCCGGAGTCAGCTCCTTCAGCGAATCCGCGTCCAGGTCAATGTGCACCAACGCCTCTCGCAGGTCCGCCGCCGTGGCGAACCGCTCCGCCGGGTCCTTCGACAGCGCCCGCGACAGCACCTCGTCCAACTCCTCGGGCGCTTTGCAGAGCAGCGACGGCATCACCAGGTCCGTCACCCCCGGCGCCCGCCCCACCACCATGTGGTAGAGCACCCCCCCCATCGCGAACACGTCGTTGCGCACCAGCTCCGCGAACTCCTCCTTGCCACCCGCCTCGGCCAGCGCAGCACCCGACTCGGGGGCCAGATAGCACGCGGCCCTGCTCGTCGGCGCCGCCAGCACGTCCAGGCCGACGCCCAGCAGCTTGATGTGCCCCTCGTCCTCCTCAGCAAAGGTCTGCACGAAAAGGCACCCGGGCTCCAGATGCCCGTGATGCAACCCCACCGCATGCGCGCACGCCAGGGCCTCGGTAGCCTCCGTGGCCAGCCGGATCGCCCGGGACAGCGGCCGAATCGCCCCGTCCCGCGCAATCTCGTCCAGCACCGTCCACCCCGATAGGGCCTCCGCACCTACATAATAAAACGTGCGATCATCATGTTCGACCACGCGGGGCGCCCCCTCAGCCAATGCGCAAAGCCGCGGGTGCAACGGCAAAAGGCGCCGGTCGCGAAGTCGCGTCAGCCAGCACGGTTGATCCGGGTCCAGCAGCATCACGGTCTGCGGCTTGCCACCATGGACGTCCTCCACGCACAACAGGGCCCCCGCGCCGATCGTGCAGAGCACGTTGCGAACGACGAGCGGTCCCAGCTTCGAAGGTACAGACGAAAACGCCATATCATCACCTCTCTGACTGCACCTCATCGGAGGGCGCCGAGGGCGGCTTTAGACACCCTGGCAAATCTATTTTGACATGAGTCACGCGGTCCTGCGAGGCGCTCTTGTCTCTTCTGCAAGATTTTTTGCCGGACCTGGCCCGAGACAAGACCCGCAGGGGACGAACACAGACCCCCGAGACCCGGCCCGATAACAGGGATGCGAGCGACGCTTTCGGGAGCAGGTGGAGTGCCGCGGCAACTCTGCGGCCGGTGAAGGCCAAGGGGGCAACGAAGTCCGAAACTCCTCACCATCTGCACACCCCTTGAGTCTCGTTCGGTTGGCTTTTCTGCGCTCCTGGCTTCGGCTGCCATCGATGGGGAGGCACTTCGCTTGCCAACTTTTTTCGGCTCCCTGAGTACATGTCCCAGGAAGTTGGTGACCACCCGTAGTCGTTGATAGATGATGACGTAGCCCACTCCCGCAAGCGGGAGGGTACGGCAGTCCCTGAGGGCCAATGCTTCGCCACGCTCTACTTGTTCCGTTGGCGTCAGCGAATGTGGTCACTTTATTGCGGGGCGGTGTACTGGGTCAGCGCGGGCCCGAAAGCAAATGCCGTCCCGGCCTCCCCGGCCGGCCCCCCCCCTCACCGGCAGAGCCCACCGCAAACCTCCGGGCGGGCGGGCGGCCGGCCGGCCGGCCGATCAACCGCGCTTGTTCCGCCGCTGATTGTTGCTCTGCGCGGCCGGCACCACCAGCACCCCGGGCGTGGACGCGCGGCCCAACTGCTCCTTGTAGAGCGCCGCCGCCTGATCGTATACCTCGGGGTCGATCGGCTCCCCGGCCCGCAGGTCGCTGAGCGTCTGCTCCACCATCGTGCGATCCGCCGCGCCGGAGACCTGCTCGGCCAGGGTCGCCTTCGTCGCCGCAACGTGCGCTTTCTTGTCCTTCTTGTTCTGAATGCCTTTCTTCGACACGTTGTCGACCTCGTCGAACTCCGCGTTCAGGTCCCGCTGCTCTTGCGGCGTCAGCGTGAGCATTTTCTGCCTCCGCCACTCCTGAAGGTACACGCCCACCTCCACCTGGAAGGTCATCACCTGATCGCGGTTCGAATGCATCAGCGCCGCGATGCGCCTGCCACCATCTCCGAACCGCATCAGATCGCCGCGAGCCTTCAGCAGCGGCTCGTAGTCTTCGGGTTTGATCTGCGCCTCCGCCTGCACCTCCGGCGCGTCAGTCAGCGCATTGGCCTGTGCCGGCGATACCTGGCATACCGTGGGGTCCTTGATGATGACCATCGCGTCTTGCTGAGGACCATTCAGATCCAGGGTCGGGGCCTGGTTGGCGGCGCCAGACAATTCGCCCATCCGCTGCTTGACCTCGGTCAACGGCAGCCGGAAAAACGGCCCCAAAAGGCGCGCCAGCGCCGGATTGGTCCACCTGGGAAACGGCGACGGCGACGGCTCGTTCTGCGAGCGAATGATGTGAGACAAATTTTCCAGCAGCGTCGGTGCTGAAGCGGCCAAGGTCACAGGCCGCAATCCCTTTGGAATCCTCATGATGATCTCCTGTTCTCAATTCGTAAGTCTGGGGGGACCCGCCGCCCGCTGCGTTTGACCGCCTCGGGTCGGCGAGACCCCCGCTCGATTTCACGTCACTCGCCCCGTCACGTCACGTTCTGCGGGCCGGCTTGGCCTTGACGACCGCGGCGGCTGACTTCACCCGCCCTTGCTCCGCTTCGCCTTCCCCGCCTTCTTCGCCACCGGGCCCGCGACCCCCCGCCGCGCCGGGATCGGCGCCTTGGCCGCTTCCGCCAGCAGCGCGCGGTCCTGTGCCAGCGCCTGCGCCTGCTGGTTTTGGGCGACCTTTAGCACCACCGGCAGCTTGCGCTTCTTGTTCTTGGCCTTGGTCTTCTTGCCCTTTTCGACCGGGATCGCCTCCAGCCGACGCACGTCGCTCCACAGGCCGACGATGGCGTCCCGCCGCTCTTGCGAGAGGCTCGGGTTCATCGACACCACCGTCACCGCTCGGTCCACCTGGGCGTTCATGATCGAGAGCGCCGCGTCGATCAGCAGCACCCCGTCGTCGGCCCGCTTGACCACCGAAAGGGCCCCCTGCTCGCCCTGCTCCAGCGCCGCCTCGCGGACCACCACTTCTTTCAGGAACACCCCATCGATCTCCGCCTCCTTCGCGATGTCCGGGCGCCGGTTCAGCAGGCGGATGTAGGCCTCCGTCTGCGCCCGCAGAAGCAGCGGGTCGACGTTCGTCGCCACCGTGCTGTCCGTCGCCAGCTTAAGCTGCGCATCCTTTTCCCACACCAGGCGGATCAAGATCTGCATGTCCGTCCCCTGCCCCACCACCATCTTGGCCACCGACGGAATGCCCACCGCCGCCAGATCTTTTTTTCTCAACAACATGTGCGTTCGTCATCTCTCCGCTGCCGGGTTCATTCACAGGGGCCCCGGCGCTGGCAGCGGATTCCGCCCGGGACTCTTGGCTTGCACAAGACCCATCGGCACCTCCCCGCGGATCACTGAAGGGGGGTCGCAAAACTTTCTTTACCCCATCCGTCGATTCCCGCAGCACGTCCAGCCGAAACCATCGCTTGCCCCGGGCGATGGCGGCGCGGCGGCGCCTTGATGATGGCTGCGGCGGCGGCGGAAGCTTTATGCCATCGGCATCGGCCCGCGCCAGCTCGCGGCGGCGAGTCAGCAGCTTGCGCCGGCGCTCGCGATCGCGCAGCCAGTGCCCGGCCAAGTGCAGGGCGTAGCGGCGTTCCCGTCGAGGCAGGCCCAAATCCGCGGGCAGATTGGCCTCGGCCTCGACCTGGCGAAAGGCCAGCAACGCCTCGCGGATGGCCATCCCCTGTTCATACAAAAAGGCATCGCGCGCCCGCTCCGCCAGCATCGCCAGTTGATCGGCGACCCGACGCCACATCGTGGCCCGCCCCTGCCGCGGCGAAAGTTCGTCGCCATTCACCGGAACATCGGGGAAAAGTTGCGGCGAACCCTGAAGGGCCCCGGCGACCTCGCCCACGAAAAGCGGCGCGGTGGCGAAAAGATAGGCGCCCAGAAGCTGGCGGTCCTCTGCGGATAGCTGCAATGAGAGAATGCCGTGGGTGGCGGGCCAAAGGGACTCGGCGTAATCGTGGATCTGGTCGATGGTGGCGGACATGCCCTGCACATCGGCCAGGTCCGCCGCCTTCTGTAGGGGGGTGCGGCAATCCGGGTCGGGCGGGACAGGAGGGCGACGGGGCCGGCGGGGCAATCCGGGTGCGGCGGGAGGGGCCCGCGGGTGGCCCTTTGGGGGGACCCGGGTGGGGCTTTCACCGGACAAACCGGGTCGCGCCGTGTATAACCAAGCATCATGAGAGTGATTCCTCTCGGTGGTTGCGGCGAGTTCGGGCGCAACGCCACCGCATACGTGTCGGGCCGCGACATTTTGCTGGTCGATTGCGGCATCCAGCTGCCCGACGAGACGGCCTGCGGGGTCGAGCGATATGTGCCCGACCTGCGCGGCCTTCTAAAGCGAGTGGGCCCGCCCGCGGCGGTGTTCCTGACCCACGGCCACGACGATCACGTGGGCGCGGTGCCGCACTTTTTGCAGACGGTGGAGACGGCGGTGCCGGTGTACGGCAAGCCGCTGACCCTGCGCCTGTTGCGCGACTTTCTGGACCAGGCCAAGGTGCCCTCTCGCCTGCGCGATCTGCGGGAGCTGCCCGATGGCGGGACGGTGCAGGTGGGCGCGATGAGCGTGGTGGCGCTGCCCCTGCCGCATTCGATCCCTGAGGCGTGCGCGCTGCTGATCACCGGCCCCGACCCGGGCGGAACGATGCGGCGGGTGCTGCATACCGGGGACTTCAAGCTCGATGGGGGCGGCGGCCTGGCGCATCTGCCGCGGGGCGTGCGCCAGGCGATCGATCTGCGGCCTGAGCAGGGAGCTGTGATCGGCGATATTGCCACTGGCGGCGCGATCGATCTGCTGGTGGGCGATAGTACCAACGCCACGCGGCCCGGGCGCTCCGGCGCCGAGGAGGTCACCCGACAGGCCCTGGCACAGGTGCTTTCGGACACGCCCGGCAGGGTAATCGTGGCGCTTTTTTCTTCTCATATCGAGCGGGTGGCGGGTTTCGCGGAAAGCTGCTGCCGCGTTGGGCGCCGCCTGTGCCTTTTTGGCCGCGGCCTGCACCGGGCGACGACAGCGGCCCGGGACACCGGCCTCTTTCGCCCCCCGGCCGCCCTGCTCTGCGACGAGGAAGAAGCGGCGCGGCTGCCGCCTGCGCAAGTCGCCGTCCTGTGCACCGGCAGCCAGGGCGAGCCCGAGGCGGCGCTGGCCCGGCTTTGCGCCAGGCTGCCGCGGATCTGGGACGGGCCCGACGAGGCGGCGGAAGCCTCGTCGTCATCATCATCTCTGCACCTTGCGCCCGGGGACACGGTGGTGCTGGCGGCGCGCACGCTGCCGGGGGGCGAGCGGCCTCTGTCGCGGCTGGTGGATCGGCTGCTGCTGGCGGGAATCGAGGTGCGCAGCGGCCCGGAGTTCTGCACCTCGGGCCACGGCTTCGCCGACGAGCTACGCGAGCTGATCGAATGGGTGCGTCCGCGGGCGCTCTTGCCGGTGCATGGGACGATGCGGCAGCTCGTGGCGCATGCGCGGATCGCCCGGGAGGCGGGGGCCGTGGCGCTCCTGTGCCGGGACGGCGACGTGATTGAGCTGGGCGCGGAAGCAAAGGTAGTGGAGCACCTAGAAACGGGCCGGCTGGCCATTGAGGGCATCACCTGCGGCCAGGTCAGCGAGGCGACCCGGCGCAAGCGACAGGGGCTGTCTCGCCGCGGGCTGGTGGTGGCGTGCCAGCGAGGGGCGATGCTGCTGGTTCATGCAGTCGGGGTGCGCGACGAGGGGCCGGAGCTTCTGGCCCTCTGCGCGGAGGCGGCGCGGCAAGGCGAGGCGGCATTGAAGAAAGCGGGCGGCGGCGCCGATGGATATCGCGAAGCGCGCAGCGCCGCGGTGATGGATCGCGAAGCGCGCAGCGCCGCGGTGATGGATCGCGAAGCGCGCAGCGCCGCGGTGATGGATCGCGAAGCGCGCAGCGCCGCGGTGATGGATCGCGAAGCGCGCAGCGCCGCGGTGATAGCTGGGCAGGTGAGGCAGGC
>JBBRLA010000497.1:0-6603 GCA_038231615.1 Polyangia bacterium | reverse complement strand
CTTCACGATGTCCGGCAGCGTCGCCACCACCCGGGTCTGCTGTCCCGAGATCACCTGCACCGTCTTTTGAAAACCCGGCGCGTCGGGGGCCTCGGGGCGGCGCACTTCGACCAGGTGATCGCCCTCGGGGAGCTGGTCTACCACCACCGGTGCCGGGCCGCGGGACTTGCCGTCGACGTAGACCTCGCCCGCGCTGGCGGCGATCAACAGCGAGCCCACCTTCTGAATCTCCTGCAGCGTCACCAGCACCAGCTTGTCCTCGGCGGCGGCGGCGACGTCGACGTTCTGGCTAAAATCCTTGAAGCCGGGCTTGCGCACCTCGACGAGGTGCGAGCCGGGGGTCACCTCCGCCTGCCCCGGGACCGTGCCCACCGAGACGCCGTCGACGAAAAACTGGCCCCCGGTCGCCGAGTCGCTGGCCGCCGGGGTGCGCACCTGCAGTCGGGCCGGCGCGCGCTCCAGCGGGAACAGGAACTTCTGCGCCCGGCTGACGCTGATGGTCTGCTCCATGGGCTTGTAGCCTGGCAGTTCCAGCAGCAGACGGTGGGATCCGCGGGAGACGCGGACCTTGAAGTCGGTCGAGGTGTAGCCCCGCACGCCCTGTTCCTTGCCATCGACGTAGACCGCGGCGCCCGGGGGGGGACGACTCGATCGAGATGGCCACCGAGGACGCGGCCATGCCGGACCCGGGTACCAGAAGGGCGACCAGGGCAGGCAGGGCGAGCATCCAGATCAGGGCACCGGCAAATCGTCCGCGCATGAAAACTCCTGCTTGGATTATTCTACGTTTATCAGGGTCTGTGATAAAGCATGGAGCCGCCGTTGCCGACTGTCCAGACCTGCCCCTGGTCATTGCGGCTCAGGTCGGTGCTGGTGCTGGGCACGGTGGCGCAGGCGTCGAAGGATCCCCGGGGTGGCGACGGCGCACATCGGGTTCGATGTGGGACAGCGTGCACAATGTTCCCGCATCGGCTGCCGGTGGATGGCGATGCGGGCCGGTTCAGTCAACCCATGTCTTTTCTTCGTCGAACACCGCGAATACATCCACCTCGGGCTGGATCTTGTCGTAAAGGTCGGGGAAGGCCTGGTCTGCCCCATACTTTTTGCGGACCGCGTCGTAAAGATCCAGGTCGAACATGAGCCGGAACTCCGCGCGGGTCATGAACGTGTCGGCATACAGGAAGGGATAGCCGCCGACCTCGCGGGTAAATTCTTCCATCTTGCGCATGGCGTGCACGGTCTTGAACCGGCGGCCCTGCTTGATGGGCGCGGGAACGCCGTATACCCCCAGGTCGAAGAACATGGCCGAATCGGTGCTGGGGATGCGGTCCTCCGTTCGGGGCGCGCGGAGCTGGCCTTGCAGCGTCCCGTGGTCGCGGATGCGGCAGGGGTACATGAGGATCGGGTAGATGGCAAAAAGTTCGTCGCTGAGGTCGATGGCCCTGGACATGGCGCTCATGGGCAGCACGATGTCCTGGAAGACCTGCAAGGTGAAGGTCATCTTGCGCACGGCCGGGGTGGTGGAGAACTTGAGGAAAGCGATCTTCGGCGGCATCATCCAGCCCAGCAGGGCCCGGAAGAGCGGGTGGTTGCCGAAGGGGATCATGTCTTCGACCACCCAGAAGATGCTGCGGTTGTGGCGCATCAGGTAGTCGCGCAACGGGACGTATTCTTCCCCACCCGTCTCCAGGTAGCCGGCGACGTGCTGGTAAAACCACGGCTTGAACCACAGGCCCAGGCGATTGACCCGAGCCGCCTGTTCCAGGGTGGTCACGTCGGCGAACTCGCCGGAGACGATGACCCCCCGGTCGCGGGCAAAGAGGATCGCCTCGATGAAGTCCGGGGCGTCGGGTGCGGTGGACAGGGCGTGCAGGCGCTCGCAGTATTCCTTCTGCGAATGGACCGGGGTATAGGTGAGGTGTACGTAGGGCTGGACCGGGATCACCCGCAGTTCAAGCCCCACCAAAAGCCCCAGGGTACCGTGAGACCAGGGGAGGGCGCGGAACAGGTCCACGTGATCGGTCTCGGTGGCGCGCAAAAGGGTGCCGTCGGCCAACACGACCTCGTAGGCGACCACGGTCTCTTGCAAGAGGCCGACCTTGTGGGAGTGGGTGGTCATGCCCACGGCCATCGCCAGGCCGCCCACCGTGGCCTCCTCGATCTCCAGGGTCACCGCCAGCATGTACCCGCGGGGGATCAGGTAGCGGGTGATCTGTCCGACGGTCACGAAGGGCTCGATGCGCACCGTACGCCGCTCGACGTCCAGGGACAGGATGTCCCGCAGATCGCCCATGCGTACGCGGTGCCAGCGGTCCTTGGGTTCGAAGCGGGTGCTCAGGTTCATCCAGGTCTTGCGATCGGTGCACATCGGCAGGCGATCCGCCGCGGGCTGCGCGGCCCGGCGAAGGACCTGCTGCTGCACCTGGGCGACCCGGCGATCGTGTTCGGCGGGAGCGGACATGAAGATCTGGAAAAAGGCGCTGCGCAGGCGCAGGTACAGGTCAAAGATCATGCCGGCCGGGAGGCCGACCCCGCACAGGACCAGGGCGCGGTAGCGGGTGAGCCAGTCGAGGAGCCACTTCTTCATGAGGCACCCGAGGCGAGGGTTGGGGTGATCATGGGTTGGTGGGCGCGCGATTCCGGTTCATGCAAGAGCGGGTCGTGCATTCTGTGCGCGGCGGTGGGAAGATCCGATCCGGGTGGCAGGGACATGAAAACCTCTCGTGGGTACTTGAGGTTGGAGGGCAGGGTCGTGTCAACTGATTTCAGGGATTTCCGCGCCGCGGGGGCGGTTCGCTTGCCACGGGGTGACCCGGGACTGGGATTGTCGTCATCGTGAAGGCGCTGCTTCGCTACGCGGGGCCGACTCGACCGGCAAGCAGATCTCGCGGGGGTAGGCCGGCGCCCGGCCGGTCACTTGTCTTCGTCGTGATCGCGCAGTTCGAAGATTGGCACCCCGAAAGTATCATCTTTGCTGAACACGGTCGCGTATACCTTGAGTCCGCGAATCTCCCACCTGGGGATCCCGAAGGTCGCGTCCTTGTTGTGTACCGTGGGGTAGATCTGCGTACCCTGGAGGCGCCAGTAAGGCAGGCTGTGGTTCTCGTCTTCGTTGTGAATCGTTGGATAGATATGGCTGCCGCGGATCTCGTAGACTGCGTGGCCGTAGCCGTAGTTCTTGTTGTAGTGCGTGGGATACAGGTAAGACATGTGGCTTCTCCTGGTGGGTCCTGTGTCTGGCCTGTGTTTGACCCGTGTTTGGTCTGGGTTGGGCCTGCATGAAGCTGTCGGGCAACCTCCACGCTCTATGATGTACCCAATTCCTCTGGTTCGAGCATCAAACTCGCATGCCCTGAAAAACGCCCTGAAAAACGCCCTGAAACACGATCGAACGACGCGCCGGAAAAACTGCCTTGGTGACCGCAATTTTGACGGAGATGCGAAAAGTGAGCTTTCGACCTTAAGATTTCAAACGAATCGGCGATTAGGAAGAGGAGAGCAGCCAGCATCGCCGATGCTCCTTGAGGCCCCCGGGGCATCCGCGGGCACGGGTCACCGGCGATCGCATCCTTTACCGGAGCACCCGAGCATGAAGTCCCTAGCGCCCAAGCCCACGCCCACACCGCCGGTCCCCTGGTCCATCGATCGGCAGCAGGCCACCGTCCAGCACTATCCCTTCATCCGACACATCGCCCGACGCCTGACCCGACGCTTGCCGACCTATCTGGCGCTCGACGACATCATCGCCGCGGGGATGGTGGGGCTCATGGAGTCGATCAACCGCTACGATCCGAGCAAATCCGATTCGTTCAACTCGTTCGCCGAGTTTCGCATCAAGGGGGCGATCCTGGACACGCTGCGGGAGTCAGATTATCTGTCCCGGGAGCAGCGGACCTCCTTCGAGGCGATCAAGAAGGCGCGGCAGGACCTCATCCGGCAGCTCGGCCGTGAGCCGGAGCCGGAGGAACTGGCGCAGGCCGTGGGCTGCGACCTCGAGCAATACTACGAGCTGACCACGCGGGCCGCGGCGCAGCGGTCGAAGCCCATCGGCGAGCAGGTCACCTCGACGGACCTGCTGGAGCATCAGGGCACCAGCCAGCTTGCAGATGGCAACCGCGCCGAGTTGAAGACCCTGCTCATGGACGCCGTCGATCGCCTGCCCGAGCGGCTGCAACGAATCATTTCGCTCCTCTACTTCAAGGACATGAACCTCAAGGAGATCGGCGAGATCCTCGGTGTCACCGAGTCACGGGTGTGCCAGCTCCACATTCAGGCGGTGCAGCTCCTGCGCGATAGCTTTCTGGCTGAATAGCGTCAGCCCCCAGTTCCCCTATTCCTTCGGCTTTCCTCGGGGCTTGCTTGGGCTTGCTTGGAGCGGCCAAGCCAGGCGGTGTATAGAACATGCAGCAACGAGGTGATGTCATGTCACGAAGCTTCGGTCTGGTGCTGGTCCTTTCATGCAGCCCCGCCCTTTTTCCGGCCGTCTCATCGGCCCAGCAACCGCGACTCCAAAGCGACAAGCCAGGCGAAAAGCCACCGGACAGGCAGCCGAAAAAGGCCGTCCCGGGAGCCCCGGCGACCAAGACCGGGACGGCGACCAAGACCGGGACGGCGGCCCTTTCTGCTGATGCAGCCCAGGTCCCCACGCCTGGAAAGCCCGTCGGCGCCACTGCCGCTTCCAGTGGCGACAAACCGGCAGGTCCCGCCAAGCGGCCGGTCAGGAAGATCTCGGTGCCGCTGGCGCCGACTCCCGAGGAGCTACAGCACCAGCGCGCCGCCATGGAACGGGCCAAGGCCAAGGATGATCGGAACGATGAGGCCCGCGCCTCTCGCGGACGCCTGCCGACCCAGGTGGGAAACACCGCCGGCCCGGCCAGTCCCCAGGGGGCGGGCACGAATCAGGATCGCAAGGCCGCCACCATCGAGGCATCAGGGCCGTCGTCCTTCCGTCGCTGATTTCAGGTAGCAGAGCCGGTAGCATAGGCACAGCACGCACAGCCGGCAGACAGACAGTATCGCCCGTCACGCCAATCGCCAGTCTCTCGCGTCGTCAACCAATTGACGCATCCTCGGTAGCCTTCCGCTTATCTTGCGATTCCGCAGATTTCCGCTCTGCAAGAGCAAGTCTATGTGGTAAGATTTCGCGCTACCATGATCTGCGCTGGCCTACTTCGACAGACCTTGCGCCTGACACGCTGGGGGTCCGCGCTATTGGCGGTCCTGTTCCTGCTCTTCGGCTCACGGACCTCCGAGGCCCGGGACCGACCTGCGGTGACGCCGCGCGCCGTCCCGAGCAAGCCCGTCGCCCTGCAGGTGCTGGCCCTGCGCGGCGAGGTCTTGATCAAGAAGGCGTCATCCCCCACCGACACTTTCGAGCCACTCAGCGCCCCCGGCCCGGCGGAGCGGCGCGACGAGATCGAGACCCGCGCGGGGGCCGTGTCGATCCTCCTTTCGAGCGGCATGGTGCTGGAACTGGCCGACAACAGCCTCGTCGCCCTCATCGGCGGCAGCAACGGGGTCGATGCCTACCTGGCCCGGGGCGGGGCGCGGATCGTCCCTGGCCCTGGCCCCAGTGGGGACGTCCACTCGGTGCAACTGGTCACCGGCGCCGGCCGGGTCACCCTGCGGGCCCGCGACGCCCGGGTCCGCGCCGACGGCATGACAACCACGGTGATGGTCTACGAAGGCAACGCCAACCTGTGGGGCAAGGGCGGCTCGGCATTGAAGAGCGGACAGAGCGCGCAGCTCATCAAGGGCGGCGCCCCCACCCCGCCGCGTCCCCTGCCTTCTGCACCTCGCTGGATTGGCGGCGACGGACTCTACCTGCACGGCGAGAAGCCCCCGTACATCGTGCTGCGCTGGCAATCGGTGCTCGGCGCCTCCCGGTATGTCATCGAATTTTCTCCCGCAGACGGACATCCCCCGCTGCGCCTGGAAGCGGATGGAAGCAAGACCAGCGCCGAGGCCCGCGATTTGCCCATCGGCAGCTTCGCCGCCCGCGCCTTCGCCGTGGATGACACCGGTGTCCAGGGCCAGGCCAGCGAGGCCCGGCGCATCCTGGTGGTGGGGCTTTCCGGGCTCAGCCCCTCTGGGGTGGTGGCGGTGGCCGCCGGCACCAGCCCCAGGGTCACGCCACCCGCGGGCCTGTCCGCCGCTCTGCGGGTCGATGGCGAGGCCATCGGCGAGGGGGGCCTGCGGGTGGGCATCCACCGGCTCCAGGTCGCCGTCGGCGGCATGAGCACCGAGATCACCGCCGAGGTCCCCGCCGCCCGGGAGGAACGGGCCCCCAACGATTTTCCCGCGCGGCCCGGCCCGCCGGACTCCATCCCCGAGCCCGTCGCCTTCGCCCCGGCGTGGGCGGAACCAAGGGCGCCCAACGCCCCCGATGTCTCCCGGCCGCCTTTCTTCGTCAGCACCCACGTGGCAGGCGTCCTTCGGGAGCAAGGGTCGGGGGTCCCCGCCTACACGGCTCGCTCGCCCGCCGACGTCTTTCCCTTGGCCTTGGCCGTAGACGCCCCCCCGCCCGAGGATGTCCTTCTCGGCGGCCCCTCCGAGGTCCCCGGCGGCGGCGTCCGTTCGCCCTGGGCCGGGCGCCTGGCCCAG
>JBBRLA010000496.1:0-6608 GCA_038231615.1 Polyangia bacterium | reverse complement strand
GACCTGTGGGTCCAGAAGGTGGTCAAGAAGCACTGTCGGGGACAGGTGAAGCTGTACCGATACGCAGATGACATCCTGCTGGGCTTCGAGGACAAGCGAGACGCCGAGCGGGTCACCCGAGCGTTAAGGCAGAGGTTGGCGAAGTTTGGACTGAAACTCAACGAGGCCAAGACGAAGCTGATAGCCTTCGGAAAGCGGGCGTGGAGAAAGTGGAAAGAGGGAGGGCCCAAGCCGCAGACCTACACCTTTCTGGGCTTCCTGCACATCAGTGCAACGAGCCGCCAGGGGAACTTCGTGGTCAAGAGGAAGACCGACCCCAAGCGACTGCGAAGGACGCTCAAGAGGATAGGGCAGTGGTGCAAGCACAACCGGCACCGGCCGGTCGAAGAACAGCAGCAGCGTCTGAACCAAGGGCTGAGAGGGCACTACAACTACTACGGCTTACCAGGAAACAGTGACAGTCTGAGCACCATTCACTACCATGTGCAGAAGATTTGGCACAAATGGCTGAGCCGTCGGAGTCAAAAGGGCTATATCGGCTGGGACAAGTTCCATGAATTCCTTCGTCGGGTACCCCTGATCCTCCCGTCGATCCGAAAATCGGTCTTTCAAGGAGGAGGGTGAGACAAGTGACTTGAACCGCCGGATGCGGGAAATCTGCTTGTCCGGTGGTGTGAGGGGGTGGTACAAGCCGCCCTCTTCTCTCTACTCAATCGCGAGTCAACCCCTTCGCCGGGCGGCTGGCGCGGCGGCTCTGCGAGCGGTCGGGCTGCTATACGAACGTGTACTTCGGAGGCTCGGGGGCGGATGCCGTGGAGGCGGCGCTCAAGCTGGTGCGGGCGGCGACGGAACGCCCGCGCATCCTGGCCCTGTCGGGAGCGTACCACGGTTGCTCCTTCGGCGCAGTGTCGCTCATGCACAAAGGGCCTTTTACCGAACCCTTTGGGGCGCTGCTCCCTGGAGTGGAGCGGCTGCTCTTCGGCGATATCGACGCGCTGGCGGCGGCGCTTTCGCCGGGCGACGTGGCGGCGGTGGTGGTGGAGCCGGTGCAGGGCGAGGGCGGGGTCAGGCTGCTGCCGCCGGCTTTCGTGGAGGCGCTCTGCGAGCTGACCGCGCGCCACGACACCCTGCTCATTGCCGACGAGGTGCAGACCGGGATGGGGCGCGGGGGTCACTTCCTGACCAGCGCGGGGTGGCCGCGGCGGCCGGAAGTGGCGCTCCTGGCCAAGCAGCTCGGCGGGGGGCTGGTGCCCATTTCGGCAATGTTGACGACGCGCGAACTCTTTCTACGCGCCTACGGCGCCGACTTCGAGGACGGCGAGTCCCACAACATGACGATGAGCTACAACGCCCTGTCCGCGGTCGCCGCTCTGGCCGCGCTGGACCTGGTCACCGATGATCTCTGCGCGCACATCCGTCAAAGCGGGGAGCGCTTCCGCGCGCGCCTTGACGAGGAGTTGCGCCCGGCCCACCTGTATATCGAGACCCGAGGCGCCGGATTCATGATCGGCATCAAACTACGCCAGCCCGACCACCCCTGGGTGTCGTTCGAGCACTTCGGACTGCCCGCGCTCAAGGACCGCGCCACCATCGGCCCGCTTCTGGCCTACCGGCTTTACCGGCGCGGCTACTTCACCTTCGTGTGCGGCCACGACTGGAGCATCCTGCGCCTGCAACCGCGCTTCTTCATCGAGCAGGAAACCCTCGATAACCTGGCGCACGCCTGCCGCGAGGAACTCGACACCCTGGGCGAACTGGAATGAGCCGGGCGGAATCAATACTTGGCGAAGTACGTCCGCACGATGTCTTCCGTGGGCGTGCCGACGAAGCCGAAGTAGGAGGCATCGGTGCTGTAATTGGTGGTGTTCCCCGGATTGTAGGCCCCGCCCCAGCGCGACGTCGGCGTCACCTGCCAGAAGCCGAACCCCGCCAGCCAGCCGGATCCGTACTTCGCCGCCAGTTGGAAGTGGGCCTCATACAGGTCGGCCTGCTCTGCGAAGTCCGGCTTCGCCCGCAGCGTCAGCAGCGGCGGGTCCGCCGGGTTCGCCGCCCCGTACTTCGTCGAGGTACACCCGTCCTCCGGGAAGATCACCGGCTTGGTCATAAGCCGGTAGCCCCTTTGCCCGTAGAAGTAGTCCTTCAGGTCCTGAAAGTTGGGCACTATGTCGCTCTGGAAGGTGTGCGTCTCCCCGTACTTCACCATGGCCGCGGTTGTCGGCGGCGAGGTGTCGAACATGCCCATTCCGTCGGTGTACCGCCCCGGCAGGTAGAAGTTGATCCCCACCGCGTCAAGCTGGTCCCAGAACGGCACCCGCGCCCAGACCGGCACGTTGTCCATCGCCCGCGGGTCGTACCAGGGGTTGATCTCGGTATACGAGAGCGCCAGGTCCGGCCGCCCCGCCGCCTTCGCCGCGTCTCGCACCGCCTGGATCATGTCCTGCCACTTGGCCGCGATCAGCGCGTGCCGCGAGGTCATCGCCGATCCGTCCGCGAAGGTGGCGATCCCCGCCCCCGTCACGTAGGGCGTCTCGCTGCCCAGGACAAGGAGCACCGCGTGGTGCTGCGCGGCGACCTTGGTCATGTCCAGAAGGTAGCTCTTGTACTGGCTGTAGAACTGGTCAAAGTTTCGGCTCGGGTCGGTGTAATTGAAGTCGCCGCTATAGTCGTCGGCGTTCTGGGCGATGAGCAGGAAGTCCTCGCATTTCAGCACCGGAAAAAGCCCGTGCGCCGCCACCGCGTCCAGCATGTCGCCCAGCGCCTGCTGCGCCCGCAGGCCGATGTCCAGGGGCGTGCGCAGCGGGGTCGGTACGTCCCAGCTCGGCGGGGGCAGGAAGGGCATCAGGCCCATGTCCCCGCGCCGCGTCCGCGGCACCTTGCCCCAGGTCTTCGGGTCGTTCACCTTGTACGCTGGGTCGTAGTACACGATCGAGCGGATCTGCGTGCCCGGGTAGACCCGGTCCTCCGCCGACCACGCGAAGAGCGTCTGGATCTCCACCTGACGCACGCCCAGGCCCCGCATGCGTTCCAGCGTGGCGTCGATGTCCTCGCGGAAGCCGCCCTGTGCCCGCGGCCGGTAGTCGTACTCTTCCCAGAAATGATCGGTGGGGCCCACCAGCGCCACTGCCTTCCACGGCACCAGCTTCGACAGGTCCGGTCGATCCGGCACGTGCATGTCGGGCCCGTTGCCTCCCAGGTCCGCCGGGCCGGCACCGTCCGGTGACCCCGCGGTCAGGTCGCCCACCATGTCCATGAAGTCCGCTCCCGTCGTGCTTTCATCGCACCCGGGGAAAAGGACGAGCAAGGAAGCCAGGAAGACAGAGGAGGGCAGCCTCACGTGATCGTCACTCCATTGTGAGCGCCAAAAGCAGCGCCAGTGCACATGGTAAGCTGGCCGCTAGCGGAAAACCAGGAGACAGGGAAGCTGGTCCGAGAAGCGCCGGTCCTCCAGCACCCGGAAGTGGCCGCGGATCATGTCGATCATCCCGGCAAATCGCCGACGCTGCTGTACGGTCACCACGAACACCCCCTCGGGCTTCAGGCACCTTGCGTAGCGCAATAGGACGGCCAGGCGCTGCCGTGCGGGGATGTAGTACAGGGACTCGCGGAAGATGATGAGGTCAAAGGATCGATCGGGCGGGTATGTCGCGATGTCGGCGACCACGAAGGTGGCCTTGCCGCTGCGCCGCTCGCGCGCCTTGGCGATGGCTTCCCGGGACAGGTCCACCCCAACGTAGGAAGAGAACTCGTTGGGGGCGAGGAGGTCCACGAAGAGCGCCGTGCCACAGCCCAGGTCCAGGATGTCGCCCTTTCGCGCATAGCGCTGCATCAGGGCGGTGATTTCCGCTGCCTCGGGGGAGTGGTAATCTGCGTCCCATTCCCCGTCAATGTATTTCTGATCGAACGAGAGGGCGCGAAGCATCGGCCCGCCGAAGCGGGTGGCCAGAAAGTGCACCCCCGGCATCGAGAGCAGGCGCTCAAGCCGCGCGCGCACTGGACGACCTCCGTGCGTCGCCGATGGCGGTCACGCCCGCGATGCTTCTACAGGAAGGCCGTGCCGTGCGGGCCGCGGTGAGGCTCGGAACGCGCGTCATTCCGTTTGATCATCCGCCCCGCCGCCAGGTCCCGTCAAGCGTCCCGTGCTAGGATTGGGAGAGAAAGCGGATCGGCCTTTGCGCCGACCCGGTAGTGGGTCCATGGATCACCAGTCGTCTGTTCGTCGTCTTGGCTTTCTGCTGGTCGTGCTGGTCATGGCCCGCTTCCCCGGGCCCCGCCCCTGCCACGCCGAACCTGCCGCGGCGGACGCCCCACAGTTCACCACTCATGCCACCCCCGCTGCGGCGCTTTTGGCAGTGCTGGCGCAGGCGCAAGAGGCCCGCGTCCTGGCCTTCGGCGAGATTCACGAGGTAAAGGGCGCCGCCAAGGTGGCCTCGGCCCTGCGACATTTCACCGAGGAACTTCTGCCGGTGATCCGCGAGCGTACCTCGGACGTGGTGGTGGAGACCTGGATCACCGAGGGGACGTGCGGCAAGAAGGAAACCGCGGTGGTGAAGGACGTGCAGACCACCACGAAGCGGCCCGAGACCACCGAGAGCGAGTTGGTGACCATGATCAAGCGGGTCAAGGCCGAGGGCATCCAGCCCCATATTCTCAAGGTGTCGTGCGACGAATATCAGTCCCTGCTCGGCGACAAGGGTGAGGTGGACTATGAGAAGCTGCTGGCGCTGATCACCGATCTTCAGCACAAGCTGGCCCGCTCGCTCCTGGCCGCGCCGCGCTCGGCTGGCAAGAGCGTGGCCCTGTACAGCGGCGCCTTGCACAACGACCTGTTCCCGCTACCCGAACTGTCCCGCTACACCTTCGGCCCTGACCTGGCCCGGGAGACCGCGGGAAAATATCTGGAGATCGACCTCTACGTGCCCGAATTCATGGAAGGCAACCAGACCGTGACCAAGGAGCCCTGGTATTCCCTCTATCGTCAGCAGTTTCACCCCAGTAACGACCCCAAGGGACGCAAGGGGAGCAAGCCAGCCGGGACCCTCCTGGTCCGGCGTAGCGAGACCTCCTATGTGATTGTCTTTCCCTGGGACGTGCTGGCGGCGAAGGGGGTTCATCCTCCCAAAGTGTCGCCGCCGAGGTGAGGCCCGAAGCAATACCAAAAACGATACCCGAAGTAATAATAAATCAGGCCCACGAACGCGGTCATCGCCAAGGCCAGCAGGGCGATCTTGGGCCCGCTCAAAGGCGCCTCGCCGACGATCTCGCCGGTCTGGCCGTTGACGACGAGCTGATACACTCGGTGGCGGTAGCGATAGTCCAGCAGCCACACCGGCAGCAACACGTATCGCCAGCGCACCGCCGTGACCGAGCTGCTGACCAGCAGCCCCCGGTGCACGTCGCCGGGGACATCGCCCTGGCAGCGTGTCTCGGCCAGGGTGAGCATCTTGCCGGAGGCGCGGTCATATCCGCCGCGCAGGTCCATCGCGGCCTCCTCGGCGCTCCAGCCGGCCAGGTAGGCCGGGTCGTAGGGCAGCAGGCCGCCCAGCTCGAAGGTCCCCAGCCGCTCCGCCAGCGCGTTGGGGACGCCATGGGACACGCACACGCGGACATCGCGGAAGTCGTCCGCGCGCCGTCCCCGGGCGCGCTGCCAGCGGGTGTGGCGGACGCGACGCTTCTTCAGGTACGTCTTTCTCTCGGGCTCATGGCGCGGCAGGTCCGGGCCGCCCAGGATGGTGTATTCTCCCTCTCCGTCGCGTTCGTCGGGGTCCTCGATGTCCACGTGGGAGCCGGCCATGGCCGTCCAGGAAGACTCGACGTGGGCTTCGAAGAGATAAAAGGGGACGTAGATGCCGGTGACGGCCTCGGTACGGGCCAGCCGGCTCAGGTCCCCCGGGCGCATCCACAGCCGTTCGAGCCAGCCGGCGAAGGCCAGCTCGGCGGCCCGGCGGTCCACCCGGAAGGGGAGGACGCCGAAGGGGCGCAGGGCGTTCAGGTCCTCGGCTTCCTTCATCACCCGGGCCGATCCGCAGAAGGCGCAGCGCTCCTTGACCCTGCCATTGGCGAAGACCGCCGAGGCACCGCATTCCTGGCAGCGGCAGCTCTTGGTCCCGCCGCCAGCGCCCAGGCCCCGCTGGGTCTGGGAGAGCCCCTGCTGAAGCTCCCGGTAAGCCACCTCGCCTCGGGGGACATCCACCGGGCTGGCGGCGCCGCAGAACCCACAGCGGAGGGCGGCGGTGGTGGGATCGAAGTCCATCTCCGCTCGGCAATTCGAGCACGAAAACGCGCGGACAGACTCGGGCATCCAGGGAGTCTACTCGATCTGGCGGCCCCGCAAGTGCTCATCGCTCTAGAGGCTGCGAAGGAAGTTGAGCAGGTCTTGCTTCTGGGATTCGTTGATCGCGTTCCAGTTGGCGATCACCCCGTTGGCCTCCGAGGCGGGCAGGGGCGCGGCGGCAAGGCTGGCGTGGGCCGCGATGACCACCTTCAGGTCCGTGGTGCGTCCGTCGTGCAAGAAGTAGAAGCGCTGTCCCAGGCCCCAAAGCGGCGCCGTGCGGAACTCGTCCGGGCCAGCCTGGCCCTGGGTCAGATCATCGGAGAGACTGGCGCCCATG
>JBBRLA010000495.1:0-6613 GCA_038231615.1 Polyangia bacterium | reverse complement strand
GTATCTCCGGCCAAGACCTAGAGGGTAGATGGGATGAAGCGGCCGGCCCGCCACGAATCCTCCTTGCCGCATGGCAAAGATACCTTGTGCATCAGCTCTTGCTCGGCGTCGATTCGCCGCTCCCTCTCTTCTTGCTGCCCCTTATTGACCCCTAAGTGAGTGTTCCTTCTTTTCATCCGTCGGGTTGAGCCATTGTGCCAGTCTCCTGGGACGAGGATGTACGGGTTTTTCACTCATGGAACTGGTCCTCCTCCTCGCCCTTGCTCATCTGGTCTCCTGTTCTCTTGCCGACCTTCTTCGCCGACCGCCTTCCCCAGCCCACTCCGGCTGCCCCTTTCGGGGTCGCACGACTTTCACCGTGCGTATGGTACTACTCGGTCGTCCGACGACTCGACGAGCACCGCTTCCCACTTCGCTTGCGCTTATAGGGTCTCTTCTCCCGATGCCAATCGGGAACTCGTCGAGTCCTCCTGGGGTCACGCCCTGATCTTCCGTACCGTGCCGTCCGCAAACACCTTGGTTCGGTGGGTGGATGAGAGCACCTTCGCCCCCATAGTGCGGGCTCGACCTTGCCCCACCTTTGGCCGACCGGTTCGTCATGAGGATGGCTCCTCTCGACTACGGCCCGGTACTTCTCCGCAGGCCCTTCGGATCCCACCTCGCGGTAGGCACCCTGCCCTCCAGAGCTCGTTTTGAGGCGGCTCCAGGTTCACCTTGGCTGTAGCCGGCTTTCGCCTTCGTGCCCGTTTAGGTGTCTCCATACCTTCCTCTTCTCTGGCCGACGAGGCATTACCCCCGTCTTTGGATATAGCGCCCCTCATCCGGGCGCCAGAGGGACTTGAACCCTCCCGATCAGTGCGTTGCCCAGCGCACACTACGCGACCATCCGACTCCTCTCGTCTCTTCGCCATCTCGTCGTTTCCTCCTGGATGACTACCGCCCGCGCACGGGCGGAAGCCGAGAGGTCTCCCCGGGTAAGAACGCAGAACTTCGTGCCGACGCCGTCGCCAATACGCACGCCCGCCCGACGGATATGGGCTTCACCGCCATTGGCCGGCTCACCCGCGGGTCGCACGCCTTACGGCGCTTCACTTTCGTTCGGTTCGGCACTGCACCTCCAGACTTCCATCGGACGCGCCCTCGCGGGCCCTCGCCATCGTTCACCTTGCTGCTCCGCGCTTGCACCGCTTCGCTCCCCGGTGCCGGTGCACCGCATTCCGGGGCCTGGAGGCATCTCGGCTGCCCCCGTTGCCGTGGCTTGTAGGCGGTAGCGCGCACCCCGCGCCCCTGTCTCGTTGGTGTCGGGTTCCCTCCGTCAGGGCCCCGAGAGGACTTTCACCTCCTGTTCTGCGCCCATGCCGGGCGCACCAAGGGCCAGCTCGCTTTCGCGAGTGCTTTCGCACCTTTGACACGCCTCCGGGCAGCCCCTGGGAATTGGGCCGATAGGGGCGCTGGGTGGGGCCTGCTGCAACGGAGCGTGCGCACCGTGCTGAACCTGTACGTGCGCCGCGACACGGGGGTCGTTGCGGATGTACGCGGTGGACCTGATGGCACTGGGGAAGCGGCAGCCTGACAGCCCGCTGAACCTGGTCTCGGCGCGGCATCGGCACTATGTCCGGGAGGCCCACCTGGATACCCACACGATGGCGCTGGTGCAGCGACTCAAGTATCTTGCCACTTATCAGGCAAGGAACGGTGCGCGGCATGCGATTCGGCGAGCTGAAAGGTTCTGAAGAAGTCGAGAAAGAGGTCGCCGAGATCCGACGGCAGTATCTGGAGAGTATCGAGCCCGAAGAGCGGCTGCGGGGACTGGGCGCCGAGGACAAGGCGAAGATGCTGGCCCTGCTTCTGGCCGAGCGCGACAAGTAGTTGATCGTCGTCACCTGTTCATCTCGCGCACTTGGCGGTACTATGAGCCGCCTCGCGAATGGACCTGATTGGACAAAAGATCGGTAACTATCGCATCACCCGCCAACTGGGACGGGGCGGCATGGGGGTCGTCGTCGAGGCAGTCAACGAGGAAATCGGCGCCCGCGCGGCTATCAAGGTTCTGCACGCGCGTTTCGCCGCCGACCCCAAGACGCTCCGCCGCTTCGTCAACGAGGCCCGGGCCGTCAATCTGGTCGCCCACAGCGGCCTGGTCCATATCCACGACGCGGGGCACCTGGAGGGCGGCCTAGTGTACCTGGCCATGGAACACCTGCCGGGAGAGTCGCTTCAGCAGCGCCTCACGCGAACGGCCGGGCCCCTCCCGCAGCCCCTGGCCATCCGTCTGGCCACCGAGATCGCCGAGGTGGTCGCCGCCGTCCATGACAAGCACATCATCCACCGCGATCTGAAGCCGAGCAACGTCATGATCGTCCCGGACCCGGCCATGCCCACGGGCGAGCGCGTCAAGGTCCTGGACTTCGGCATCGCCAAGCTGGCGCAGGAGCACCTGACCCCCGGCGACGCGGACCTGACGCTCCCCTTCCAGGTGCTCGGCACTCCACAGTACATGGCCCCGGACCAGTGGGACAACGCCCGGGAGGCCACCGACCGTGTGGATGTGTATGCCCTGGGCGTCATGATCTACCAGATGGTCGTCGGGCGCGTGCCCTTCGAGGGCGCCTACCCCCATCTGGCCGCGCTCCACCGCAGCGCCGCGCCGCCCCGGCTCGCCGACGTCGCCCCGGAGGCCCCGGCGGAGCTGTGCGCCCTGTTGCAGCGCATGCTCGCCAAGGCCCCCCTGTCCCGTCCCTCCATGGCCGAGGCGGCCCGGACGCTCGCCGGTCTGGATGCGGGTGCGACCCTGCTCGGCAGGTACACCGGGCCCCTGCCGCCGCCCCGCGACCGCCGCTACCGGTACCTGCCCCTTTTGTGCCTGTCCCTGTCGGTGATGGCCCTGTCCGCGGCGTCGGCGCTGCGCCTGGGCCGGCGCCCGCCGCCGCCAGGCCCGACCAAAAAGGACCTGCCCGACCTGCGCGCCGAGGGCGCCGCTTTTGCCGAGGCCCCCGATCTGAGACCTGATCAGCCTGATCTGGAGGTCCCTCCCGCGGACCTTTTGCCCCTCCATCCGCCCAGGGGGCATGCCCACGGCAAGAACACCCGCAACCAACCCCCTTCCGCACTTGCCCCATCGGGGCCGCGGCGACCGATCGCCCCACCGCCTCTCCCCCCCTACCCCTCGGCGCCCGAGTAGCGGCGCCGTCCGTGCATTCGCCGTGCAGAGGGAGTATAGTGCCGACCCTACTGGAAGCACGGAGCAAGGGGTCCATGTCCAGACCTTGGCACCACGTTCTAGCCGCCGTGCTGACCACGCTGCTCCTGTGCCCCTGTCACGGTCAGGCGAGGGGCCGGCCGGAGGAGGCGGAGCAACTCGCCGAGCAGGCCGAACGGGAACGTCTGCAAGGTCATCTCCAGCAGGCCGTGGCGCATCTGCAGCGCGCCTGTCAGGTGTATCCGCTGCCGCTCTGTTTCTATCGGCTCGGGCAGGCCCAGGAACAGGCTGGTGCGCTGCTGGATGCGCAGGAGGCCTACGCGCGCTGCCTGCGCGACCGCCGCGCCACCGCCGAGCTGGGGCGACGGGCCCTGGGTCGCCTCCAGGGGCTGCTGGTGCAACGAGAGGAGGCGGCGCAGCTGGCCCAGAAGGCAGACCAGGCGCTGCCTCTGGGCCGTTACCAGGAGGCGGAGCAACTCCTGGAAAAGGCCCAGAACAGGTACCCGCTCCCGGGCTATCTGTGCCGGCGCGCGCAGCTTTACGAGAAACTCCACCTGCCCGGCAAGGCTGAGTCGCTCTACCGGGCGTGCCTGGACCACCCTCGCGCCAGCGTCGAGGAGCAGGCCCTCGCCAGCCAGCGGCTCAACGCGCTCATTTCGCGCATCCAGGAAGCGCAGCGGCTCTACAGCCAGGGCCGGGAGGCGCACATGGCCGGGCGCTACGCGCAGGCCGTGGACCGCTACCGCGAGGCCTGCCTCATCGAGTGTCCCCCCGTGGTCCTGCTGGCCCTGGGACGGGCGCGCGAGAAGCTGGGGCAGCGGCAGGAGGCGTTGACGGCCTATGCGTGCTGCGTGTCGGCCAAAGAAAACAGTCCTGTCGAGAAGGCCGGCGCGCAGAAGCGCCTCCTGGCCCTGCGCGCGCGACCGCCGCTGCGGGCCGCGGGCCTGGCGCTGGGCGCGCTGGGGGTCACCGGTTTGATCACCGGGGTGGGGCTGCACGCGGCGGCGGCGGGGGGCCTGTCCGCCTTTCAGATGACCCCGGACCTGACCGGAGACGATCAGGCGCGGCGGGACGAGCGCGACCGCATCCTTGTGCTCAGCACCGGGTCGGCGGTTAGCTACGCGCTGGGCACCGTGTCCCTTTTGGCCGGCGCCGCGCTCTTCGGGGTGGCGACCTACAAGACCGATGCGGGCGCCCACGGGGCCCTCTGCGATCACTTGCACCTGTGGCCCACCCGCGGAGGGAGCGGGTTGTCTCTGGATGGGAGGTTCTGATGCGGATGATGTTGGTTCTTGTATGGCTCGGCCTTTCGTCCTGTCGCCTGCCAGCGGCCTCTGATCTGGTCGAGTGTGACATGAACCTGGACTGTCAGCGGGCCGATGGAGGGCCGGTCCGCACCTGCACCCTGGACCGGCTCTGCGTGCTGGGCACCGCCGCGGAGCGCCTGTGTACCGAGACCTACCCGGCGGCGCAAAATGCCCCGGCGCGGCCCATCCCCATCGGGGCCTTGCTGCACATCTCGACCCTGACCGCGAACGAGGCCGGGCGCAAGCAGGTTCTGATGCTGGCGGCCGACGAGATCAATGCCCGGCTCGAAGGGGGCCGGGGCCTGGTCCTGCACTTCTGTGATGTGTCGCAAGACCCGCAGCCGCCGAACTCCTATTTGGTCAACGCCAAAAAGGCGGTGGATGTGCTCCTGCGCGAGCGCCACGTGGTAGCCCTGGTCGGGCCCACCTTCAGCTCCGAAGTGACGGCGCTGGCTGATCAGGTGAGTGCCGCGCAGGTGCCCCTGGTATCGCCGTCGGCCACGTTGACCACGCTCTCCCAGCGCCAGGGCGAGGGCTACATCTTTCGCACGGTGCCGAAGGACGGGGACCAGGCGGCGAAGCTGGCGCGGCTGGTGCCCGGGGATGCCGGCCTGACGGCGATCTACGTGGACGATGGTCATTTTGGTTCCGACTACTACAATGATTTCCTGGCGGCGTGGATGCACCAGCCCATGCTGGTCTTGCACTTTGCGCCCAAGGGGGATGTGAGCATGGCCGTCAACGGCGCGCTGCTCTCGGGGGCGGCCAATGTGCTAGCCGTTGCCAACAACGGCGATGATGCGGCGGCGCTGGTGAAGCGGCTGGCCGCGAAGGTGCCCACCGATGGAGGCGCGCGGTCCCCGGTGGGGATTTTCATGAATGGAGATGCGCGGCGCGACAGCCTGCTGACCCTGGCGAAGGACACCTCGCTGCAGCTCGATCTGACCCGGGTCTCCGGGATTGCCCCCGGCGTGGATCAGGCATCGCCGGTGCTGGCCGCTCTCAAGAGCAAGTTACCGGGGGTGCTGACCAACGTTTATCACAGCTACACCTATGATGCCCTGTACGCAGTCGGGGTCGCGGCCGGGAGCATCGCAGAGGAGCCGAGCGGGCCCAGGGTGGCGGAGGCCCTGCACCGCATCGTTTTGGGGGGGACGGCGATCAACGAGACCGACTACCTGCCCGCCATCCAGGCGCTGGGGAGTGGACTGAAGGTGACGCTGCGGGGCGCCACCGGGTGGATCGGCTTTCGCGAGAACGGCGATCGAGACGGCGCCTCGTTCGAGCAGTGGAGCATCGACACCGCGACCGACACCTTCAAGAGCACTCCGGTGCCCTGATCGGAGGAGAGGGTCCCGACTGGCATTTTCCCTGGTACTCGTTGGCGAAGAGCAGCTTCAACCACGACTTCCCCGTCACCAGGACCCGGCCGCGGGCAGCGTGGAGTACAACTACCAGGACGCGACCGCCCTGAAGCAGGCGGACAGTCCGACACCACGACCGCTACGCCCTTACCCCGTGAGGACACGCCGACTCGGTCCTCAGCCCCGCACGTCGCTCCTCGATGCAAGGCACTGGGCTAGGGCATCCGCTGTTACCTGGGGACCACGAGACTCGCGGGAGCGGGAGGAAGGAAAGAGGGGCCCGACCCGGCGGAGGCCGGGGTAGGGGTAGGGGTAGGGGTAGGGGTAGGGGTAGGGGTAGGGGGCCGGGGCCGGCTTACTGCTGGACGGTGGTGGTGGTGACGGCGGGCGTGGTGGCGTCCGGCGCGGCCTTCGGGGTGGCCTGGGGCTGCCCCCCTCCGACCCAGGAGCAGGTGGCCGATGTGGCCATCTACATCCGCCACCGGGTCGAGAAGCTGCTGCGGCGACGGGGGCAGATGCCGCAGGAAGGGGCTGACCCCGAGGCTGAGGAGCAGAGCCTGTGGGACAAGCTGTGCGCGGCCTCCATCCAAGGCCGCATCGCCACCGGGCCCAAGGCTGGCTGGCGAGTCCAGCGGCTGGGTGGTCATCCGGTGCTGCTACCCCCGTGATCAACGTCTACTATTAGTGCCGGTTGGCGACAACTATTATTGCCGGTTGGAGCCAGGTTGTTCTTGACCAGGTTC
>JBBRLA010000494.1:0-6621 GCA_038231615.1 Polyangia bacterium | reverse complement strand
GGGGACTACGACCTGCAGCTCAGCGGCGAGCTGCTGATGGGCCTTGGAAACGACGTGGCCTGCGCGCCGGCCACGCCGGTGGTCCCTCCGATGGTGAGGCGCACGGTGCGCACCGGGCAGATCACCAACCTGGACGGGGTGGTGCTGGGGGTGAACGCCCCCCCGACCCTGGACCTGAGCATCGCGGCCGGGGCAGACGCCGCCCTCGGCGACGGGGCAGCAAGCGACTGAAAGCAACGCCGCAGACTTGCGAGGCCGTCTTCAGGGGACTACTTTGAGTAGCATGGACCCAAAGCGCGGTTTTCGTTCCCCTCCTTCTGGCATGCCGCCGCGAGAATACCGTCTGGGCTCGCAGTTCACCCCGGGGGTCAAGCTGCTTCTGGGCATTCTTGCCGCGACCTGCCTGCTTGGCCTGTTTCCCCCGGTCCACGCCTTCATCGTCCAGTTTCTGCTTCTGCGCCCGAGCGTCGCCTTCTGGCCGATGCCCTGGCAGCTTTTGACCAGCCCCGTCATCGAGACCGACCTCTTCTCCCTGCTCTTCACCGGATTCCTCCTTTACTCCATGGGCAGCGCGGTGGAGCAGGCCCTGGGCCGGCGCAACTTCCTGCGTCTGCTTGTCCTCTCATCGGTCCTGTCGGCGATCTTCGCCGCCGCGGTGGGTTTCCTCATCCCGTCGGCCCGCGAGGTCTCGGTGGTCTTGCATGCCGGGCCCATCATCATGGCGCTCCTGGCGTCATTCGGCAGGCTCTACGGCGACCAGCCGGTCGTTCTGTGGGGCATCGGCCAGCCGGTGTCTGGACGCGGCCTGTCCTACTTCTTCATCGGGCTGAGCCTGGTCATCTCCCTGTGGCATCGCGAGTGGGTGTCGATGCTGGCCGGGGGGGCCGGGGCTGTCGTCGGCCTGGTGCTGGGAGGCCGGACGCGCCCGCAGCCGATCACCGAGCTGCGCCGTTTGTACCGGCGCCTGCGGACCCAGATCAAGCGGCGCCGCTACAAGGTCCTCGATGGGGGTCTTTTAAATGAGAAGCGCCCTCGGCAGCCCCAGTCAGAAGACAAGCGTTGGATCAACTGATCCGAATTCTTCGCACCGGCCGCGCTCCGTACTACCATCCGGCCCGTGCCTACTTTCAGCGACGATCTGACCCATTCATTTCCCCCCTCAGCGACTGCCTGCTTCGGCGACGAGAGCGGCCTGCTCATCACCCTGCCCTTCATCGAACCCGGGATGCCTTTCAAGGAGGCCAAGCAGCGGGTGGTGGACGCCTTCGAGCGGGCCTACCTCAGCGAGTTGCTCCGGCGCCATCAGGCCAACATCACTCGCTCGGCACAGGCCGCGGGGCTGACCCGCTATCACCTGCGCGAGCTGATCAAGCGTCACCATCTGGGAGGCCCGCCCGCTCTGCCAGAAGGGCCAGGTCGGCCAGATCGCTCAGCTCCGCCAGGTCCGCCAGTTCGGGCAATGGACGAGTAGTCGCGCTCTGCAAGAACCGGCGGACGATCCCGGCGGCGTTGCGCAGGTCCCGGGCGTAGTAGCGGGCGCGCAGCTCGATCAGCGAGGGCTCATCCAGGTCGCAGGGCCGCCCCAGGGCCTGCCGGCGGCGGCTGGTGTGGACATAGGTGGTCAATGCCGTGGCCACCGACAGGTTCACGCTCTGGGAAAAACCATGCAGGGGGATGGCAAACTCCCGGTCGCAGGCCGCCCGTGCCGTCGCGGAAAGCCCCTCATGTTCGTTGCCTACCAAAAAAGCCGCCGGCTGCAGCGGGTCCAGGGCCTCAAGCGGCATTGCGGCCCCGGGGACCGCCGCGTACAGGCGAAAACCCCGCTGCCGCAGGAGCGAGAGGCACGTCTCAGGGCGCTGGTGGCGGGTGATCTCCAGCCACTTGTCACAGCCCTGGGTCACTTTGCGCGACACGCGAAAGCGCTCCTTGCCCTCGATGACGTGGACCTCCATGATGCCCATCGACTCGCAGCTCCGCAGGGCCGCGCCGCCGTTGTGGGGGTCGTGAAGGTTCTCCAGCACGATGATCACCCCCGAAAGCCGGGCCGACGCCACCGCGTCCAGGCGGGCCACCCGCTCCGGTCCCAGCACCCTGGCCAGCGCCTCGACCACCACCTCGGGGCGGGCCAGGGACAGGGCCTCCTCCTCGTCCTGTCGCGGCGGAGGCAGCCATTCAGTACCCAGATAACGCTCGGGCAGGGAGGTCCCGGACGAGGGGAGGGGGAACTTCTGAGTGACCTTGTGGCTCATGGGCAATCAAGCCTCTACCAGAAAACGAGCAGGAAAGGGGCAGGCAGCGCATTTTGGCCCCCTCAAGGTCCGACTTCGGTCCACCCCACAGGGTAGCCTGGTCCGCGCGCGAGTCGATCGCAGATTGTAAACTTTGTGCTTTTCTTTGCAGATTTCAGCGGTACAATACGTTGCTCGATGATCGTACCAATTTCGCCATGATCAAGGTTGAACGCGATGGATATGTCCCTCTGGCGAGGCATTCCTTGAAGTCGGTGGTCCATACCTACCGCGTCATAGCGGAGAGTACTGCTCAGGCGATCAAGGTTGCCGAGGAGTACCGCCGTGTAGGTTGGCGATGTACCACACGCGGCCGGCGGATCGTGATGACCACCAAAGAGGGGGCCCTGCGCCCAGAGACCCCGGTGGTCCTGTGGCAGATGGATCGCGCTCCCCACGACGAGGCGTGCAAGCAGTGGCTGGTGCCCGAACTGCGCGGCCGGCGGAAGAAGGACGAGGGGGACGAAGAAGGCTAAGACCATCGGTGGGCTTTTCGGGCCGCCGGATCGCGGTCTTTTGCCGGGTCAGGGCGCGGTGAAGCCGATCCTGCTGTGGGTGCCGTCGCAGAAGGGCTTATTGTTCGAGGCCCCGCAGCGGCACAGGGCGACCTTCTGCGTGCGGGTGACGGTGTGGCCGGTGCCGGTGCAGATCTCGATGCTGCCGGTCAGGATGAGGGGGCCGTTTTGCCGGGCCTGGACCTTGAGCTTGCCGCCGCGCTTCTCCAGTGGGGCCGACTCCTGCGCTGACGGCTCGCCGGTGGCGATGAAGCCGGCGGCGGTGTGGCGGCCATCGCAAAAGGGCTTGATGTTCGAGGCGCCGCAGCGGCACAGGGTGGCGCGAAAGCACGCCGGATGCCCGTCAATTTCCAGGTCGGCATGCACGGCCAGGGGGCCGTTCTCGCGTATGCGGACGACGTTGACCGCGGGGGCGGTCTCCTGTGGGCCGCCGTCGAGGCGCTCGTAGGTGATGGCCCCCGAGGGGCAGGACAGGGCCAGGGCGGCGATCTCCTCGGAACTGGCGCTGTCGGGGTGAATCCATTGGCCGGGGGCGTTGGGGACGAACACGTCGGGCCGGCCAAGGACGCAGTTGCGGGAGTGGATGCACTTTGCGCCATTGAACCGGATCACGGTGCGCTGGCCGCGGTACTCTTCAGCTTGTTCGCTCATCCCTGGACTCTAGCGCCCGAGGGTGCGGGACACCAGGGTCAAAACTAAAGCCGGCAACCTTTCGGCCTGGTTTTCTGGATTCTATTTTGACCGGCACCCGCCCGGCTTTTTTGCTAGCCTTTCCGCCCATGCTGAAGCTCACCCCCGCGGCGATCCTGGGCGAGGGAGGCCTTTTGTCTCGGCTGATCCCGGATTACGAGGCGAGGGCGCCGCAGGTCCAGATGGCCGAGCACATCGAGCGGGCCCTGCAAGAACGCCGGCCGCTCCTGTGCGAGGCGGGCACCGGCACCGGCAAGACCCTGGCCTATCTGGTGCCGGCGTTGCTCTCCGGCGGCAGGGTGGTGGTGTCCACCGGCACCCGGCACCTGCAGGATCAGCTTTTCCACAAGGACCTGCCGCTCTTGCGGGCCTGCCTGCCGGTCCCGTTCACCGCCGTGCGCCTGAAGGGCATCGCCAACTACCTGTGCCAGCGCCGCTTCGAGGAAGCCGAACAGACCCGGCGGCAGCGCTCCCTGCCCTTGCTGGAGGACGACCCCGACCTGTTCCCCTTCCCCCGCGCCGCCGAACGCCGACCGGCCCATGAGCGGGGACATGCGGCCCGGACCTTCGCCACCATTTCCGCCTGGCGCGAGCGCACCGAGACCGGCGACCGCGCCGAGCTGTCCGGCCTGGGCGACGACTCCGCCGACTGGCTGGAGGTCTCCGCCACCAGCGAGACCCGCCTGGGCGGGCGCTGCGCCTACTTCGAGCGCTGCTTCGTCACCCGGGCCCGCCGCGCCGCGCTGAAGGCCGAGCTGATCGTCGTCAACCACCACCTGCTCTGCGCCGACCTGGCGGTGCGGGCCATCTTCCCCGACGCGCGCCTTTTGCCCCCCTACGACGCGCTTATCTGCGACGAGGCCCACAGCCTGGAGGACGTGGCCACCGAATACTTCGGCGTCACCGTCAGCACCCCGCGCATCCACGCCCTTCTGCGCGACCTGCGTCGGGCCATCGCCGAGGGCGAGCTGGGACGGGAGGCCGAGGGCCCGGCGATGCACATCGAAAGGCAGGTCGAGCGCCTGTTCACCGCCATTCGCCGCCGCGCCCTTTCAGGGCAAAAATCCGACGCCACCCGCATCGGCCTTCTGGGCGAACACCTGGAGGGCGACCCGGCGCAGGCCGCCCTGTCCCTGGACACCGATCTGGAACTGGCCCAACGCATGCTCTCGGAATCCGACGCCGAGACCGCGGCGCAGCTTTTGCGTCGGGCGCAGGCCCTGCGGGACGACCTGGCCCTGATCATGGACGGCGCCCAGCGCCCCGGCGGCAAGTACGTCTTCTGGCTGGAGTCCCGGGACAGCGGCATCCCGGGCCGGGGGGCGATCTTCCTGCGCGCCTCGCCCATCGACATCGCCGGTACCCTGCGGGAACGCCTGTACGCCGACTGCCCGGCGGTGATCATGACCTCGGCCACCCTGGCCCCCGGGGGCGACTTCGAATTTGCCCGGACGCGCCTCGGCCTGCCCGAAGCCGAGGCCCTGCGCCTGCCTTCGCCCTTCGATTACCAGCGCCAGGCCATGCTCTATCTTCCCGACGACCTGCCCGAACCGGCGCACCCGGGGTTCCTGCGGGCGGCGCTTTCCCGCATCGCCGAACTAATCGCCCTGACGGAGGGTCGCGCCTTTTTGCTCTTCACCAGCCACCAGCGCATGCGCCAGGCCCACCAGGCACTTGCGCCCTTCCTGCAAAAACGCCACCTGGTGCTGATCCAGGGCGAGGCGCCCAAGCACCTGCTGGTCGAACGCTTCGCCGCGGCGGGGGCGGAAAACGGCGCGGTGCTCTTCGCCACCGCCAGCTTCTGGGAGGGGGTGGACGTCATCGGCGACGCCCTGCGCCTGGTGGTCATCGACAAGCTGCCCTTCCTGCCGCCCGACGATCCGCTGCTCATTGCCCGCGCCAAGCGGCTGGAAGAAGACGGGCTAGACCCCTTCGCCTGCTACCAGGTCCCCCGGGCGGCAGTGGCGCTTGCACAGGGCTTCGGGCGGCTGATTCGTCACCGGGGGGACCGCGGCATCGTGGCGCTTCTGGACCGGCGGGCGGGGCGGCGAGGCTATGGCGAGCGGGTGCTTTCCGGCCTGCCCCCCACCTGCCCGCGCCTGACCGACTTCGCGGACGTCGCCCGGCTGTGGCGGCGCCTGTGCCCCACGCCGGCGGGCGCCGACAGCCTGCCGCAAACAGGATAGCCATGGCCAAGGAAGACACCCTCGTCGTTCACGAGATCTACCCGTCGATCCAGGGGGAGTCGACCTTCGCCGGCCGCCCCTGCACCTTCGTGCGGCTGACCGGCTGCAACCTGCGCTGCACCTACTGCGACACCCCGCAGGCGTTCCACGGGGGGCAGCGCCTGCCCCGGGCGCAGGTGCTGAAGCAGGCGCTCTCGCACCCCACGGAGCTGGTCGAGCTGACCGGGGGCGAGCCGCTGCTCCAGCCCGGGGCGGTGCCCCTTCTGCGCGAGCTGTGCGACGCCGGGCGCACGGTGCTGCTGGAGACCTCCGGGGAGCGGGACATCGGCCTAGTGGACCCGCGGGTGCACCGCATCGTCGACCTGAAGGCCCCGTCCTCCGGCGAGTCGCACCGCAATCGCTGGGACAACATCCCCCTGTTGACGCCGCGGGACGAGATCAAGTTCGTGCTGGGCGACCGCGCCGATTACGAATGGGCCCGCGCCACCATGCACCAGCACCACCTGTCCGAGCGCTGCGGGGCGGTGCTGCTCTCGACGGTTTTCGGCAAGCTGGCAGCCCGGGAGGTGGTGGCCTGGATGCTAGCGGACGGCCTTTCGGCGCGGTTCCAGCTTCAAATGCACAAGTTCATCTGGGGGGCGGAAACCCAGGGCGTGTAGCGGGAAAATCCGGGTCACGTCCGGTTTTCAGGCTCAGTTCAAACTCCATCTCGCGCCCCGCCATGCACCGGAACCTGGAACCGGCCAGCAACGAAAAGCCCCGCAGTTTCGCTCCTCTGCCAGTCCCGATCGGCAACGCGGGCCCGTGCCCCCATTTCTGCGTGGGAATAAGCCCGATCGGGCCATCTACTTTTTTAGTAATATAAATTACTAAAAACTCATTCCTAGTTATCCGGAGAATAGCGACCTCAGCAGATTTGTCCAGCAGTGAGGCGTATTTGCG
>JBBRLA010000493.1:0-6648 GCA_038231615.1 Polyangia bacterium | reverse complement strand
GACCGGCCCCATCAGAAGGACGGGCCCCATCAGAAGGACGGGCCCCATCAGAAGGACCGGCCCCATCAGAAGGACGGGCCCCCCCAGAAGGACCGGCCCCACCAGGCGAGCGGTGCAACTCCATCGCCTGCCCTGCCCATGGGCCGCCCCACGTTCCTGAAGAAGCGCACCGCGCCGCCGCGCGCGTCCGACGGAGCGCCTGGCCCGCTGGTGGCCGACATCGGCACCGGGTCCGGGGCGGTGGCGCTGTCCATCCAGCGAGAGCGCCCCGGGGCGCGGGTCTTCGCCGTGGACTGTAGCCAGGCAGCGCTGGACGTCGCCACCGAGAACGCCCGGTTGCTGGACCTGCCGGTGAAGTTCCTGCTCGGCGACCTGCTGGCGCCGCTTGCGGGAATCGGGGCCTTCCACCTCATCGTGTCCAACCCGCCTTACATCCCCACCGGCGACATCGCCGGGCTCCAGCCGGAGGTGCGCGCCGAGCCCCGGCTGGCCCTGGATGGGGGGCCGGATGGCCTGGCGATTGTCCGCCGGCTGGTCAAGGACGCCCCGCGCTACCTGACCCCCAAAGGGGCGCTGGCCCTGGAGATCGGCGCCGGACAGGCCGCGGCCGTGGCCGACCTGCTCCGCGCCGCGGGGTTTGGCGACATCTCCATCGAGGAGGACCTGGCGCGCATCCCGCGGGTGGTTTCCGGGCGCTGGCCGGGGCCCTGAAAGGGGCGATACCCCCGAGGGAAACGGCGTCGGCTGCGCGCATCTGCTAGGATCTCTTGCATGAGCACCCGCGTCCTTCTGGTTCGCCATGGATCTACCGAGCTTTCGGCAGAGGATCGCTTCGCCGGGGCCACCGATGTGCTGCTCTCGGAGACCGGGGAGTGGCAGGCGGCGCGGCTCTCGGAGCGCCTGTCGAAGCAGAAGCTGGCGGCGGTGTTCGCCAGCCCGATGCGGCGGACGGTGCGCACCGCCGAGCTTCTGGCGGGCCCGCACGGGCTGCCGGTGCAGCAAATCGACGGGCTGCGGGAGATCAACCACGGGCACTGGGAGCAGCTTACCCGGGCCCAGGTCGAGGCGCGCTACTGCGACGAGTATCTGGCCTGGGAAGAGGACCCCTTCACCTTCGCCCCACAAGGCGGCGAGTCGGGGTTGAGCGTGCTGGCGCGGGCGCTGCCGGCGCTGCGGACCATCGTGCAAGCCCATCTGGAGCAGACGGTGCTGGTGGTGTCTCACAAGGCGACGATCCGCCTTTTGCTGGGGAGCTTTCTGGGCTTCGATCTGCGAGGCTACCGGGACCGGCTGGACCAGCGGCCGTGCTGCCTGAACGCGCTCGAATTCAAGGACGCGGCGAAGGCCCGGCTGATGCTCTACAACGACGTGACGCATTACGATGACCAGCCACAGGTGCCCAAGGCGGCACTCTCGAAGTGGTGGGACGGGGCCAAATGAGGGCCCTGCGTTCACCCGGCCCGCGGCTCGCGGGCGGGGTGGAAGTGAGGGGCTGGGCGGGCCTGCTGATAGCGGGATGGCTGGCCTTGGCCGGGAGCGCGACGGCGGGGCCCCTGCCTTATTTGTTCCGGACGGAGGGGACCGAGGACCTGGCCGGGCGCTTCGCTCCACCCGCGGGGGCGATGCGAACGACGCTGGCGGAGGGAAGCTTTGGGGACTATTTGCGCCATCTGCCGCTCTTGCCGGCGGGTACGGCGGTGCATCTGTACAATGGCCGGCTGAAGGGGCGGCAGGACGTGCATGCGGCGGTGGTGGACCTGGACGTGGGGCAGCGGGACTTGCAACAGTGCGCGGACGCGGTGATGCGGCTGCGCAGCGAGTACCTCTTCGCCGCGGGCAGGCAGGGGGAGATTCGCTTCCACCCGGACCCGGGGAAGCCGCGGACGCTGGCCTTCACCGGAGGCAAGGACCGCGCGGCGTTGGGCAAATATCTGGTACGGGTCTTCGTCCAGGCGGGGAGCGCGTCGCTTCAGGCAGAACTGCGCCCGATCGGCAAGGGCCCCGTGCAGCCGGGAGATGTGCTGATAAAGGGGGGCTACCCCGGGCACGCGCTGCTGGTGCTGGACGTGGCGCAGGGGAAGGATGGCAAGGCGTACCTCTTGCTGGGGCAGAGCTATATGCCAGCGCAGCAGTTCCACGTGGTGAAGGACCTGGAAGACCAGGCGCTCTCGCCGTGGTTCGACGCGGGGGCGCTGGACGAGGCCGGCGTGCAGACCCCGGAGTGGCCGCCGTTCCGCCGGAAGGACGTGCGGCGGTTCCCCGATCATGTCACCCAATGACCCCAAACCCCGTGCCGGGCAAGGACCTACAGGTGCCGTGCTAGGTCAGCATCCTGACCCTTTCGGGGCCTCCGTCCCGGGGCATTCTCTAGCATTCTCTATCCTTGGCAGAGCGGTTTCTATAGATTGATGATGATGAAGAGCTGGCTGGCCCGGGTGCGTCACGACCTCCTCAAGCATGCCTTGTGGTGCGCCCGGGACCTGCGCGAGGGGGACGGCGCCCTTTCCCCCAAAAGCATAGCCGCCCTGCGCGCGAGCCTCCTTTCGCTGCCCGATGAGGCGGGCGAGCCGATCTCACTGACCGGGCTGTGGCAGCGGCTCCGCGAGGACCTGCCCGGCGAGTCTGGCGAAGGAGACGGGGCCCTTGACGCCTTCGGGGCGGCCTGCGCCACCGCCGAGGCCGCCGGGATCGCGCTCGACGTGGCATTTCGGGCTTGCGCTCCGTCGGCAATGGACGCCGCGACCTGCGCCGCCTCCCTGGACACCGTGCTGGACCTGGACCGGGCCTTCACCGAACTGGCACGGCGCTTGAACAGTCGAAGCGCAACCCAAGGCAACCAAGGCAAATAGATAGGAAGCTCATGCCTCGCCTCCTGGTCATCGACGACCGCGACAATACCATCGAGATGTGCCACCGGCACCTCGCCGAGTTTGACTATGTCACCCGCTGCGAGCGCAAGATCCCGTGCCAGGTGTGCGAGGAGCGCGACCGCGGCTGCCGTCTCAAGTGCGCCCACGACTACAAGGAGGCCGCCGAGGTCCTGTCCCGCCCAGGGGCGCTGCCGGACCTGGTGGTGCTGGACCTGCACTTCGCCGTCCCCGAGGACCGGCTGCTGCCGGAGGACAAGGGCACGCTGCCCACGGAGGGGCCGGCACGCAAACGGGCGCTGGAGGACCTGCGGCGGCGGCAGGGCCTGTTGATCCTCGAACGCCTGCGCCGGGAATACCCCACCCTGCCGGTGGTGCTGCTGACTACCACCGACGAAGACATCGGGCGCCACGCGGCGGGGCGCAGCGCAGCCGACCCGCTGCTCTATTTTTGCGAGAACGAGATCGTCGACAGCCGCAGCCTGGCCCGGGAGATCACCCGGGCGCTGACCCTGCACCACAAGGCGCAAGAGGGGCCGATCTTTTTCGGCAAGAGTCCGCTCATGGCGGAGCTGCGGCGCTCGCTGGCCACGCTTTCGCGCTCGCCGCTGCCGGTGCTCCTGCAAGGGGAGACCGGCACGGGGAAGAGCTTCCTGGCGGAGCACTTCATCCATCCGCGCTCGGGGGCCAAGGGGCCCCTGGTGGTGACCGACCTGTCCACCGTGCCGCCGTCCCTGTTGCCGGGGCACCTCTTCGGCTCGCGGCGCGGATCGTACACCGGTGCCTTCGAAGACCACCCCGGCGTCTTCGAGCAGGCCCACGGCGGGACGCTCTTCCTGGACGAGATCGCCAACCTGGATCTGGAGATGCAGCGGCAGCTCCTGCTGGTCCTGGAGCGCGGGCAGGTGACGCGCCTGGGCGATGTGCGCCCGCGGCCGGCGGCGGTGAAGCTGGTGGCGGCGACGCACCAGGATCTTGCGGGACTGGTGCAGCGAGGGCTTTTCCGCGCCGACCTGTACATGCGGTTAAACCCCGCCACCCGCCTGCGCATCCCGCCCCTGCGCGAGCGCCGCGAGGACCTGCCCGACCTCATCCGCTTCACCCTGCTGGAGGCGCTGCGCTCCGAGGCGCTGCGCCCGCTGGTGCGGGGGTTTCTGGCGCGCTTCCCCACGCCGGAGGACTTTCGCGAGGAGCACAACACGGTGCTGGTCGGAAAGCCGGCGGCGAACCTGGCCCCGCGGGACGCCTTCTCGGTGTTCCTGAGCAAGCGGATGATGGCACAGATGATCGCCCATCCCTGGCCGGGCAACCACCGCGAGCTGCGCATGCTGACGCTCAACGCGGTGACCTTCACCCTGGTGGAAAACCTGGACGCGGGGGAGACTGTCGAGAAGAAGCCCGAACGCGCCCCGGCGGTGCTGGCCCTATCGGACGAGCTTTTGGATCGACTTATGGGCAAGCTCGGCCCGGTGGAAAGCCCACCGGCGCCGCCCGCGGGCCCGTCCGCCGCCGGACCCGCCGGGCCCCTTGGGCCGCAGGGGGAAAGGCGAATCGAGATCGAGGTCCGCCAGGGACCGAGCTTCGTGAAGATCGCCGCCGACGTCGAGCGCCATTACCTGCGCAGTCTCTTTGACGCCGCCTCCGGTGACCTGGAGCGCATGGCGAAAGAGCTGCTGGGCCCGGCCGGCTCGGCCCGCAAGGTCCACCTGCGCCTGAACCAACTCGGCCTGCGCCTGCGCGAATTGCGGAGCGGACGATCATGAATCGCGAAGCGCCGAAGGCGCCGCGGTTGCTGAATCGCGAAGCGCCGAAGGCACCGCGGTTGCTGAATCGCGAAGCGCCGAAGGCGCCGCGGTTGCTGAATCGCGAAGCGCCGAAGGCGCCGCGGTTGCTAAAGGGGATGGTCGTTGTGTTGTCCTTTATGCTTCCCATCGCCGTCTCCATCGGGGCCGCCGACCGCCCGCGGCGCGACGACCCACAGCGCGCCGTGGCCCTCTTCCGACAGGCCCTGGAGCGCGACCCCACCGATGCCGAGGTGGCCAAGAACCTGGGTGCCGCTCTATCTCGCGTCGGCAACCGCAAGGAGGCCGAGCTGGCCTATCGGCGGGCCATCCAACTCGGCCCGGACCTGGGCGCGGCCTACGTCGGCCTGGCCGAGTTGCTCTCCACCGACCCCCACCGCCTGGACCGCCGGGATGAGGTCCGCCGGCTGCTGGAGGCGGGCCTGGAGCGCGTCGCCGCCGACCCCCCGGCCCGGATCAGTTTGACGCTCTCCAGCGCCAACTTTGAACGCGCGGTCGGACGCACCCAGGCCGCCCGGGCCCTCTTGCTGTCCCTGGACGCCGCCGAGTTGTCGCCCGAGCAGCGGCGCCGCGTCACCGATCTGGGCGAGGTCATCGACGTCGACGAGCGCGCCCGCGGCCTGCACGACTGGCCCGAGCAGGTTGTCCCCGATGTCGCCCAGAAGGATCAGGCCCGCGCCGAGTCAGCCCTTTTGCGGGGTGACGAAGAAAGCGCCCTGTCCACCGCCAGCGCCCTGTCCACCACCTACCCCGGCTGGCGGGCCCCGCGCTGGCTGCGCGCTCGCGCCCTTTTGGCCCTTTCGCGCTACGAGGAAGCCGAGCGGGAGCTGACCATCCTGGTTCACATCGTTCCTTCCCACGCGGAGGCCTGGCGGCTGCTCGGCCGCACCCTGACCCTTCATGGCGGGACGATCGAGGCGGATCCCGCAGACGACGCCCTGCGCCACGCGCTGGCGCTGGAGCCCGGCTACTTCGACCTGTGGCTCTTGCGCGCCAACGTGGCCTTGCGCCGCGGGCGCCCAGACGAAGCGGATCGGGCGCTGCGGCGTTATCTGCTCGAAAGCCCCGAGGCGACACAGGACCCCGAGGTGCGCCGGATCTCGGCCGCCGTGGCCGAGCACACCACCACCCCGCAAAGACCGCTGCGAGGGCCGACCGCGGCGCCCTCGCAAAAGGCGTTGGATTTGTATCGCGATGCCAAGGAATGGTTCGACGTGGGCGATCCGGCGAAGCTGGGCGCCGCGCTGCTGGCCGACGCGCTGGAGGACTCTCCGACCTACGTGGAAGCGGCGGCGACGTCATACTGGGTGACCGGCAAGGTCCCCGAACGCACGGTGCAGGCGCTGTGGCAAGACCCCGCCGCGCTGGTCGAGCTGGCCGGCAAGGTGCGGACGCTGACCCGGAGCAGCGAGACCCGGCGCCACATCCGCCGCTGGCTCGACCGGGCGGTGGCGCTGGGCGACATCGACGCGCTTTTCGAGCGCGGGGTGCTGCGCCTGGATGATGGAGACCGCGAGGGCGGTCTGTCGGATCTCTTGCGTTACGTGGCCACGGGGCCAAACCCGACCCGGCTGGAGGATGCCCGCGTGCTCTTCACCGCCTCGCTGAAGGGGACCGATGGGAGGGCCGGAGCATCGGGCAGTTTGGCCGGCAACGCCGTGCAGGGCCTGCGCGCCCCCGAGCGGACCCTTTCGGAGGTCCGGCTGCTGAAGGACCAGCCCGAGCAGGCCGCCGCGGTCCTCGGCGGGCGCTGCGGCGAACACACCGCGGTCGAGCGCCTGCTGGGCCTGGGGGTGGTGAACGAATGGAACGGCGAACTGTACCCGGCCATCGCCTGCTACCGCGAGGCGCTGCGCCGGGTTGCCACGGCCCTGCAAGCGGGCCGGCCTGGACAGACGGTGCCAGCGGCAGCGGCACTCCCAGCGATAGCGGTCCATGAGGCATTGCATCCAGCGCCGCGACCCGCGGGTGAGCCGGCT
>JBBRLA010000492.1:0-6663 GCA_038231615.1 Polyangia bacterium | reverse complement strand
CTGTTCTGGGACGGCCGCGCGGCCAGCCTGGAGGTCCAGGCCGGTGGCCCGGTGCTCAATCCCATCGAAATGGGCAACCCGGACCAGGCCACGCTCATGAGCAAGATCCAGATGGCCGCTTATGCGCCGCTCTTCCGGACCGTATTCGGCTCAAATGTCTTCGGCGACACCAAACTGGCGTTTCAGCGCATGACCGAGGCCATCTCCACCTTCGAGCGCAAGGCCATGCCCAATCGCTTCACGTCCAAATACGACGCCTACCTGGCGGGCAAGGCCACGCTGACAGCTTCCGAGGCACGCGGCCTGACACTCTTCGACGATCCCAAGAGCGGTGGCGGGTTGATGAACTGTCTGGCCCTCAAAGGCGGAGGGACACTGTGCGGGTGCGCGCAGTGCCACCTGGACAAGCCGTCCGCCGATGGGACCCCACCGCTGTTCACCGACTTCGGCTATGACAACCTGGGCATCCCTAAAAACCCAAACAACCTGTTCTATAACGATCCGCCGGCGTTCAATCCGGATGGGGCCGGCCACGTTGACCATGGTCTGTCGGTCCCGACCCGCAATCCCCGGCAGGACGGCAAGTTCAAGGCGCCGACGCTGCGCAATATTGCGCTGACCGCACCGTACGGCCACAACGGTTACTTTGCCGACCTGGCGTCGATCGTGCATTTCTACAACACCCGCGATATGCCAGCTGAAGGATGGGCCGCGCCCGAGGTGAGCTTCGCGATGAACGCCGCCAACGCGGGCAATCTGGGCCTCTCCGTCCAGGACGAGGCCGATCTGGTGGCTTTCATGGAGACGCTGACGGACGGGTATTGATGGGAGACAAAGCGTGATCATGTCGCGTGAAAAAGGAGACTGATCGAAGCATCGCAGAGGAGGCGCTGGCCAGCCTTCTCGGACTCCGGCTCGCGGAACCCGGACCCGCAGGTTTCCCCCTGGGTAGCCGTAGTAAAAGACCTGGCCAGGGCTGAAGCCTGATACCCGCCTGGGATCTGCGCCTCCCAGGTGGCGCCCAATAGATCAGCTTGCTATCTCCCTGGGGCGGTGGTGGTAGCTCCCGATTCCCCAGGTCCGCCATATGCTAAGGGCTATGCGTATATGACGGTGATTTCTCTGCCCGTGGGAGTGAACGCCTGTCTATGCTTGGCCACCGCGCTGTGGTTGCAATCGGAGTACGACACCCTTACGCAGTAAGCGCTGCTGCAGGTCGTTGGGCAGGCCCTGACTCGGCGCGGATACCCTCCTGGGGCCGAGGTGCTCTGCGTCAGGCTTGGGGAGATCCCCCTTGCTAGACATGGGTGCGAATGTACAGTAGCTTCATGAAAGAGAGGTGACTGCGTGTTGGCAATGAAGATTAGCGACGACATCATGCCGGCGACCGATCTGAAGAGCCGCGCCAGCGAGATCATTCAACAGGTGGCGGATACGGGGCGCCCGGTCGTCGTGACACAGGGAGGACGTGGGGTTGCAGTCCTGATACCGGTCGAGGCCTTTCAGGAGTACCAGTCGCTGCGGGCTCGTTTTGAGCTGCAGCATGCAGTAGACGCCGCGGAGCATCAGGTGGCGGCCGGGCAGGTCGTGGATCTGGATGATGAACTGGCGCGCTGGGAGAAGCGGTGGTCCGTTCATGACGCCCCATAGATGGCGCGTCCAACTCACGCACCTGGCGACCTGGGATCTGGATGACATTCACGCCTACATCGCTCCACGGAATCCACCGGCAGCACGAGAGCTGATCAGGCAGCTCTTGAAGGCCGTTTACAGCCTCCAAGAGTTTCCTGAACGTGGATCTTTTGATCCCTACTTGACTCCAAAAGGCCGCTACCGCTTTGTGCTTTGCAGGCGGTATCGCATCATCTACCGCTGCATCGAGGATCAGGTTCTGGTCCTGCGGATCTGGGACTCGCGCCGCGATCCGCAGAACCTACGCGTCGAGTAAACCAGCCGAGCCAGCTAGCAGGCAATGAGCTGCCGCCCTGCTACCCCCTGGTCTACCCGCGGGCTACAGGCGGTTGTCGGTGAAGGAATTCGGAGGTATGGACCTCGTCGTGGGTACTCGGCGGGGTCAGAAGGAAGCGGGGGCCGTCTGTTCTACCGGCCCAGCTTGCGGCGCGTGGCCTTGGCATGGGCGGCGGTGGTAGGCGAGGCGGCAGGGCCCGCCACCTTCGCCGGCATCGGCATCCGCGAAATCAATGACCCAATTATATGCCCAGTTATTCACTATGTAAGAAGCTGTCTTGTTTTTCTATGCTCAGTGAAACAGTGTCGTGTTGTTCCGGGTTTTGTGAAGCATCACCGACTTGGTACCTCAGTGTAAAATATGCACGAATCGCCGTCCGCGTGCATCTTTTATATGCCATATGCATTTACGAAATTGTAAATTAATCTAACTTGACAACAGTGCCATTCCGATTCATATTCAATGTCGTCATGCACGAATCCACGATCTTCGACATCCCCGACATCCCCGACATCCCCCCGCGGCCCGCGCCGCCCTTGCAGGAAGAGGGCGCCGATTACTCCCGCTTCCCCCGCTTCACCTCCACCTCCGAGGCCAGCTACCTGGGCGGCAACGTCGCCACCGGCATCGCCGTGCGCGTCACCAAGGTCCACCCCCCGGTCCAGATCGGCGGCCTGTTCCACTACCGCCTGACCCTCATGGACCTGGAGAGCGAACAGCAGATCATCACCACCCCCATCCGCGACCCGTCCTTGCTGCGCCGCGCCCGCGACGCCGCCCGCAACGGGACCCGCATGATGGTCTTTGGCACCCTGTGGGCCTTGGTCCTGGACGAACCCGACGATGACCCGAGCTCCCCCGCCGGCCGCCGCCAGATGCAGGGCCCCGCAGAAGACAAGCGCCCGATGCACATCGACATGCTCGATCTGCGGCCCCTGTCCCGCCCCACCTCCATGCTCGGCCCTTCTAATGAAGAGATGCAGACCACCCAGCGTCTGCTGGACCAGCTCATCGCCACCCCCGGCGGCCTGCGCCTGCACCTGCGCTCCGAGGCCCGCGCCTTGACCCACGCGGCCACCGCCGCCCTCTCGGAACGCTTCCAGATCGCCGAGGAGCTGATCATGCTCCAGGCCCTCTCGTACGGCCAGGTCCTGCCCAACGTCAACTCGCGGCTTTCCCTGTATCTGTATTCACACCCGGGCATTGGGAAGAAACTGTTGGTCGAACAGGCGCGCCTGTTCGCGCCCCTTTCCGAACTGGTCCAGCCCGGCATGGTCAGCGCCGCCGGCCTGGGGGCCCGCGTCGAGATGGGCCCCGGCGGCTTCGTGGCCCACCCAGGCATTTTGCCCAAATGCTCCGGCGGCGTATGCACCATCGACGACATCCACCGCATCGCACCGCGCGACGTCAACATCCTGCAGGCCATCTTGATGTCCGTGCTGGAGGACGGCAAGATCAGCCCGGCCAAGGCCGCCTCGGCCACGTATGAATCGCGCTGCGGCGTGCTTTTGTGCTCCAACCCTCTGTCCATTCTGAAGGGCAAGGTCGTGGTCAAGGACGACGACCCGGCCAGCCGCCACAAGATCATCTCCATGCCCTACGACTTCATGTCGCGCATGGACATCGTCATCAACCTGGACTGCGGCGACAACGCCGTGCGCGCCGCCGGGGACATCGCCCGGCAGTCGGCCTACCCCGAGACCCGCCACGACGAGACCCAGGCCCCCCCGACCGTGCCCGAGGAAGCCGCCCGGCGCACGCGGTCGCTGAAGCGTTTGGTGGCCTGCGTGCTGGAGCGCTTCGCGGTGGTGGACCTGGACCCGGTGGCGGATCTGATGGAAGAGCTGATGAGCAAGGTGGGCATGGTGCTGCGCGAATACACCGGCCGCCTGGGCACGTACCATGCCGACTCGCTTTTGCGGCGCATGGCCAATACCGCCCGCAAGCTGGTCGGCGCCCTTTCCCGGGCCGACGGGCGCGGCGTGGCGACCGCGGCGGACGTGGACCGGGCCTTCGACCTGCTCTCGCTGAAGATGGAGGTGGTGCGCTGGGTGTGCGGGCAGACCGAGCGCATCGTACCCCTGCCTTCCCAGCAAAAACAACTGGAACGGGCGGTGCGGGCCTCGAACCTCAGGTGGCACGAGATCGTATGGAACTTCGGCGGGCGGACCGAGGTGACGGCGGCCGAGATCGCCACCTTAGTGATGTGCTCGGAGGCGATGGTGCGCCGCGAGCTGCACAAGCGGGGGGTGATGATCCAGGACGGCACCTATGATTTGCCGACGCTGGCCGAAGTGCAGGCGCAGGCCCAGGCGCAGCCCGTGACGCCCGAAGAGGAAGTGAAGGAGGGGATCAAGGCCACGGCGGATGAACCGCCCGTGCAAGTAGAACCCGAGGAACCGGATGCGGCCCCCGAGGGCGGGGCGATCTTCGATGACAACTTGCCGGATCCGCCGCCGGTGATGCTGGGGGTGCAGGAGGCCCTGGTGGCGCTGCCCCTGGCGTCGCAGCACTGGTATGCCGAGCAGATTCTGAACGTGGCGCTCTTCGAGGAGCCGGAGCACCAGGTGGACCACCAGGCCATGGCCCGCTTCATCTCCCATGGGTTGTCGGCGGTGAACGAGCAGAACCTGGACAAGCCGCTGACCCATGAGGAGCGAGAGGGGCTTTTGGCGGGGCTTTCCGCGGACGAGTGGATCTCGCGCGGGCTCTTCGGGCTGGGGCTTTACATCGATACCCAGATGGAGAGCATGACCTGGTACCTCGAAAGGTTCCCGAAAGAACGGCCGGAGGTCTGGGCGAAGATGCCCCCGGCGCTGAAAGACGGGGTCGATGCGGTGCTGCGGCGTCTGGTCAGGTACGAGGAGGCCGAGAAGCAGGAGCAACTGGAACAGGAGCTGAACCTGGCGCGGATCGATCGGGACCTTTACGCCCGGCAGATGGGGCGCGGGTAGGGCTGCACGCTGGCACACACGAATGAAAAGAAGCCAGGCAGATGTGGGCGGGCTATGCTGGCAGCATGAGAACCGCAACGGCGCACCGACTCGCCACCGTTGGCGATCTGCTCGCCATCCCCGAAGAGCAGCGCTTCCATGAAATCGTCGGCGGTGATCTGGTGCAGAAGGCGATGCCCGCCCCGAAGCACGGCCAGGCTCAGCGCAAGCTGTCGGCACTGGTCGATCCCTATGGGCGACGGCGACCACGGGGCCCTGATGATCCGTGGGGCTGGTGGTTCCTGACGGAGCAGGAGGTCTGGTTCGAGATCAATGAAGTGTACCGACCGGATGTCAGCGGTTGGCGTCGGGAGCGCCTCCCGGTTCTGCCGGAAACAACGCCGATCTATGTCCGGCCGGACTGGGTGTGCGAGATCCTCTCCCCCTCTAATCACCGGACCGACCGGGTTGACAAGTTCGACTGCTACGAGCGCTGCGGCGTGCCGCACTACTGGATCGTGGACCCACTGAAGGAGACGTTGAAGGCATACCGATGGGCCCCGAAGGGGTACCTGTTGGTCCTGACTGCCGAGAAACACGAAAAGGTGAAGGTTGAGCCCTTCGATCTCATCGACATCCCGGTAGCCGCCTTTTTTGGCGATGAGGAGGATGGAGAGTGATCCCCATGGATGGGTCTGTCGATCCTACAAGGAGAGCCGGCGCAGGCGCAGCGCGTTGCCGATGACCGAGACCGAACTGAGGCTCATCGCGACGCTGGCGATCATGGGGCTCAGGAGCAGGCCGAAGACCGGATAGAGCACCCCGGCGGCGATCGGGATCCCGAGCGTGTTGTACAGGAACGCAAAGACCAGGTTTTGGCGGATGTTGCGCATCGTCGCCCGGCTCAAGCTTCTCGCCCGCGCGATGCCCGCCAGATCGCCGCTGACCAGCGTGACCCCCGCGCTCTGGATGGCCACGTCGGTCCCCGTGCCCATGGCGATGCCCACGTCGGCACGGGCCAGGGCCGGTGCGTCATTGATACCGTCCCCCGCCATGGCGATCACGCGTCTCGCCGCCTGAAGTTGCTTCACCACGTCGGCCTTCTCCGCCGGGGTGACCTCTGCCCGCACTTCATCGACCCCCGCCTCCCTGGCGACCCGCTCCGCGGTGGCCCGGCTGTCTCCTGTCAGCATGACCACCCGCAGCCCTTGCTGACGCAGGCGCGCGACTTCTTCTTTCGCCATCGGCTTCAGCGGGTCCGTCACCCCCAAAAGGCCCACGGCGACGCCGTCGATGGCGACCAGCACCACCGTCTGCCCCTCCGCCCGCAGCCGGGCGGCTGACTGGTCCAGGGACGCCACCGGCGCCGCCTGTGCCAGCATCTGGCGGTTGCCCACCGCCACCTTGCGACCCCCGACGACGCCGCTGATGCCTTGCCCGGTGACCGACTGGAAGTCCGTTACCGGTAGCAGCGCCGCCCCGCGCTCTTTCGCCCCCTTCACGATCGCGCCCGCCAGCGGGTGCTCGCTGGCCTGTTCCAGGCTCGCGGCCAGGGACAGCAGGTCCGCCTCGCTCCCTTGCACGGCCTCGACGGACACCAAAAGCGGCTTGCCCAGGGTGAGCGTGCCGGTCTTGTCGATGACCAGGGTGTCGACCTTTTCGAGCGCCTCCAGCGCCGCCGCGTCCTTGAAGAGCACGCCGGCCCGCGCCCCGCGTCCGGTGCCGACCATGATCGACATCGGCGTGGCCAGGCCGAGCGCG
>JBBRLA010000491.1:0-6666 GCA_038231615.1 Polyangia bacterium | reverse complement strand
CATTCACCCGATCTGCCGCGGGCCCGTGGTCCCTCCCGGGGCAATCGTCGAGACATCGTGTTCCCGCCCGTCTGCCGGCTCGGTGTGGATCAGCACGTCATGCACCCCCGGGAACGCCGCCCGCACCGCGTCCGCCACCTCATGAGTGGCCAGGTGCGCCTGCGTCACCGTCCAGTGCGGGTCCAGGTGGATGTGCAGGTCCACCTGGATGAAGTCATGGGTCCCCCGAGAGCGGATCTTGTGCGCCCCCCGCACCCCGGGCACGCTCATCGCCACCCCGTGCACCCTCTGCGGGTCGAGCCTCACGTTGTCCATCAGTGCCCCGATGTTGGTCCGCAGCACCTCGATCGCTGTGTGTGCGATCAGCACCGTCACGATCCCCGCCGCCAAAAGATCGGCCCAGCCGAAGCCCAGCGACACCGCCCCCAGCGACACCAACACCGATAGCGTGCCCAGCCCATCCGTCATCGTATGGCGGGCGTCCGCCTGCAAGAGCCCCGAGCGCAGCACCACCGCCCGCTTCTTCTCGAACCGGCTCGTCAACACGTTCGCCGTCACCGTCAGCGCCAGCACCACCGCCGACCCCAGCGTCACCGTCGGAGGCGCCCGATGCCCCCGCAGCCCGTCCAAAAGCCCGTGCAAGATCTCCAGCATCCCCAAAAGGATGAAGAGCCCGATCACGATCGCCGCCAGCGTCTCGAACCGCCGGTGGCCATAGGGATGCCCCGCGTCCGGGGGCCGCGCCGCCACCGCAATCCCCAGCAGGCCCACCACGTTCGACGACGAGTCCAGCAGCCCATGGATGCCGTCGGCGAACACCGCCAGCGCCCCGGTGGACAGGCTGACCGCCAGCTTGGTGATCGAGATCGCGACGTTCAGAAGCAGCACGATCCACAGCACCCGGGCCACCGCACGGTCGCGCGAGTTAGACTCAGGGACTGCCGAAAGAGAATCCATTGTCGAAAAGCATAGCTCGCCCACCGGGAAAGGCTAAAATCTCTCTCTCACTGACGTCACATTTGGTCAGGCCATCAGAAGTCAGGGCGATTCCGGCCGCTTCAGCGACCGGGGGTCGAAAGCCTGGCCTATCTGGGTGGTCTCCTCGCCGTTCTCCTCCGCCATCTGGGTGATGCGGCGATCGGCCTTGCGCAGCCGGCGGCACAGCTCGCGATTCATGTTCTGCAGCACCATGACGTAGGCCTGCACGTCCTGCATGTACAGGCGGTACAGGTCCATGTTGGTCAGTTCCAGCAGCCGGGAGGGGACCTCCGCCTTGACCGTGGTCGACCGGGGCTGCACCTCGATGAGGGCCATCTCGCCGAAGAAGTCCCCCGGGCCCAGGCGCACCAGGCGCACCGTACACCCCGACTCGCCGGCACGGCAGACCACCAGGCTGCCGGATTGAATGATGAAGAGCGACTTGCCCACGTCGCCCTCTCGTACCACCACCGCGTCCTTGTCGAAGGTGCGCTCCGTCAGCATGCCGATGATCCCCTCCAGCGACTGGTCCAAAAGCCCGCCGAAGAAGGGGGTCCGTGACAGGGACTGCTTCAACACCAGAAGGTCGCCAGTCATGCATCCATGAAAACACGAACCGCCCGACCTGTGTGGCCCGTGCAAGAGATGCGGTGCCTGGGGCCCCGCTTTCGTTGTATAAACCGGGACCATGAGCGACCTTCGCAACAAGACCCTCTTCATCACGGGCGCCAGCCGGGGCATCGGCCTGGAAATTGCCCGACGCGCCGCGCGCGATGGCGCCAACATCGTCATCGTGGCCAAAAGCGTCGAGGCCGACCCGCGGCTGCCGGGGACCATCTTCACCGCCGCCCAGGAGATCGAGGCGGCCGGCGGCAAGGCGTTGCCCCTGCAGGTGGACATCCGCTTCGAGGACCAGGTCGAGCAGGCCGTGCACAAGGCGGTGGCCACCTTCGGCGGCATCGACATCCTCATCAACAACGCCAGCGCCATCTCGCTGACCGGCACGCTGCACACGACGATGAAACGCTACGATCTGATGCACCAGATCAACGCCCGGGGCACCTTCCTGTGCTCGCAGAAGTGCCTGCCCCACCTGAAGCAGGCCGCAAACCCCCACGTCCTAAACCTTTCGCCGCCGCTGACCATCGAGAAGCGGTGGTTCGCGCCCCACTCGGCCTACACCCTGGCCAAGTACGGCATGAGCTTCTTCGCCTTCGGCATGTCCGAGGAGTTCCGCGACGACGGCGTGGCCTTCAACTGCCTGTGGCCGCGCACCGCCATCGCCACCGCCGCGGTGAACAACCTGCTGGGTGGCGACGAGGCCATGAAACGCTGCCGCAAGCCGGAGATCATGGCCGACGCGGCCCACGTCATCCTGTGCCGTCCCAGCCGCGAGTGCACCGGCAACTTCTTCATCGACGACGAGGTGCTGTCCTCTGTCGGGGTCACCGATCTGTCCCCCTACGCCGTTTTCCCCGGCCACGAGCTTCTGCCGGATTTTTTCATCTGACATGGGCTATCCTGCAAGAGGATGTCCATCCTCTCGCGCCTTGCACAATGGCTGCGCCGGGACCGCCCGACCCCCCTTCCGTCGCGCCCCTCCCCGCCGGTACCCGAACGCAGCGCCGAGGTCTCGCCCATCGCCGGCAAGATCGAGGACTGGATCGACTCCGACGGGGTGGGGACGCTGGCCCTTTCCGATGGCGCGGAGGTCCGCTTCAGCCTGCCGGCCTGCCAGGGGTTTCAGCCCCTCATCGGCCTGTCCATCGAGGTGCTCGCCACCGGCACCCTGCGCGAGCCCGAGGAGGGCCTGTGGGCGACGCGCCTGCGCCTGCGTCCCGGGACCGAGACCGAGTATGCGGCCCGCCTGCGCATTCATCAGGTAGAACGTGCCGTGGCCGGGAAGGACCCGTCCGCCCTGGGGACCGTGCGCGGCGGTGAGCCCCCCTGGGCCAGGGACAAGAGCCGGAAGCTGCCCGCGGGACCGGATCGGGCCCTGGATGCCTTCTTCGTCCTGACCGTGACCCTTGCGCGCCCACTGCCCGAGGACGCAGCGGCCCTGGCGGGGCTCCTGCGCAGCCCCTCGTTTCCACGGCCGGCGGTGCGGCTGATCCCGCTTTTGCGCAAAGGTCAACGGCTCCCCGGCTTCTCCGCCGAGGTCCGGGGCGAGGTCGGCGGCAAGGCGCGGCGGGCCTTTCTTTTGCACCAGCCGCTTCCCTACCCGGGCCACGAGCCCCTGGGCCCGGCCCACGTCGGTCTTTTCGTTGGTGGGCCCCACACCCCCCGGATCGCGGCGCTCTTGCCCGGAAGCGCGGATGGGCCGCCGCCGCCCTGCGGCCCCGACGGCGAGGTGCGCCTGCTCTCGGACCTATGTCGTGCGCTGCTGAGCCGGGATACCGGGGCCACCGCGGTGCTGCTGAACCGCGCCAACAAGGCGGTGAAGCCGGCGGAGATCGCCCAAAACCAGCTCGGCCCTGAGGATCGGCCGGCGGTGCCCTTTCTGTTCTGGATCGACTGGGACCTGGCACAGTGGGAAGGGCGGGCTTGCTATCAGAGCGCCGGCATGGAGTCGCTCGGGCTGCCGGATGTGGTCGTGCAGGTGCCGGAGGGGCGGCAGGAGGACCGGGCCCGGGACGTCCTGTGGTATGCTTGCCGCCTGCTCTCGCAGGGTCGTCTGGGGCCGGAAGCGGACGGCCTTTACGTGCCCCGGCGGATTTCCCTGCTGCCTGGATCGGAACTTCAGGCGGAAGACGAGGCGGACACGGAGCGCTACCAGATTGTCGAGCGGGGGCCGGTGCTGCTGGTGCTCCGCCGGCAGGATGCGTGAAGCCGGGCCATCACGGTGGCGACTCGACCGCGTTTTCGCCGACGGCCGGCTCAATATCAGCGGGGCCGGCAGCACTTCCGGTATCGACGTCCGCTCCCACACGGGCAGGATGCCTCCGATGCCGGTGCGGCCTGGCCTTCCTGCGGCGTCCATCGATCGAGGCTCCTTACCGTAAGGTTCAACTTCTGTCGCAGGAAGCGGGCGGCCTGCTCCCGGTCCTCCTTCTGGACCAGCTGGAAAACGCCCAGGTGGATGAAGAAGTCGCGAACCGGGACCAGCCGCGCAATCAGCAAGGTACCCGGGACCATGAACCCCGGGGGTGAGGCCACCAGGCAGGGCGTGACCAGAAGCGATGGGCCGACCGAGCCCGAGCCGGTCACCTCCAGCTTCTGCCCGCGCTGCTCGACGATGTCGAAGGGGCCCTTTTTGACCTCCGTCCAGCGCCGCAGCGTGTCTCGCTGCTCGGCGAAGAGGCCAGGGACCTCGTCGGCGAAGACCTGCACCGGGGTGCGCCCGTCAGGCAGCCGATAGGTGCAGCATACCTCGCCCAGCATCTCGAAGGTCACCGACTGGTCGCTGCCGATCCGTGCCTCGCGCATGCGGCGCTCGTATTCGGGCAAGAGCAGCGAGGGCCACTGCTTCCTGGCGTAGCTGATGAGCAGGGAGCGCAGGCCGGCCATGAGATCGGCGAAGGCGCGATCGTCAAGGGCGACGTGGGGCCGATCCTTCCCGAATGCAGCAAAAATATCGTGGACCTGGTGCATGGGCGAAGGACATAGCACAAGGTCCAGGATGGAGGGGCAAGATCAACAAACGGCCCCAGAATAGGAAGGTCAGACGCCCGTGATCTTGCGAATCAGGCGCAGGGTGCCCGTCAGCCCACCGGGCGCAGGACCTCATCGGCGCTCTGGGCGACCGCGACCCGCCGCAGCCAGATGTCCAGCAGGGTCTGATCGGTACCATGCAGGGATGCCGACAACAAACAAATGAAGTGGCCACATAAAAAAGGGCCTGCTAGTGTGGATGGCATGAGCGCCGTTGCCGCCCGACAGATGCACTGGACCGAAGAGCAATACCTCGCTTTCGAGAACGAGAGCGCCACCAAGCACGAGTTCTACGACGGGGAGGTCTACGCCATGGCGGGGGCCAAGCCCGTCCACAACCTGATTTGCGGCAACGCCATCGCGGCTCTGCACGGCCTGCTCAAGGGCCGGCCCTGCGGCGTGTTCACAAGTGACCAGCGCATCCACATCGCCGCGCCGGGGGGCAAGCTCAAGTACACGTACCCAGATGCTGGCGTGCTCTGCGGCAAGGGCCATTACGCTCCCAAGGACCCCGACGGGGAAATGAGCCTCATGAATCCCGTGCTCCTCGTCGAGGTGCTGTCCCCTTCGACCAAGGACTACGATCGCGGGGAAAAGCTCGCCCACTACAAGAGCATCTCGACCCTGATGGAGGTCTTGCACATCTGGACCGAGCGACGCCTCGTCGAGCAGCATGTGCGGCAGGGAGTGGCCTGGCACAAGATCGACCTCGCCACCGGGTTTGTGTCTTCCCTGCATGGTGCTCTGTCTATCGAGGACCTCTACCACATGACCGACGTGCAGTAGCAGGATGCCCAGGTGGGCGTCAGCCTCCCCGTTTCTTTGGCACGACTCGCGGCAGGAGGCGGGCTTCGGCGAGGCGTTGCAGAACCTCGATTTTATCGGTGACCAGGCCGCACCCCTTGCTACTCATGAGAGGGGGGATGCGCAAGCTTCATCGTCCACAGGCGGGACAGCGGCACGATCACCTCGGTAAAGGGCTCTGCCTTGGCGATCTTGCCACGGAAGGTCTTGACCAGGACATAACCGCTGCCGGGCTGAAGACGAAAGGCCTCCAGGGTCTTGGCGATGGGGCTGAGCAGCCACACGTGTGGCACTCCCTGGGCCCCGTAGATCTCCAGCTTGTCGGATCGGTCATATGCCTCGGTGCTGGGAGACAGGGCCTCGCACAGCCAGTCCGGTGCGATCTTGCAGTGGGCCGTGTCCGGCAGTTCAGGGACCCGATCCACACGCCAGCCGGCGATGTCCGGTACGATCGGATCGTCCGCTCTCTCCAGATGCAGCTCCGGTTCGAAAGCAAACCACCAGCCCCCGGGGCCCGTCGGGGGCCCGTCGTCGCCCTCCTCGCGTCCGTGAAGGCTCTGATCATAAGGGCCCAGGACGATGCCCAGCCGGGTGGTCGCCACGGCATGGCGAATGGCCGGGCGTGGACTCATCAGCTCCACGCCGTGGAGGACTTCGCGGGTCCACAAGTCGTCTCGGTAGGATTTATTTCCGGCGCTCGACATGAACGGAGCTTAGCGCAACCGGCCGCCGCGGCCCAGGTCACTATGCCAGGGGACGACCTCTTCTGGCATGGGAACCGCCGGCCTGCTAGGCTTCTTCCATGGCCGCATCTGCAACACTCCACTCCCTGGCTGTCCCACTTGAAAAGGCCCCGGGTCCCGAAGAGAATCCAAAGATTCTTCTTGACTGAAGAACCGACTTTGTACTACTTACCTCGTCCCTCGGCAAACTCATGAATCCCTTCGTCCCCACTCTGATCTCCCTCGTCGCCCTCCTTAGCGCCGCGTCCCGCTCTTCGCCGTGTAGTTAGCCCTCTAAAGGGGCCCCACCCGCGAACGAGAAAGGAGCGACCTGAAAAAAGAGACCCGGCGAACCCGAACCACCGATCGAAGGAGAATTCATGGCCCAGTACGCACGCAAACTTCACTATTCCCCGACGGGGACAGTTTTATCTCTTGGCAATGACCTGAGGCGCCCCGGGCCCCTGGGCGAAGAGGTCCTGATCTTCAAGGAGCCCACCGAGACCATCAT
>JBBRLA010000490.1:0-6668 GCA_038231615.1 Polyangia bacterium | reverse complement strand
CCGAATGGCGCGACTGCGAGGTCGGGCAACCCCTGTCCCGCGCCGACCGGGTGCGCACCGGTCGCGCCGGCCTCACGTCGGTGGATTGGGCCGGGGCCCGCCTGTGGCTGGACCCGTCTTCACAGCTCGCCTTGGATAGCGGGAGTGGGAGCGGGAAGAAGAGCAAGGGGGCGCTGCAACTGGTGGAAGGGGCGGTCCGCATCAGCTACGATCCCGCCGGACAGAAGGGCGGCAAGGCACTGCGTCTTTCGACCTCGGAGGGCGAGGTGCGGGTGCGCGGGGTGGCCCGCGTCGAGATCGGCCCCGGGGCGGGCGAGATGCAGGTAGCGGTCTACGACGGGCAGACGGAGATCGTCGGCAAGCACGGGACAGTCCGGGTGCGGGCCGGCACCGGGGCGGTGTTTCGCCGTGGGTCCAAGGAGAAGCTCGGGGGCCTCATCGGCGCGCCGGCGTGGACCTCGACGGACGCGCAGCCGGGCCTCTTCTTCGCCGTGCCACAGAAGGCGGCGGGTGGAGCGGCGGCCCCGGGAGCGACGGCTTGCGACCTGGCCCTGCCCTTCCGCCCGGTTCAGGGGGCCGTGCGCTACCGCCTGGAGATCGGGCGGGACGATGCCCTGGTGGACCGGGTCTTTCTGGGAACGTTTTCGGCGGAGAACAAGGTAGCGGCGGCGCGGCTCCTTTCGCGAGGACGCTACTTCGCGCGCATCCAGGCGGTGGACAGCGATCAGGTCGCCGGCCCCGGGCCGATCCAGGCGGTGGAGGTGGTCGAGCTGCGCGGGGAGCACTTGGCCGTGGACATCACGTCGTCGCGGCTGCCCTTGCTCAGCGGGGCCGGCGAGCTGTCCTTCGAGGTCATCCCCGGCTCCGGCAAGCTGGCAGTGGAGGTGGACGGCAAGGACGGCGGCGAGCGCGGCGGCGGGGTGCCGGTGCGCCTGTCCCGTGGACCGCACCGACTGGTGGTGCGCAGCAGCGACGGCGCCCGGGGCGAACTGCGCGCCGAGGTGTCCCGCCCAAGCTACGCCATCGACATCGTGCAGGACGCCAGGGGCCGGAGCGGAAGAGGGTACCGCTTCGAGGTGCGGGCCCTGGACACCGCCGGGCAGAGCGCCGAGGGCGGGGTGAAGGCCCGCAGCGCCCCCATCGAAGCTCGATCCCGGGCTGAGGGGCCGGCACAGGCGCTGGTGCTGGCACAGCGGGGCGACGGTGTCTTCGGCGGCGAGCTGAGCGTCCCGGCGGGGCGCACCCTGCGCCTGACCTTGAGCGACGCCGACGGCATGGTAGCCAGCGCCGATTTGCGGGGCTCGGTTGACTAGCCCATTCAGTTCGCGATGACCAGACGGGCCTTCAAAGCGCCTCCTCCGGCTGAGGCTCGGCGGTCCAGTGCTGGCCGCAGCGTTCGCAACGCCACTCCTTGTCGGGGTGCGCCGGGCGGCCGATGATCGGGAGGCGCAGCCGGCGCGGGTCGGCGCTGGGCACCACCTCGATCACCGTGCCGTGGCACGGGGGTTCGGCGAAGCCCTTGATCTCGATGTGGCGCACCAGCGAAGCCTAGCGCGAGAGGGGGCGCGGTGCTACCTCCTGCGAGCGGCGATGCGGACGACGACTGCCTGGTCGATCGATACAGGCGACGCGGGCGATACAGGCGACGCGGCGAAGTGGAGGGTCGGCCTGGTGGTGCCAGGCCCGAGCCGTATGTCCGCGGCAAGGATGTCCCGGTGAGCCGCCCACGATACGAAGAGCCCGCCCATCGTGATCACCGCGATGACCACCAGGAGCCAGGTACTCGGATGCTGGTACGGGCCTACGGTTTCGGTCTGCAAATCCAATGGAGGAAGGCTGGATAGAGGCATGAGTGTCCTCCGTGTCAGTTTCCTCGTCCCCCCGAACGAGCTAACCGGAACATAGCGCAATAGTTGAGTTCTTGGCCAGGAAAATTTACACAAATTTGTAGCTTTGTGTTGACACGATCGGACATGAGACTGACGCACGACGGCAAGGAGAGTATGTCGCGCCGGGTCGCGGCAAGTTGATTACCAGATCTTACATGTGGGTCTGCCAGCCCTGGGACACCTGGAAGGTCCAGGTGTCGTTTAGAACGCCACCGCTTCCCATGCCCCCCAAGAGTACCGCCTCGCCGCGCTCCTCGTCGAAGGCGGCGGCGGCGCCAACTCGACCCTGGGGGCCAGGGCCGAGTTGCGGCACGAAGAGGCCCGAGGTGAGATTGATGACGAAGGCATCCTGCCGCAGCATGCCGTCCGTCTCGCCGCCAGTCAGCAGAAGCTGGTTGCCATCCCCGGCACCGACCAGGCGGTGCTGCGAGCGAAGCAAGGCCGTCGGGGGGGTCTCGATCTGCGCCCGGGCCCACGAAAGGCCGTTCCAGCGCCAGACCCCGTCGTCGTAGGTCGCTGTGCCCAGCGTCGACTCGCCGGTCCTGCCGCCGACCAGGAGGGCCTGCCGGGTGCCGCCGGCAGGATGCACGGACGAAAGGGCCCCCCCGGAGCGACAGGCCGGGGCGGCGGGGTTGGTGCCGCAGGAGGCGCCGGGGACGCCGCGGGGTTCCCATCGTCCCGAAGCGCCGCGCCACACCCAGGTGTCGCCGAGAAGCGCGCCGGAAGCCGAGAGTCCGCCAAAAAGCAGCACGCCCTGCTCGGGCATAGGACCCGGGATCGCGGTGCCGATCGGCGCGGTGGCCATCGCCGGCAAGCTCCGCGCCGAGGGACCAGTGCCGGTGTCGGCCAGGCGCTGCCAGCCGGCGGGCGCCCTCAGGTACTCCCAGGTATCGCCGAGCGGCGCGGCGTGGCCGGATGGGTCGCCGCCGCCAAAGAGGATCACCCGCCCGCGCTGTGGATCGTAGGCCAGCCCATGACCCGCCCGCGCCGGGGGCTGAGTCGAAAGGGCCGGCTGCGTCCAGGCGGCGCCGTCCCACTCCCAGGTATCGCCCAGGGCCACTCCGGGGCCGCGATAGCCGCCGAAGAGCACCACCTTCTGGGAACCCGGATCGAAGGCCATCGCCGCCTGCTGCCGCTCGCCAGGGCCAGGGCTAAAGGACGAACAGCCCGCGCCGCCGCAGTCCAACTTGAGCGGCACGACCAGATTGCGCCCCGCGGACAGGTCCAGGGGCGATAGGCTCGCCGAGAGGTCCGCCGCCCGTGGCCCCGCGCCCTCATAAACGGCGCGCAAGTAAAGGGACACCCGCAGACCCGGGTTCGCGTCCAGCTCGGGGAGCGCCACGGCTACCTGCGTGGGAAGGGCAAGGACCCGATCGTGAAAGGGAATCCAGCGATGGCCATCGCCGACATGGGCGATGACCTCCAGCCGATCCAGTGTTGCCGCCCCCAGCTCCGGTGCACTGATTTGAAGGGAAACACAGGCCACCGCGCCCGCGCACTCCGCGGGCGGATCACTTTGCCCACACGCTCCACCCAGGAGCAATGCAGCGAGCGTAATGGCAGGCACAAGCTTAACAGTGTCCACAACATCAGTATACGGTGAAGGGAAAGCGGATTTCACCAGTAAATGTTTGCGGAGTGAGGGAAAACACATTAGCGAGGCTGATCCACAGCACAGCCCAGCCAGGGTATACTGGCGGTGATCGGCTGACGTCGCAGCCGACGTTGGCACACAGGGATCAGGCCGCCCTGTCGGCAGCTACAACATCTACTTCCATCTACTTCTATGGGACGGCCACTGGGATCGAAGTAGTGGCCATTGTCCATGGCGCCGAAGACCAGGCTACAGCACTGAGCCGGCGATGACATCGAACTCAGTTCTTTATTCGATCCAGAACGGTTCTGCTGCCATCGGCGAGAACCGCGGGAATGGGAACCGGGCATGGGGACGGTCTTGCGATTGTGCTGATTCCCCACCACTCACCACTCTGCGCTATTGCGCCGACGGCCACCCGGATCAGGTCGGGATCCTCATCCGCTCTGCCCGTCCTCCCGATTACAATAAAGTAAGATGAGCATCCGTGTCGTCCTCTGCGCCGCTTGCCTGGCTGGCATCATGGTCGCCGTGGTGCTGGGCGGATCGTGGTCCGACCGGCTCTCCGACCACCGGGGCTTCTATCTGATCCCGGTCCGTGACGCCGTGGCACCTCCTGCCAGGGCGGCCCTCGCCCCCCGGCTGCCGCGCCGCGCCGTCATCGCGGTCATCGACGGGCTGGGCTTCGAGGAGGCGAGCGGCATGGCGACCCTGTCCGCCCTGCGCGGGCGCGGGCAGTGCCTGCGCACCTACGTCGGCTCCCTCTCCGTGTCGCAGCCGGTCTATGCGGTGATCTCGACGGGGCTGGAGCAGGACCGCACGGGGGCGCGCAACAACGAACCCCCGGCCTCGCCGCTGCGCGCGGAGTCGATCTGGAGCGTGGCGCGGCAGTCCGGGCTCTCGGTCTCGGGCATCAGCGAGCTGTCGTGGTGGAACCGGCTCTTCCCCGGCGGTCCGGACCGGCCCGCGGCCTTCTCGAGGTACGTCATGCGCCCGCGGTCGGAGAACTACTTCGTGCAGGCGCCGCCTGCCGACCTGATGCTCATCCACCCGATCTACGTCGACGAGACCGGCCATCAATGGGGCGCGGCCTCGGAGGAATACCGGCAGGCGGTGGTGCGTGCCGACGCGGAACTCGCGGGCCTCGTAGCCTCGCTCGATCTCAGTCGGGACCTGCTCGTGATCACGGCGGACCACGGCCACTCCCTGCGTGGCGGGCACGGCGGCCAGCAGCCGCGCATCACCCACGTACTGACCTGCTACGCCGGTCCCGGCGTCCGGCGCAGCGCCGGGCTGGGCGAGATGGACTCGACCAGCGTGGCGCCCTCGCTGGCGCTGCTGCTCGGGCTGCGCTTCCCGGCGCACATGCGCGCCGGAAAGCGCGGGGCCGAGACAGATGACGGCCTGGACGTGCTGTGGCAGATCGCGGACCCGACGGCCTTTCCGGCGGAGTACCTGGCAGACCGCCGACAGGCGGTGGCGCGCTTCCGGGAGGAGAACCGCGGCCAGCTCCTGCGCTGGCCGAGCGGCCAGGAGAGCTGGACCGGCTTCTACGAACTGCACCGGCAGGCGCAGGCGCGCCGGGAGCTGATGGCCCTGGCGGTGACGCTCGCTGTCCTGGGGCTGCTCGCGGCCTACCCGTCCCGGGGCCCCGGCCGAGTTGGCGCGGATCGGCCATCGGGCGGCGGGCAGCGGCGGCGGGATGCGCTCCTCTGCGTGGCCTGGGTGACCGCAGTGTACCTTGCCACCTATCTGCTCACGCTGGTCCTGCGCGGCAGCGTAGATCCGACGGCGATCAATCAGCGCCAGCCCTTCATCCGCTTCGGGCTGGTCCTGAGCGCCGCGGTCCTCGCCTGCGCCGCCGTGCTGCACCTGCTGCTGCGCCGGAGCCTCACCGCCCTGCGGGCCGACGTGCTGGCGCTCCTGGCGGTGACCCTGGTGGTCAACTTGGGGCACCCCGTCGTGTTCGGGTGGCACCTGGGATTCCCGGTGCCCGCGCCGGTGTTCATCTACCTGCCCTACTTCGCCTCGCTCTTCCTGGTCATGCTCTGCGTCCTCGCCCCACCCCTGTGCCTCGACTGGCCCCGCTACCTGTATTCGTCGCATCTGACCAAGTGACGCCCCGTCTCCAAGGTTGGCGATCGCATCGACCGGATGGGCCTTTATTTGGCCTGTCCTCAGGCGGGTTGACATATTTGTGGCTTGCGCCGCCGCGATTTAGAGATGCCCACTCCGCGCTGAGCATCGCAGAGAATAGGAGGACCCAATGCCAGACTCGCCAAGTATTGATCCTGTGCCATCATCGGCGTACCCAGTGTTTCGGGCCTTGACCATCGTTTCGGCCCAGATCTGGGTCCCGCCTGGCCGGGTTCTACATGAGTCACGCCAACCCGTAGCCACGGGTCCGGTCGCCCAGGTTCATCGAAGGGTCGCCCCACTCCGCAGGCGGGTCGGCACACTGATCGGCAAACTCCCAGCGGGTCTGCGCCTGATGCCGCGAGGGACGCACCGGGGGCACTTCGGTAGGTTCACCCAGCTTGTCGCACACGTCCAGATTCTTTTCACCCGTCCTTGTCGGCTGCCCGAATGTGCCCAGGCAGATGGAGCGGGCGCGCCAGGGGCTCTTACGCAAGGTGCGGGAGGACGGATTGGAGGCGCTGCTCACCGAGGAGGGGCTGGAGGCGGCTATCCAGGCGGTCCTGCCCACGGCGATGGAGGAGGCCACCGAGAAGCTGGTGAAGATGCTCTTCTAGAGCGGGGGTACGATGGCGAAGAAGAGCGTGGCGGTCCCGTCTTTTTGAAACTGCACGCCGACGATGCGCGGGTCCTGGGCCGGGATCGGCCGGGCCCAGTAGACCAGGATGTCGGTGGTGCCTCGATCGAGCAGCTCGCCGGGGTGCTCCGGGTCCGGCTGGAAATCGACGCGCCGGAGCGCCGCCATGGACGACCCGGCCGCCGTGTTGATGAGGGGTCGCTGCCCGACGTATTTCTCAAGGGCGTCCGCCGCAATCCGCGCGGCGATGGCGGCGCGCAGGCGCTCGATGAGGCGCTGATCGTCCGTTTGCGCTTTGGTTTCGACCATCGATGGAGTGTCCTTTCGCGACGGCGACGGGCACGCGCCCAGGCCCAAACCCAGTAGCAGGGGAAGAAGCGCCGCCCTCATTTGACCAGGTTTGCCTTGGTAT
>JBBRLA010000489.1:0-6677 GCA_038231615.1 Polyangia bacterium | reverse complement strand
TACTGACCGTGTAGCCTTCTGGCTCTTGGCTGTCAAGGCGTCCTCGGGTCGCGAGGGGAGCGGTTGGGTCCGTTACCGTCGTTTCTTCGAGGGAGGGCGGGGTGGGCGCGTTCTCGATGAGGGCCTGGGCGGGCGCGTCTTCGAGGAAGGGCGGGGCGTGGTCTTCGAGAAAGGCCGGGGCGCGGCGTTCGCCGAGGGCCTGGGCGAGGTGTTCGCCGAGGGCCTGGGCGGGCGGGTCTTCGAGGAGGGACGAGGCGAGGTCTTCGAGAAGGACCTGGGCGCGTCTTGCGACGACGGCCTGGGCGAGGTGTTTGCGGAGGGCCTGGGCGGACGGGTTTTCCCGGTCGGCTTCGCGGAACGCCTGGTGTCGGCGCTCTTTCTGGCACCGGTCTTGTCGCCGCCGACGGCATCGCCAGTGGCGGGGGTGGCGCGTTGTCCCGGAGCTCGGGCGTCGATGCCGAAGCCACGCCACGCAGCCACTGTGACCTCGTCGCGGTCATGGTAAAGCTGCCGCACCCGCACCCCGGTCCAGCCGCCAGTCTTGAGGATCTCCTTCACCCGCTTCATCATCTCGGCCCGCTTGCGCATCGGCAGCTTGATGTTGGCCAGAAGGAAGCGGGCCCAGTGCTTGCGCCCCCACTTGGCCAGGAGCGATGCCACTTCCAGGGGGCGGAAGGCCATGTCGCAGAAGAGCCAGTCCGCCGGCAACTCCGGCTCGAAGCGGAAGGCGTCCATGCGCAGGTGCTCGATGCCCTTGCGGTTGCGCAGCGAGGGCGCAAGGAGGCCGGGATCGACCGCTACCACGTGGGCCCGGCGCTGCGCAATGATGTAGGTCCAGCCTCCAGGGGATGCGCCCAGATCCACGCACACGTCCTCGGGCTCGGGACCCCGGCCCAGCCAGGCCAGCGCCTCGCCGAGTTTCATCGCCGAGCGCGACGGGGCCTCGCGATCCACGTGGAACCGCAAGCGGCCTCCCGGGGCCAGGCTCTGGGCATCAACGGCACGCAGGGCCCCTACCGCCGCCTCTTCGGCGGAGAGCAAGCATACCTGCAAGAGGCGTCCCCCCGCCTCCTTGGCGGCGGGCCCGTCATCGAGGAGCTGTCCGGGGCGATCGGCCTCCAGTCGCTGGCGCAGCTCGCGTTGGAGGTCCGCGGCGAGAGAGGAGAGCAGGTTCCCCGGGTCGCTGTCGGGTACCCACACATGCAGGGCGCACGGGCCGCCCAGGTGTGGGCGCAGGATTTCGTGGACTGCGGCGGCGGTGGGCGCGCAGATGGCGGCGACGGGGAGGAGCTGCCTGGCGAAGGCCGGCTCGAAACCTGAAGGACATTTGCCCGAGACCACCAGGGCAACCTCGACCTGTCGGGCGTCCACCCCGATGAAGGCCAGCTCTTCGATGAGGTCGATCTCGGAACCGGGGCGGGTGGTCCACAGCCAGTCGCCTTTTTGCGGGGGTGCTCCGGGCCCGGGAACGCGGCGGGGCCGCGGGGGTCCAGTGGGGCGGGGTCGTGCGGACGCAGCGGTGGGCCGTGGCCATGGAGGTCCGGCGGCGGCGGGGCGCGGCCGGGAAGCAGGCGAGGGTCTGGTGTGGTCGGGGACCCCTTGCGGGGGGCGAAGCGGGAGTTTTTTCCCTGGATGTTTTCGTGGCGTGGTGGGCACGGTCGCGGCAGCATAAAGGGAAACCAGGACGCGCACCGACTTTTTCATCATGTCCGTGACCCAACCCCTGTTCAGCACGCGCATGACGCCCGCCGGCCTCTCTCTTCATCATGTTTCCGTCAGAGCCAGTGGCCGCGCTCCCAGTCGAGCCAGTCTTCCGCGTGGATCCCGCCGCGCAGGGGCAGAAGCATGGGCAGGTCCTCTGCCGGGACGGGCAGGCCGCCGCGCAACCAGCCGGGATTGACCGTGTTCTCCCACATCTCCACCGTGGACAGGCCCAGGCGCGCGGCCTCGTCGCGGGCCGCGTGCAGGACGTCGCGTACCGCCGCCGCTTCCGGGCTCCGCGGGTCATCTATCAGTCCCGCCAAGAAGAGCCGCGCCCCCGGGTAGAGCGTCAGCACCCGCAGCACCCCGTGGCGGTACTCCGGCGCCCACAGGGCGAAGGCGTCCCCGGCCCGCGCCCCCACCGCGTCGGCCACCGGCCGGCCCAGCAGCTCCGCGTAGATCCGTCCCCGCTGAAGGTGCCAGCCAATCTGCTGTGGGCTGAGCGGGATGGACAAGGGCAGCCGCTTCGCCTGGCCCTCCGATCGCCCATATCGCGACTCCAGCACCGCCAGCAGGTCGCGTTCTTCCAGCAGCCGCACCCGGGGGTCGCCGGGCTCGATGTCGGGCCGCCCCGGTTCCGACGCTGCCAGCCGGCGCAGGCGCAGCGGACGCCCGCGATAGCCCAGGCGCTCGTACAGGGACGGGCCGATCTCGGATATGAGATAGGTCAAAAGCGCCCCCTCTGCCCGCAGGCGCTCGTGGACCCGTCGCAGCAGATCGCTGGCGTGCCCTCCGCCGCGGTGGCGTTCTTCGACATAGACGCTGGCGATGCCGTGGCCGCTGCCGGCAAGGTCGCCGCTCTTCGCCTGTACGGCGTAGGTCTCCAGGCTGGCAACGGGCTCGTGGCCGTCGGACAGGACCCACAGGCGCAGGCCCTGGCGGGAGAATGGGTCGCGCCACAGGCGGCGCTCTCGTTCAAGGTATTGCTCCTGCGTCAGGCTGCCGCCCCATGCGGCGTGGTTCAGGCGGTCGCGGTCCAGGGCCGCATCGGGGATCTCGGAGTGCTCCGCGGCGGAGTATACGAGCAGTTCCATGCCCGCCAGGGTAGCGTGGGGCGGGATTTCGGGGGCTGGTTTTCTCGGTTCCCCGAATAAAGGCCCCTAAGGGGCCCGGCCCCTCCGGCCGATGAACTGGCTGTCCATTCATTTTGAGAGGGCATCCAGATCATGACATACAACCTGTTCCGGTATCGCATCACAACCATCGGCGCGACCACGCTGGCCCTGCTCCTTTTCGCCTGCTCTGGAGAGACGCCTCCCGACAACCTCGGGGATGGGGGGCTGATGCACGGCACCCCGTGGCTCTCGTCCGATGATCCCGGCGTGCAGCCCCAGGCCGCCCCTGCCCCGCACCTGGCCTATTATGGCGGCCCGGTCCTCCAGAGCGTCAAGATCACCGGCGTCTTCTGGGGGGCCGGCGTCGGCTCGATCGTCAAGCAGGGCATGCCCGGCTTCTACGTCAACATCGTCAACAGCCCATACCTGGACTGGCTCAGCGAATACAACACCACCAAGCCGGTGCAGTCCATCGTCCGCGGCAGCTACGCCGGCACCGTGACCATCACCCCATCGCCCACCGGCGCCAGCCTGACCGACGCGCAGATCCAGGCGGAGCTTGCCAAGCAGATCGGCGCCGGGCACCTGCCGAAGCCTGAGGCAAACTCCCTGTACATGATCCACTTGCCGGCGGGGCTGAAGATCACCCAGGGCAAGTACGTCTCCTGCATCTCCGGCGGCTTCTGTGCCTACCACGGCACCATGGCCATGGCGAACCAGAACGTCTACTACGGCGTCCTGCCCGACATCGGGCCGGGCAGCGGATGTGATCTGGGCTGCGGCAGGGCCGCCACTCAGTTCGACAACCAGACCTCGGTCGCCTCGCACGAGATGGTCGAGGCCATCACCGATGCCGGCGTGGGTCTGGCCACGGTTTATGGCCCGCCGCTCGGCTGGTACGACGGGACGAACGGGGAGATCGGCGACATCTGCAATGGCCAGCAGGGTACGATGGTCGCCAGCGGCGTCATCTACACGGTGCAGAAGCAGTGGTCCAATCAGGCCCACGCCTGCATCGTTTCCCGCGCCGTCGTCCCCAGCGACTTCTCCTTGGCGCTGACCCCGCCGAACCGCATCATCGGCCAGCACGCCACCACCACTTACACCGTCCAGACCACCGCCGTCTCCGGCATGGCCGCGCAGGTGGCCCTGTCCGTCACCGGCCTGCCGGGGGGAGTCACGGGATCGTTCAACCCCCCGTCGGTCACCGCCGGTGCCAGCAGCACCCTGACCGTGGTCACCAGCCCCACCAACGCCAGCGTCAGCGCCACCTTCGTGGTCACCGGCACCGGCGGCGAAAAGACCCACACCGTCCCGGGGCAGATCGCCGTGCTGACGCCGAACACCAACCTGATCGACAACGGCGACTTCGAGAGCGGCAAGCTGAGCCCCTTTACCCCATCCAGCACCGCCGCCCTCACCACCGCCACGCCCCACGCCGGCAAGTTCAGCGTGATGCTCGGTCTGTCCACGCCCTATACAACCGACGGCACCCTGGCGCAGAACATCGTGGTGCCGGACACTGGCACGACCGTGCTCTCCTTCTGGTACAAGCCAACCTGCAAGGGGACCTTGGCGACGGACTGGCAGCAGGTGCAGCTCCGCGAGGTGAATGGCGGCGCGGTGATCTGGACCCCCATGCGGACCTGCGCTACCGCTGGCTGGACCCAGGTCACGATGGACCTGACGGTCTACTCGGGCAGGTCCATGCAGGTGGTGTTTCAGGCGCATGATGACGGCAAGGTCAACACGCCGTCGTGGATGCAGCTCGACGACGTCGCCGTGCTGAACCGCTGACGCACCCGGCTACGCCTGCCGCCGCAGCATCCGAGAAAGAAGGGCATCCAGAAGCGCGGCGAAGCGCTGCTTGGCCTTGGGGCTGAAGGGAGGCGGGCCGCCGGTCTGCACACCCGACTCCCTCAGCCCGGTCATTAGGTCGCGCATCGCCAGCCGCTCGCCGATGTTCCCTTCCGAGTACAACTCCCCGCGGGGATCGATCACGGTCAGCCCGTTGCCCACCAGCAAGGAAGCCAGGGGGATGTCGGCGGTGATGCAGAAGTCCTCGGCGGCGCCGTGGTCAGCGATATAGGCATCGGCCATGTCGGCCCCCTGCTTCACCCTGACAAAGGACACGAAGAGGCCCGGCCCGATGTCGACGTTCTTGTTCGCCACCAGGACCGTATCGATCTTCAATCGGCGGGCAGCGCGCAGGATGATGTCCTTGATCTCGCCGGGTAGGGCGTCTGCGTCGACCCAGATCTTCATCTCACCTTCTTTCGAGCGACACGAAAGGTAGCACACTCTTCGTCATCGGCGGCCCGGCGGATATACTGCCGCCATGGCGGGCCTTCGCATCGGCACCTTCCGCACGGGAGCGCTTCCGGGCAGCGGCGGCAGCAGCGCGGTCTACGCCAGATCGCCAGGTCAATAGATCGCAGTCCACCAGCGTGTTTCTGCTGAGCACCACCCCGCTGCGGGCGTAGATGCGCGTCTGCCGCGTCAGCGGACAGTGGTCGCGGTACTTGGACAGCACCACCTGGGTGAGCAGCCCCGGACCCGGGATTCCCTTTTCGATCATCTTGTTAGGGACCGGCGCGGTGACGATCTGGCCGGTGGTGCTGGACCAGGTCTCGCGCATATACTGCAGCACCTTGAAATGAGCGGGCACGTAGTCCAAGACCTCGCTGCTCTGCTCGCCCATGCGGGATGTGTTACAAGTCTCATATAGCCTCATTTCTTCGACTTTTCCGGGCAATCGTTCTCGTCAGCATGCCGCCCCCCTTTTTGCCCCCAGGCTCTGACGCCTTATAGCAAATCAGCGACGCGCCCTTACCACTCTCCGGCTTGTACAGCGTCAGCCGCTTCCCTTCCATGTTCCTGATAGCCGCGACGGTGCGCGCCCCATCGGTCTGATCTCGGGTGTTGTATTTGTAATCGTGCTCTTCCAGGTACTTCGGAAGGTGCTTCTTGCTGACGTGGTGGTGACTCCCGTTGATCTGCCGCTTCAGGTTCGCGTTGAAGCCCTCTGCCGTGTTCGTGTGGACGAGGTGCCCGTCAGGATCTTCCCGCACGTACTCTTCTTTGGAGTGGTTGACCGTGTGGTGCTCCTTGAAGTTCTCTCCGACCCTCGTGTAGATCCTTGACTCGTCAGTCATGAGGATCGTCGTGTCGGGGTCCGTGTGAGTGCGCAGCTTGGCGCCTACCGTGCGCCCGTCTACCTTCTCCTCGGGACCAAGCGAACCAAGGGATATCGACTGCACTTGACCCGGTATCACGACGCCGTCAACCTTCTTGCTGCGCTCAACGATGACTTGCACAGCTACCTTGTTGCCACGATACCCGAGGAAATCAAACTGGATGTGTTCGTGCTCCCCGCGCCGATCGTCGTCCTTGCAGTACACGATCCGGGTCTTCCCAGGATGAAGCTCCAGTCGGCATTGCGCGAACCGATCCCGAATGGCCTCCAGCACCGACTCGGGCCCCTTCGCTCCGCCCGCGTTACCAGGCATCCTCGCTACTACGAGCCCGTCCGCCCCTTCGCCTCGCATTGGTACTCGGCTCCTCATGGGTCTACCACTTGGAGGTCTCCCTTCACATCGAGGCTGAAGGTTCCGTAGACCTTGTACCCTGGCCTTTAGCGCACCGCATCATCGGCCGATGATGCGCCTTGATTCCGTGGACCTTCCGGGTCGGCGGATGACTTGTCAGCATTTCGACGTATTCTGAACACTGAAAGGATGACTAGCTAGACCCTAGCCGAAAAGTCGATGTCCGTACGGCCCAAGGACTTCGCGGGAGCGGCGGGCTACAAATAATGGGATATAAAGTGGACATCATTAAAATATATGGGTATACTAATTC
>JBBRLA010000488.1:0-6697 GCA_038231615.1 Polyangia bacterium | reverse complement strand
TGAAAGGGTCGCCGCCGTGCCTGGGGAGCCGAGTGCGGGGACGCCGAGAGCAAAACCAATCCAGAATTCGTCGACGACGAAAGCCAAGCGGCTCGGTGCACCGTACAGAAAGACAAACCATGATTTGCCCGCCGATATCCAGCCCCTGCGTTTCCCTGACGATGGCTAGCGTACTGGTCGTGGGGCTCTGCACAACGGCGGCGGCCATCGAGGAGTCCGACACCCGCAGGCGTGAGGTGCTGCAAGGCCATGTGGACCGAGGGCGGCGGCTGGCCGAGCAGGGACACTACGAGGCAGCGGCGGCCGAGTTCACGGCCGCCTATGCGATGAGTCCGGCCCCGCTCCTGCTCTTCAATCTGGGACAGGTGAACAGACGGGCAGATCGAAACCAGGAGGCCCTCGCCTACTATCAGTCCTTCCTTGACTCGCATCCCGAGACGCGACTCAGGGAGGACACGTTGCGCTACATGGCGCGCGTGCGCGCACGGCTGGCCCTGACTGCGCAAACCCGACGGCCGGCGAAGGCGTCCCCTCCGCTCCAGCCTGGAGAGCGCGCGTACCATGCCCCAGAGATCGCAGCCCCGCCGACGAGTGGCGACACCGGCGAACGACCGGATCGGCGGGCGTTGAGTCGGTTCGGCTGGAGCCTGGAAGGAGCGGGCCTGCTCTCCTTTCTGGGAGGAGGGGTCTTGTGGGGACTGGATGGACGACAGACCTGTTCCAAGGCAGAGATCGGTCACTGCGAGGTAGAGTTGGAGGGCCGTATCCCCGGCATCGCGCTGGTGGCCGCCGGAGGGGCCCTGGCGGCGACAGGAGGCATCCTTCTCGCGATTGCCTACAGGCGAAATCCCGGCAAGATGCGGAGCGTTCTATCGGCGCCCGTGGGAGAATTTTGACATGCGCGGCACCCTGGTCCTTGCGCTCCTCCTGCCAGCCGCCGCCTGCCGTTCTACCGGCTTCTGCCAGAGCGACGCCGCCTGTCCCCCGGGGTGGATCTGCGGCGCACAGGACCGCTGCGAGCGCCTCGATGATGGGCAGCTACCCGACGCATCCACTCCATCCCCGGATGGCTCCCCTGCCTTCTCCGATGGAAGGGTCGCCGATGCTGCCAGCACCGCAGTCGATGGCGGCGGCGCCCTTCCCCGGTCGGTGGTGCCCAGCCACGTCTCTCCCGGAAGAGTCCGCCCGCTGGCTTCCGACCTTTCCTCTGCCGTGGCGCTGATCGACACGGGCGCCCTGGTCCTCAGGGACGCCGACGGGGCGATCGTGATGCTGCCGCCGGGGGGCGCCTTCGGGGTCGAAGGGAAAAGCGGCGTCCTGTCAATCGGAGGGTGGCAGATCACGGCGCCGGTCAAGGTTGTCGGCCCCCGGAATCTGGTGGTGGTGGCGGCGGGCGACGTCGTGATTGCCGCCCCGCTTCGCGGCTCCGCGCAGGGCGCAGGTCCGGGCCCCGGGGGAGGTCTTTCCGGCGTGGGCGCGGGCACGGGCAATGCCGGCGTCTGCGGTTGGGGCACCATCGGCAAGGGCGGCGGCGGCGGCGGCGGGTTTGGCGTGGCCGGCGCGGGCGGGGGGGCCGCTCTCTTCTTTTCCGCGGGTACCTGGCAGAAAAACGATGGGGGCCGGGGCGGATCTCCCTACGCGAGCCACCTCTCCGATTGGGAGGCGGGGAGCGGCGGCGGTGAAGGCGGGGGGGGTGGCAGCGTGGCCTGCAAGGGAGGGGGCTGCACCGGCGGCGCGGGCGGCGGCGCCATCCAGATCACCTCGACTGCCGCCATCACGGTGCAGACCGGCGGCCTGCTGTCCGTCAATGGCGGCGGCGGCACGGGCGGCTGCGAGGACGGCGCGGGCCTGGGCGGCGGCGGCGGCGGGTCTGGAGGGACGCTCTTCCTTGAATCGCCCACGATGGTCATCGCCGGGGGCCTCTATGCCAACGGCGGCGCCGGGGGAGACCCGGCGGCACCGATGGAAACTGGGGCCCCCGATGGCCCTGAGTCGCTCTTGGCGGCTGGCGCAGGAAAGGCCCACACGGGTAGCGGTGGAGCGCGAGGGTTTCCCCCGACCACGCCGGCCGACTTCGAGGGATCGAATGGTGGAGGGGGAGGATCGACCGGGAGAGTCTGGCTGCGCACGCGAGGGCGCCCCGCCACGGTCAGCGGCCCCGTCAGCCCGGTCCCGATGACCGATCTTTCCCTGTAAAAAACATCGAGCGCACGCCCCCCCGCCAGACACCTGTAGACGCCTCTTGCGGCGGCCGGTAGGATGCGGCACCTGCTGCATCTTGCGGAGCCACCATGCGCCGTTTCGTCCCGCTGCTTTTGCTCTCGGCCCTCTTCTTCTGTTCCGTCCTGTGGTTCGTCGCCTGTAACGGCGACGCGCGGGACACTTTGCCCTTCCGCCTCTTCCCCGCCACCCCGGATGCCGGCCCGGCGATCGCCCCGGACCTGAGCGTCGGCCCGGACCTGCAACCGGCGTCCGACCTCGCGACCGCGCCAGATGCCGGTGGGGACGGTGGCAACGCGGGCGATGGCGACACCGCCGATCTGGCCCCCAAGGGGTAGGGCTATCCCCTGCCTACCGGGGCCATCACCCCGCGCACATAGCCGAGGATCGCCTCGGCGGGGTCCGCCAGCGAATCTTTGGCCTTGCCCAGCACCACCACCTGCTGGGCGATCGGCATGTCCAGCAGCCGGCGCCCCGCACCGCGGATCTCCACGGGCACTCCAGCATCCTCGGCCAGCCCTTTCAGATGATCCATATAACTGCGCCCGTATGCCGGATCCGGCGACGACCACAGGATCGCGTTCAGCGCCATCCCCGCCGCCCGCCTGGCGTGGGTAACCGCGGGGCGGTGCTGCGATGAGGAGGAAGCGAAGGCCGCCCGCGCCAGCCGGATCTCGTTCTCCGCCGCCTGGATCCACTCCTCGGGCGACAGCCGGTAGAGCCAGTGCCCCGGGTCCTGCTGGTTCATGGCATCCTTATAACATTGCCGGGAAGCCCTGGCAGACCATTGCATCCGGCGACGGAAGAGACTAGGAATGATGGCATGGTACCCGACAAGCAAGAGGTGATGCTCCACCTCATGGAAGACGCCTGGGTCTACGTCCACCTGGACCCGCGCCGGGACGGAGTCGATCTGCCCGACCACTTGCGCGAGGACAAGCGCCTCATCCTCCAGTACGGTTACAACATGCCCGTGCCGATCTCCGATCTGGTGGTGGACAAACGCGGCATCGCGGCCACCCTATCGTTCCGGCGGGTGTTTTACTCCACCTTCATCCCGTGGGCCGCGGTCTTCGGGCTGACCGATGGAGACAAGCGGACCTACGTGTGGGAGGGCGACATCCCCAAGGACCTGCTCGCCCAGGTCGCGAAAGAGGCTGGCGCCGTGGGCGAAGACCCTCCGCAGATCGGCCCCCGCAGGGTGGCGGAGAAGCCGGAGCAACCCGAGCCGCAAAAGAAGCCGGAGAAGCCCGGGAAGAAGCCCCGCCCAAGCCATCTCAAGCTGGTGGACTGATAGATAGAAGTGCGCGCCGCTCTAAGGCGACCCACCCGGGGCCGCCGAGGGGGTGACCTCGGGGGCCCCGGCTTCATTCAGCCCGATAAGGTCCTGGTGTCCGTTTGGCCCGTTTGGATCGATCGCCCGGCTCACCTCGGCCATCACCGCTTCCAGGGGACGGCCGGCGGTGGCGATGGGCGGACAGAAGGTCAGCCGGACCTTCTGCCCGTGGTGCGTGCGCACGTCCCCCGGGATCACGATGTTGCGCGTACCCTCGACGAGGACCGGCACGATCGGCCGCTCGGTGTCGCGGGCCAGGATGAACCCGCCCTTCTTCAGCGGCAAGAGGCGGCCGTCCTTGCTGCGCGTCCCCTCTGGGGCGATCCAGATAAAGGTGCCGGCGTCCATGTCCTTTTTGGCAATCTCCAGGCTCTTGATCGCCCCCTTTCGGTTGCCGCGATCGATGGGGATGAAGCCGGCCTCGCGCATCGCCCGTCCCCAGATCGGCACCTGGAAGAGTTCCGCCTTGGTGACCATGCGCAGGCGCAGCAAGGGGGGCATCGCCGCGAAGATCACCGGGATGTCGGAGATGCTCTGGTGGTTGGACATGATCACGCAGGCCGCCCCGGGAAGGTGGGCCAAGCCGCGGACGTGCAACTGGGTGCCAGTGATGGCCACCAGCGTCTCGGACCAGTCCCGCAGGCGGTGATCACAGCGCTCGAGGCTGCCCCGGCGCAGCGTGGCGTCGACCACGGTGGGCACGGAGATGCGCAGCGTGTGATAGAAGCTGCGCAGGGTAAGCAAGAGGCTGTTGTGGGCCATGGGCCAATAGCATACGTAAAAGCGGTGAAAATGACCAAGCCCGTCGGTCTGGCGAGGTGAACTTGCGGGCTTTGCCGGGCAGGCGTAGGGTGCGGGAAGACTCGCAATCCACGTTGGAGAGCGGGCCCTTTTGGTGCAAGGAGGCTCACGATGAGCGACCCCAAACTGGTATCGCAAGACGCACAGACCGAGCACATTGGCACCGCACCCCACCCGATGCGCAACCTCTTGCTCCTTGCGGGCGGGGTGGGCCTGCTGGGCGTGATGGGGCTTTTTTACTGGCAAGCGAACTCTGCCGAAGGTGCATCCAAGGTCGAGCTGGACCAGTTCCGCCAGGCCATGTTCACCGCCTGCAAGGACGAGCAGTTCAGCGGCGCGACCCGCCCCGAGATAGCCAGCCTCTACGCCGACAGCAGCCGGATGCGCTCGGTGGTGCAGGAACAGTTCGGCCGGATCAAGAGCGGGAAGGTGGACTGCGACCACATCACCCGGTCCCTGCGCAGCGTGGACTTCCCGCTGCGCTAGACAATACATCGGTTTGCTTTCGCGCGTCCTTGTGCTTATGCTGTAAAAGCAAGGGGTTGACCACGCGCTTCGTCGCGAGCAGGAGACATCATGTATCAAACCTCCCCACCGAACGGCAGTACCTGGGTGCTGGTAAGCAGCGCCAGCCGCGCCCGGCTTTTTGTTGCTGGCGACAAGAAAGACCTGAAGCTGGTGCAGGAATTCGATCACCCGGAGGGCCGCGCGCGGGCCCATGACTTGACCAGCGATCGACCCGGCAGGACCCAGCAAAGCCCGGGCAATTCGAGCGGCGGGGCCAGCAAGGGTAGCCGCTCAGGAATGGAGCCCCACACCGACCCCAAGACCGTGGAGGCCGAGATCTTCGCCCGCTCACTGGCTACCATGCTCGACAAGGGGCTGAGCAGCAACACCACCGCCCACCTCCTGCTGGTGGCGCCGCCGCACTTCCTGGGGCAATTGCGCGAGGCGCTCTCCGATTCAGTGAAAAAGCGTGTCAGTGCCAGCCTGGACAAGGACTTCGATCACCTGAACGTCCAGGAAATCTCCGAGCGACTGGCCGACGTCCTGCCATCGGCCTGATCGGCAGCCGGCGACCCGGCCCCCGCCTAGATCGAGACTTCGCCGCCGCGCCGGGAGCCTTGCCTACATCGCCCTATGCTATTGAATCTGGCGCCAGCTTTGATAGGCATATCGTCTTTCTACCTCGCAGGCGAACGAGACATGAAAAAAAACAACATCATCTCTGCTCCTCAGACGTTCAGGTTGCTGTCTCTCATTTACCGCAAGATCACCCGGATGGGGTTTTCTTATCACAAGGGGCTGGGGCTCGCCGACAGCCTGATGGCCGTCTCGGAGTTGCGATTGCCCGGCACAGCCGGGGACGTGCTTCGGGGGCTCGAGGCCCAGGGAAACATGGGCGAGTGCCGGCTCCTATGCTCGCACCTGCTGCGGGCGGGGATAGAGCCTGGGACCCTGATGGGGGCGGCCCTGGTGTGGCACGCGGTCAGGAACGAGGCCGATCGCTTCGCCGACCTCGACCCCCGGTACCGGACCATCTCCAGGACCTATGGCTTGGGCCTGGAGATCATCCTGGACCAGATCGGCGGCGCCTTTCCGCTGGATCCGATGGACCCAGGCCAGCACCCGGCCTGAGCGCTCCTTTCCCCTCCGTTGCAAAACCGGTGCGACACGTGGCCGGCCGGCTCGGATGGATTATGATCGAATGTACCCCTGGAGGTGCTTCCGCCATGACCGCCACCATCCCCTCTGCTTCTCGGGCCACCCCGACGGCCTCGGCCGTCCCACCCGCGTCCGCCGTGGTGCTCTTCGATGGTGTGTGTAACTTCTGCAACGGCGCCGTGAACTTCATCATCGATCGGGACCCGCGGGCCCAATTCCGCTTCGCGGCCTTGCAATCCGACATCGCCGCCGAGCTGCTGAAGCAGCGCGGCCTGGTCCCGGACAGCAGCGAGTCCTCGGGCACCATCCTCCTTGTGGAGGGGGATCGGGTCTACCACCACTCCACCGCTGGCCTGCGCATCGCGCGCCGCCTGCGGTTCCCCTGGATGCTGTCCTACGCCTTCATTGCGGTGCCGCGGCCCCTGCGCGATCTTGTGTATCGATTTATCGCACGCAATCGCTATCGCTGGTTTGGCAAGTCCGATGCCTGCCGTCTGCCCACGCCGGAGCTGCGTGGCCGGTTCCTCTGACAGGGTTCTAATCCGGATCGTGCTGAACCAGATTCTTGGCTTCCTCCTCGAGTCGCTGCTTGACTTGTTGCGCCAGCCGTTCGGTCAGGTAGTCCTCCAGTTTTTGTCTCTCGTCCTCAAACTCGCGAATGGCCACCCAGGCCAT
>JBBRLA010000487.1:0-6701 GCA_038231615.1 Polyangia bacterium | reverse complement strand
GGCGCTCTCGGCGGCGATCTCGGGGTGGGTGATGCGGTTCAAATACTTGCGCGCTTGGTCGTCGGAGAAGACGCGTTCGGCCAGGCGGGCGCGGTCAATCGGGCGGGGTTCGGGCAAGGCGGCCTGCAGGATGTCGGGGCCGAAGGTGGCGACGAGTTCCTCATAGGCCTTGCGCCCCGGCTGGACGACCATGCGAGCCAGTTCGTCGGCATCGATCACCTCGGCGCCCAACTCGCGGAGGATGCGGCCCACGGTGCTCTTGCCGCTGGCGAGGCCGCCGGTCAGGCCGATAACCTGCGTGTCGCGTGCGGGCGGGCCAGGGAATTCGGGAACCGGTGCCGACATGACGGCACCGATAGCACGAACGCCGGCAAAGAAAAAGGCCGGCGAAACAATGGGCCAGTGCAAGTCCTCGATGAAGCGACCCCTGTGCGCCGGGAGTTGCCGCAACCAGCATCAGGCACCCCATTCACAGTGCCCACCCTTGCCTGTTCATCCGGCCATCTTGGCGGATCAGACAGGCCAGGTGCGAGCTGGTTAGCGAAGCTGAATGTTGTCGATGAGCCGGGTCTTGCCGACCCGCGCTGCCACCGCCAGCACCACCGGGCGATGCAGGGTCCCCGTCGTTTCTTCCAGCCCCTCTGCGTCCCGCAGCGAGAGGTACTGCACATGCACTTCCGGCTCCCCCGCAAGCACCGCCGCCGCCGCCGCGACCACCTCCGCGGCCTGCCGCGCCCCACCGCGGTAGCTCGCCTCCGCCGCCAAGAGCGCCCGCGAAAGCACCCGCGCCTGCTCCCGCTCGCGCGGCGAGAGATACACGTTGCGTGACGACATGGCCAGCCCGTCGGGCTCTCGCAGGATCGGGCAGCCCACCACCTGCACGTCCAGCCCCAGGTCCGCCACCATCCGCCGCACTACCTGAAGCTGCTGGTAATCCTTCTCGCCCAGGAGCAGCACGTGGGGCTGCACCAGGTGGCACAGCTTGAGCACCACCGTGGCCACCCCGTCGAAGTGCCCCGGACGATGGTCGCCACAAAGCCCCCGGGAGAGCCCCGGCACCGCCACCTGGGTCTGGAAACCCGCCGGGTACATCGCCGCCGGGTCGGGGCAGAAGGCCACGTCGCAGCCCGCCGCCGCCGCCCGGGAAAGATCGCCGTCCTCATCGCGCGGGTAGCGGGACAGGTCCTCGCCGGCACCGAACTGCAAGGGGTTCACGAAGATCGAAAGGACCAGTAGTTCTCCCAGAAGCCGCCCCCGGGAAAGTAGCGACTGGTGCCCCTGGTGCAGATAGCCCATCGTCGGCACTAAGGAGATGCGCTGCCCCCCGGCCCGGGCCGCGCGGGCACGGGCCTGCATCGCCGCTGGCGTGCGAAGGACCTCTATCGCCAAGCGCGAAGCGCCGCGGTCATCTATCGCCAAGCGCGAAGCGCCGCGGTCATCTATCATCGACCGCACCCGCGGCTCACAGCTTGGGTACCATCCGCAGCGGGACACAGCCCACCCCGGCATTGTCCATGAACGGCGTTCCGCTTCGCTGCGCGCCATCCGCATCCGGCTCGTCGTCGGGCACCTCGGGCGTCACTCCGCCCGCCGCCGCCATGCGCAGGCCGCCATAGGGCGAGGCCGAGGGCCCCGGCCGCTGCTCCTTGCTGAAGCTGTGCTCCAAACCCGGGAAGTCGCCGTTGCGCACCTCGCCGATGTAGGTATCGATGGCGGTGCGCACCCGCAGCGCCAGGTTGTCGTACCGCTTGACGAACTTGGGCCGGAACTCCTCGTTCATCCCGAGCAGGTCATAAATCACCAGCACCTGCCCGTCACAATCCACCCCGGCGCCGATGCCGATGGTGGGGATCGAGAGGCTGCGGGTGATCTCGGTGGCCAGTTCCCGGGGGATGGCCTCCAGCACCAGGGCGAAGCAGCCCGCCTGCTCCAGTGCCAGGGCATCTTGGAGAAGCTTCTTGGCGTGCTCCTCCTTGCGCCCCTGGACCTTGAAGCCGCCCAGGGTGTGTACCGACTGAGGGGTCAGCCCGATGTGCCCCATCACCGGCACGCCCAGCCGGCACAGGCGGGAAGACAGCTCGGCGTACTCGGCGCCGCCCTCCAGCTTCACGGCCTCTGCGCGGCCTTCCTTTAGAAGGCGCCCGGCGTTGCGGATCGCCTCGTCGGTGGAGGCCTGGTAAGACAAAAAGGGCATGTCGCCGACCACCATCGATCGGGCGCTCGCCGCCTCGACCCCCCGGGCCACGGCCTGGCAGTGGTAGACCATCTGGTCCATGGTGACCGAGAGGGTGTTGTCCATCCCCTGGACCACCATCCCCAGGGAGTCCCCGACGAGGATCACGTCCACCCCCGCCTGGTCACAAAGGCGGGCGAAGCTGGCGTCGTACGCAGTGAGCATGGCGATGCGCTCGCCCTGCTCTTTCATCTCTCGCAGGGTCAGGTGGGTGACTTTGACCCGGCGTCCACTCGAACTGGCCATGGGGCACCTCCGTCTCGGTCCGGTTGGGATCCAAGCGGCACATCTATCGATCTTTCGGCCTTCGGCTTCAGGCGAAAACTATACTCCCCTTTGCACAAGAGGGCCAGCGGGACCAGGCGCAAAAGGCGGGACTTGGCCCTGGCGGCGTAGACCGGGACCTTATCGGGGTCCAGGTAGGCTCGCAGCGCGGCCAGTTCCTGGCAACTGTCCCCCTGCCTGGCGAAAACCAGGGAGCGGTAGTAGGCCCGGTCCACCGCGGGCACGAAGTCGCTGCCCAGCCCGAAGGAACGTTGCGTCGGGTCCAGGGCGACCGCCTGACGCATCGCCCCGGGCACGGAGGACAAGCGTTCGGAGCGGTCCAGGGCCGCCGCCAGAGCATAGCAGGCCCGTCCCGCCTCCAGCCGGATCGGGTAGCCGGCACCCCGCACCCGTTGCGCTTCGGTGATCGAACCCCCACAGGCCTCACGGTACAGGGGGAGGGACTCATCCAGGCGGCCCAGGGCCATCAGCACGTCGGCGGTGCGGCGCAGAAGCAGCGGGGTGTGGCGGTTGCGGACCAGCCGGCGGTACAGAAAAAGCGACGGTTCCAGATCTCCCGACTGTGCCAGCGCCAGGGCCAGCGCCATCGAGTGGTAGGCGCTATCGGTGCCGAGTCGCTGCGCCCGCAAGAGCGCGGAAAGTGCCTCGTCCCGATCGGGCGGTACATCGCCGGACACGCGGGAATCCAGACGGACCAGCGATTCTCCCAGCAGCGCCCAGGCGTCGGCCCCGTCGGGCACCTGCCGCGTCGCCTCGCGCAGGGAGCGCACGATCTCGGGGAGCACGCCGGCCAGGTCCGGCGAGCCGGCCAGGTCCGCCAGGTAAGATTGATCCGGCGAGTCGCTCGACTCGCGATGGAGCACGGCGCGGGCGCGGGTGCAGATCTCCCGATAGCCGGATGGGGCGGCAGCCTTCCCCATGGTTGCGCCGGGTCGCGCGTTCGCGTTCGCGTTCCATAAATTCGGCGAGTCGGCACGGGCCCCGGAAGCCAGGGCGCACCCAACCAGGGCCGCGGCCACGATGTACTGCCAGCCGGTCCTCAAGTGCGCCTCACTGCCGCCTGCATGCCCTGGCCTCACTTTCGGGCCTCGAAGAGCAGCGGGATGGCCACGCCTTCCGGCATCCGCACTGCCGCCGTCATGCCCTGGCCTCACTTTCGGGCCTCGAAGAGCAGCGGGATGGCCAACTCGTCACGCTCGGCTTCCGACGAGGGGAACCGCCACCTTCGCAGCGTGTCCACGGCGCAGTGGACCAGTTCCCGAGCGGCAGGGGTCATCGTCTCCTGACTCCCCTGCCCTGCTCCGGTGGCGCCAGTTGCTCCCGCGCTTGCGTCCACCGCGAAACCGTTGCGAATCACCTCCGCCAGGGCCACCGAGCCGCCGCGCTCCAGCACCAGCGCCACCTCGATCTCGCCGGTCAGCCGGGGCTCCTTGCGCAGCGAACGGGCGTAGCATTGCCGCAGCTCCAGCCGGTGCGCCTGCGCCGTGCGCTGGATGTCCTCATCGCTGCGGATGCGTTTGCCCAGAAGCTGCGTCGCCTGCCGATCCGGCGGGAAAAGCGGGTCGCCGATGACCACCTCGGCCCGGTACAGCTCCATCGCCGAAAGCCCCGGGGTACGACGCAGCGTCTCCAGATGCACCCGGGCGCGGGCGGCATAGCGGCTTTGCGGCAGCTCCTTCAGGAACTGCTGCCACGACGAGAGCGCCGTCTCTCGATCGTCGAAGGCCTCCGAAAGGAGCCCCAGGTAATAGCTGCGGTCCCCCGACGGTACGAAGAACACTGCGTCGCTCTGGAAAAGCTTCAGCGCCGGGTCGGTGGTCAGCGACCGCAGGAGCGCGTCCCGGCTCTTCTCGATCTGCCCGTCCCGATCGTAGGCCACCGCCAGCCCCAGGCTGTGCAACGCCGCCTGGTCGGTGCCGTCCATGGCCTCTGCCTGGCTGTAGCGTTCGATGGCCCCGGACAGGCGCCCCATGGCCATCAGCGCCTCGGCGGAATTCCCCAAAATGGTCGCCCGCTGGGAACGCTGCCGCATCGGCGATCCGGGCTGCCCCGGCAGGCACTGCTGGGTGCGGTCGTACTCGTCCACCGCCTTCTGGAAAAGCGAGAGCCGCGACAGCACGATGCCGAGAAGCTGAGAGATCTCGTACTCGAAGATACGGGCCGGATCGTCTTCGCGGGCGCGGTACAGTTCCCGGGCCGAGCGGCGCACCCCGTCCTCCCCCAGCTCCGAATCCGACAGGACGCGCCCCAGGTCCACCCGCGCCTCGGCGTGGTGCGGGCAAAGAGTCAGGGCCCGCGTCAGCAACGCCACCGCCCGTTCCAGCAGGGCCTTCCGCTCGCCATCCCCGCTGACCTTGCGCTGGGCCTCGTCCTCCAGCGCCCGGGCCTGCTCCATCAGGTCCCCGACCACCTGGGCCACCGCGGCTTTCGACAATCCCACGCCGGTCGCCGCCAATGCCTGGTCCGCGGCCCATGCCGGGTTTTTCCATGGCCCTGGCCAAAGCCCAAGCGCAAGTGCAAGTCCATAGACGCCCATCGTCAGTCCGGCACGCACATGGCGGTTCATCCAGGTGTTCATCAAGCTGCCGTTGTGGACATTATACCCTGGCTCTTGCCGCCGGGCATCCGCGGCGGATATAATAGGGCGATGCGCTTGTGCACGCCACTGCCGGCACTGGCCTTCATGACCCTCCTGGGGGCGTGCGGGGGCCCCACCCCCGACCCGCTTCCCTCGACGCCGCCGACCCTCGATATGAGCCCGACCGCTCGGCCCGACCCGCCTTTGATCGGCGACCCGGTGCAGGCCGCCGCCCCGTCCATCGAGGTCTTCAACTACGCCCCGCCCTGGCTCTCTCGCACCGGCCTTTATTCCAGCCCCGACCTGCGTACCCCTACCCTGGCAGACGGGGTCATGCCCTTCCAGCCGCAGTACGAACTGTGGGCCGACGGCTCGGGCAAGCAGCGTTACGTTTTCCTGCCGCCCGGCGGCAAAATCGACAGCGGCAACATGGACCGCTGGCGGTATCCCATCGGCACCAAGCTGTGGAAGGAGTTCCGCGCCGGGGGCAAGCGGATCGAGACGCGCATGGAGTGGAAGCGCGGCGACAAGTCGGTACAAGACTCCGGCTGGGTGCTGGTGACCTACCGCTGGCTCGACGATGAGAGCGACGCTGCCCTGAACCTCGTCGGCGTGCCCAACGCCCGCGGCAGCGGCCACGACATCCCGCCGCAGATGGACTGCGAAAGCTGCCACCGCAAGGTCTACGAACGCCCCTTAGGCTTCTCCGCCATTCAGCTCGCCGGCACCGCCACCGGGGTCAACCTCAAATACCTCACGGACCACGGCCTGCTGACCGCCCCGCCGCCTCCCGCCGGCTTCCCAATCCCCGGCGGCGTCGCCATCCGCCAGGGCCTGGGCTACTTGCACGCCAACTGCGGCGGGTGCCACGCCGCCGACTCCGACGTACAGAATACCATCAACATGGTCCTGCGGCTGGAGGTGGGCAAGCTGGCCACCGTCCAGCAGACCCCGATGTACCTGACGACGGTGAACCAGCTCACCATGAGCACCAAGGGCGGGACCGACGGCCAGCCCCGGGTCGTGCGCGGCGACCCCGCGGGCAGCGCCGTCTACAAGCGCATGGGCGTCCGCGAGGTCAGCCCCGAGTCCCTCCAGATGCCGCCCCAGGGCTCCAACCTGGTCGACGACGCCGGGCGGGCCATCGTGGCCAACCTGATCCAGGCCTTGCCATGAGCGACAAGGGCCTGTCCCGACGCGATCTTTTGACCTTCTGGCGGCGCGGCCCGACGGAGCCGCAGGTTGAACTTCCGCCCCCACCCCAGGTCGAGCCAACGCCCCCGCCGATCCGGGCAAAACTCATCTGGAACACCTGCATCGCCTACTACAATACCCCATGCGATGCCTGCCACCAGGTCTGTCCCGTGGACCAGGCAATCCAGATCGACAACCACGGCCACCCCCGTCTGGACCGCTACCTATGCAACGGCTGTGGCGACTGCTTGAAGGTGTGCCCCACCCAGCCCTCCTCCCTGATCATGGCGCCCTTGCTCTGAACAGAAGCACCTGGCCGGGCAGCTTTTGGCGTACCTCTCCCCCACGGCTTCGCATACGCTCAGCCGCGGGAGGTGCCCCCACGCTTCCTCGGTCACGTACAGTAGTACG
>JBBRLA010000486.1:0-6715 GCA_038231615.1 Polyangia bacterium | reverse complement strand
GCCCTTTGAGTTACCGGCCCGGCCCGGGACCATCGAGATCAGCCGCCCGCTTGACACGCCCCGAAGTTCGGGCCTTCATTACCCTCGTGGATGAACGATTTTGGCCATCGGCTTCGTCATCGGGCCAGCCCGCGGCCCACTCGCCGGCCAAGACCCCCCCGGACCTGGTCGGATTGAAGAGCCAGTGGGCCGACTTCCAGCACCGCCGCACCCTCAAGACCACCAGCCAGCGGGAGCTGATCGTCGATGTGTTCCTGCGCTCCACCGACCATCTTTCGATCGAGGAGCTGCTGGCCAAGGTGCGCGAGCGCAACGCCCGGGTGGGCTACGCCACGGTGTACCGCACCCTGAAGCTGCTCTCCGAGGCGGGTCTCTCCGCGCCACGGCAGTTCGGTGACGGGCAGACCCGCTACGAGGTGACCGGCGCCGAGTCGCCCCACCACGATCACCTGATCTGCGTGCGCTGCGGCCTGATCCTGGAGTTCGAGAACGACCAGATCGAGCAGCTTCAGGACAAGATGGCGGAGCGGCTGGGGGGCTTCAAGATCGTCCGGCACAAGCTGGAACTCTACGGGCTCTGCCAGAAGGCCCTCGGCGTCCCCGGCGGCATCTGTCCCAATGATCAAAATGCCCAGACCGGCCAGGCCAGCGTCGGGACCAAGCCGGGGCCGGGCGAGGTCGGCTGAAAGACCCGGCCAGGGCGGCGAAGCTGTGCTTTAATTTGCCGTCAATGGCAAATGATCTTCGTTTCGACGGACGCGTAGTCATCATCACCGGCGCCGGCAACGGCCTGGGCCGCTCCCACGCGCTGCTTTTCGGGGCCCGCGGCGCCAGGGTGGTGGTCAACGACCTGGGCGGCTCGGCCCATGGTGCCGGCAAGTCCGCCGCCGCCGCCGACCAGGTGGTGCAGGAGATCAAGGCCGCCGGGGGCGAGGCCGTGGCCAACCATGACTCCGTCGAGGACGGCGACAAGATCGTCCAGTGCGCCCTTTCCAGTTTTGGCCGCATCGACTTTTTGGTCAACAACGCCGGCATCCTCCGCGACACCAGCTTCCAGAAGATGACCGACGAAGACTGGGACCTCATCTACCGGGTCCACGTCCGCGGCGCCTACAAGACCACCCACGCCGCGTGGAACCACATGCGCGACGCGGGCTACGGGCGCATCCTGTTCACCGCCTCCGCCGCGGGCATTTATGGCAACTTCGGCCAGGCCAACTACGCCACCGCCAAGCTGGGCCTGGTCGGCTTCTCCAACACCCTGGCCATCGAGGGGCGCAAGAAAAACGTCCTGTGCAACGCCATCGCCCCGGTGGCCGGCTCGCGCATGACCGAGACCGTCCTGCCCAAGGAGCTGATCGACGCCCTGCGACCGGAGTTTGTCACCCCGCTGGTGGCCTATCTGTGCCACGAGTCCTGCAAGGAGACCGGCGGCCTCTTCGAGGTTGGCGGCGGCTTTGTCGGCAAACTCCGCTGGGAACGGGCGAAGGGCCATACCTTTCGCCTGTCGCGGCCGATCTCGCCGGAAGCCATCCGCGATCACTTCGGCGAGATCGCCGGCTTCGCCGAGACCACCCACCCCGCAGACATCACCTCGTCGATGCAGCCGATCCTGACCAACCTGCCCACGGCCAAGGGCAGGGGCGGCAACGAGCTGATCGACGTGGACGAGGCATTGGGTTATGAATTTCCCGAACAGAGCAGCAGCTACGACGAACGCGACCTGTCGATCTACGCCCTGGGCGTCGGGGCGGCCCACGACCCCAGCGACGCCAAGGACCTGCCCCTGGTGTACGAGCTGTCCGGCGAAGGCTTTCGCGCCCTGCCGACCTTCGCGGTGGTGCCGGCGCTGAACGTCATCTTCAAGCTGGCCAAGGAGGGCCGGCAGGCCCCGGGCATGCACTACGGCCTGGACCGCGTGCTCCACGGCGAGCAGTACACCGAGATCAAGCGCCCGCTGCCGACCCACGCCAAGCTGACCCACAAGCTGCGGGTGAAGGACATCTTCGACAAGGGCAAGAACGCCCTGGTGATCACCGCCATTACTACTTATGACGAGTCCGGCGAGGAGCTGGCCTACAACGAGCTTACCACCTTCGTCCGCGGCGCCGGCGGCTGGGGCGGCGAGCGCGGCCCGTCGAGCGATGTCAACACGCCCCCGGATCGGGCACCCGACGCCACAATCACCGAGAAGACCCGCCTGGATCAGGCGCTGCTCTATCGCCTGTCGGGGGACTGGAACCCGCTGCACGCCGACCCGGCCTTCGCCCAGGCGTTCGGCTTCCCCCGGCCGATCCTGCACGGTCTGTGCAGCTACGGCTTTGCGGCGCGGCACGTGATCCGCTCGTTCTGCGACAACGACCCGCGCACCTTCAAGAGCATCAAGGCACGCTTTGCCGACAGCGTCTTCCCCGGCGAGACCCTGGTGACCGAGATGTGGAAGGAATCGGACACCCGCATCGTCTTCCGCACCAAGGTGCTGGAGCGCGACAAGGTGGTCATCAGCAACGCCGCGGTCGAGCTGTACAAGGAGGTCCCGCGGCAAAGGGCCAAGGCGGCGGTGTCTGCCCCGGCAGCAGTGGCGACATCGGTGTCGGCGGCGGCATCGGGCGAGGCCCAGGCCAAGGCCAAAGGAAGTGCCGATTCCAAGGACGCGGTGTCCTTTCAGCCGACCAGCGCGGACATCTTCGCGGTGATCGCCGACCACATCCAGCGGACCCAGGACATCGTCGCCAGGATCGGCACGACCTTCGTCTTCAAGCTGACCTCGCCGGAAAGCATCTACACCCTCGACCTGAAGAACGGGGCCGGCGGGGTCACCCCGGGCGCGGCGGACAAGGCCGACGTGACGCTGGAGATCGCGGACGCCGACTTCATGGCCATGACCAGCGGCAAGGCCGACGCGCAGAAGCTGTACTTCGGCGGGAAGCTGAAGATCTCCGGCAACGTGATGGCCTCGCAGAAGCTGACCTTCCTGCAGAAGATGGACCCCGAGGCGGCCATGCGGGTGATCGTGGCCCGCCGTGGCGGGGCGTCCCCCACGGGGCCAGCTCTTGCGACGACGCCGGCTTCGTCCTCCACCCCCGCGCCCGCCGCTGCCGCAAAGGAGGCCCGGAGCCCGGCCCTCTTCGGCGCGCTGCGGGACCGGCTGGCGAAGAACCCCGGGCTGGCCGCCGAGGTCGGCGGGGTGCTGAACGTCCAGGTGAAGTCGCCCGATCGGGGCTACGTCCTGGACCTTCGCCCCGGCGCCGCGAACCCCGTCTCCGAGGGCCAGGACCCTCAGGCAGCGACCACGCTGACCCTGGCGGAAGAAGACCTTCTTTCACTGTGCCAGGACCCTTCGCAGGCCCACGACTTGTTCATGCACGGGAAGCTGCGGGTGGACGGCGACGTCCGCCTGGCCACCCACCTCGGGTTTCTGAAGGGCCTCGCACAGACCCCCACCGTTTCTTGAAGAAGGAATAATCAGATGGCACGACGAGTGAATGTCATTGGCGTCGGCATGAACAAGTTCGCCAAGCCCGGCGCCAGCGAGGACTACCCGGAGATGGCGGGAAAGGCGGCCCGGGCCGCGCTGACCGACGCGGGTGTCAGCTACGACCAGATCGAGCAGGCCTACACCGGCTACGTCTTCGGCGACAGCACCTGCGGGCAGCGGGCGGTCTACGAGATCGGCCTTTCGGGCATCCCGGTGTTCAACGTGAACAACAACTGCTCCACCGGGTCCACCGCCCTCATGCTGGCCAAGCAGGCCGTCGAGGGCGGCATCGCCGAGTGCGTCATCGCGGTGGGTTTTGAAAAAATGGAGAAGGGGGCGCTGGGCAGCAAGTTCACCGATCGCGCCAACCCCATCGAGAAGCACGCCGCGGTGATGAGCGAAGTGCAGGGCTTCAACCAGGCGCCCCCCACGGCGCAGATGTTCGGCGGTGCCGGCCGCGAGCACCGCTGGAAGTATGGCACCCGGAAAGAGACCTTCGCCAAGGTGGCCGAGAAGGCCCGGCGCCACGCGGTCAACAACCCCTACGCCCTCTTCAACCAGCCCCTTTCCCTGGCGGAGATCCTGGCCTCCGACGAGGTCTTCGATCCCCTGACCCGCTACCAGTGCTGCCCGCCCACCTGCGGTGCGGCGGCGGCGGTGGTGTGCTCCGACGACTTCGCCAAAAAGCTCGGCATCAGCAATCCGGTGTACATCGCAGCCCAGGCCATGACCACCGACTACGGGTCAAGTTTTGGCGAGAAGAGCATGATCAAGATGGTCGGCTACGACATGACCAAGAACGCCGCCAAGGCGGTTTATGAGAAGTCCGGCCTCGGGCCCAAGGACGTGCAGGTGGTCGAATTGCACGACTGCTTCACCAGCAACGAGGTCCTGACCTACGAGGGCCTGGGCCTCTGCGGCGAGGGCGAGGCGGAAAAGTTTATCTGGGACGGCGACAACACCTACGGCGGCAAGTGGGTGACCAACCCCTCGGGCGGGCTTTTGTCCAAGGGTCACCCCCTGGGCGCCACCGGCCTGGCGCAGTGCACCGAACTGGTGTGGCAGCTTCGCGGGCAAGCGGAGAAGCGCCAGGTCGAGGGGGCCAAGGTGGCCTTGCAGCACAACCTGGGCCTCGGCGGCGCCTGCGTAGTCACCCTGTACCGCCGGGACTGAACCGCTGCCTCCTGGTCAGAGATCTTATGAACACCAAGGCATTGACGCCCGATCAGATTCGACTGCTAGGACTTCGGGCACTGGCTCAGGCCCTGGGGCCCGTCGGCATGGTCCAGTTCATCCAGCAGTTTGAACCGGGCTCGGGAGACTATTCTATCGAGCGTCATGCCCTGATCGGCAAGGACGGCGCGCGCGCTCTGGCCGAGAAGATCCAGAAGAGTCGCAACGGGTAGGGAGTTTAGTCTCTTCTATCTGAAATCGCGCACGATCTGGCAAGACTGTGAGGGTGCGGCTCAGGCCATGGCGCGAGCGAGTTCAGGGATAAGGACCAGGTTCTTGAGCTTCAAGCCCATGGTGATCGCGGTGCGGCCGATTTCGGAGATGTAGTACTTGTAGGTGCGACCGATCTTCCGGATGACACCGTGCAGGCGCAAGCGCTTGAGCATCCGCGAGATCTGGCCGGGCGACTTACCGGGCAGGAGCATGCGCAGGTCGGCGTTTCGAAAGCCCCGGATGGTGTGCTCCCCGCGGATGAGGGTCTGGAACAACGCCAGGTCGGGCTTGGCGAAGAAGTTGAATCCGCTGTAGCCGCGTCCTTTGTCTTGGACCTTCTCGCTCAGCCGGCCGAGCGTCTCGACAGCGAGAGTGGGATCGTCGAGGCTCGAAAGGAAGTTAAGGTATCGGCGGTTGGCCGCGACCGCGAGCTGTCATCGGGGCCGACCAGGGCCTGCTGCGTCCTGCTTCTTGCCGGCTTTCTTCTGGACTGGCGCGTCCCCGGGTCCCTCGGCCTGCGTCACCACCATGCCGCGGTCCTTGGCGTGAGGCCCCAGCACGCCGTGGTAGTGCACCAGATGGACCTGTGGCGGCGCCACCAGGGCCCAGAGCCGCGCCACAAAATCCAGCGGCTCGAACACCAGGGCCCGCGTCCCGTCGGAATACGGCCGCTTCAGCCGGCAAAGGACGCGGCCGTCCTCCAGCAGCGACAGCCTCTCCTGGCACAGCGGGGGCCGCAGCAGGTAGCGGCACAGCGTCCGCAGTCGGTCTCGCTGACTTTTGGCCACGTGCACCCCGGCGTGCAGGCTGACGCCGTCGGCGTCGGCGCACAATCCTGCCTTGATGGGGACCTTGACCGTGTGCCAGAGCAAGTCGCCGATCGTGTGTCTGCCCAGGGCCGTGGGCTGGACCTCGGTCGAGGTCCGGGCCAGGACCCGGTTCAGGCGCCGGCCCGGACCCGGACAGGCTTTCGCGAGCTGGCGCCGGAGCGTGGGCCAGGCGAACCCGGCCCCGAGCCAAGCCCAGACGTACCACCGGCCGGCCGGGGTGAGGCGATGGTGGACCTGAAAGGCAGGAGTAACGAATCGGGCTGGTTGCACTGCCCGGAGCGTACCCCGCACGGAGCAAGTTTCAAAGAAATAAATAATACAGCTTCGCTTAGTCGGTTAATTTTAAGCTCTCGACGATGAGCCGGTACACCGGTTATGTGACCCGAGGAAGAAAGAACCCGCTGCACTACGGGTTGCCATGGCGCCTTCATGAGGTGAGGTACGAGGTCGGATTGACCGTGCACGAGATGGGTGCCCTCGCCGGCCTGTCCAACAGCGTCGTCAGCTACATCGAGAACGGGCGCGTCCCCCTGCTAGACAGCGTCGAGAGAATCGCCCTGGCCGTGGGTGTCTCCCCTTGCTGGCTCGCCTTCGGCGCCGATGGTGCTGGGCGGTTTCGGCAAAAGATCGCGCGCACCGCGGAGCGATCTCGCCTGAGCGAGACACCCCATCCGATCAAAGGGGCGACGGTGATGCTGGGGAGCAAGGACGCGCCCACCCGATGCCAGTACGCGCGGATGAGGCTTGGCCTCACTCGCATAGCCCTCGGTGAAGCCGCGGGTACGAGCGGGGTCACGGTCGGGGCGTTCGAGACCGGGCGCAACCGCCCGCGTCTTGATCTGGTCGAGCGCCTGGCCATGGCCCTGGACGTGGCCCCCTGCTGGCTCGCGTTCGGAGTAGGGCCGGGACCAGAACTCGACCCGGGACCGTGAACAGGCCGGCGACCTCGGTCTGCTGCATG
>JBBRLA010000485.1:0-6729 GCA_038231615.1 Polyangia bacterium | reverse complement strand
GGGCGCGCCGGTCGAGCCCGAGGTCAGCAGCACCACCGCTTCATGGTCTTCGATGACAGGGCGAGGGGCCTCGCCATCGTCCGGCAACGCCGCGGGTTCCACCTGGGCGAGCTGCTCCCCCAGTCCCGGGTAGTCCGCGGCCAGCACCGAAAACCGCGCCTCGCTCGCTTCGCGCGCCCACGAGATCGTCGGGGCGCTGGCCGCGGCGCTCACTGGCACCACGCTGATCCCCAGGGACACCGCGGCCCAGAACAGGAACACGAACTCCGGCCGCGAGGCGGACTGGAGCAGGATGCGATCGTCGGCACCCAGCCCCCGCGCCCGCAGCCAGCCCGCGGCCATCCGCACCGCCACGTCGGCGTCCCGGTAGAGGAACTCGCTGCCGTCGTCGGGCCAGATCAGGAAGGGGCGGTCGCCATGCCGCTCCACCGCCTGGCGCCACAGCCGCCCGAGCGTCGCCGTCCCGGGCAGGATCGGCTCCCGCTGCGTCGCGTGGTAGCGGTGCAGCGCGGCCAACGCCGGCCCCACGTTCAGCAGCCGCACGACCTCTTGCGCCTCCAAAGACCGCAGGTGCAAAAGGACCTCGTCGACCGATACCCCCAGCCGCGCCGCGATGTCCCGCACCGGCAGCAGGCGCTGTGCCCAGTAGAGCGCCAGGCGGTCCAGCCGCCCCAGCGTCACCGGCAACAATCTTCGCAGGCGCTCCCGATAGGGCGGGTGCCGTTCCAGCAGGGTCGCCGCGCCGCCGTCCAGCCCCTTTGGGTCCACCACGGCCACCCCGCGCCCCAGATCGATGGCGAAGAGCGGATTGAGCAACACCTGCGCGTCCCCAAGATCTAAAGGCGGCTGCGCCTCCCGCTGCAAGCGACGCCCTTCATGCCGCGTGTCGGCGATGAGAATCAGGGCATTGTAGTGCGGGGTCTCCGCGTCGTCGTGTAGCACGACGCCCGGCGGACCTTCGCCATCGGCGAAGAGCCGCCGCTCCGAGAGCACCCATGCGCGGCGCCCGCTGCCGGCGAGCAGCCTGTCGAAGTAGCGGCGATATTCGCGGCCGTGGCGCTGGGCGCCGCCGCGCTCGAAGAAGGGTTGTGGCTCGCCGTTGCTCAGGTGAACGTGGGGGAAGCACAGGACGCCGCCCTTCCGCAGCACCCGCAGGCACTCTGGCAGGAGCGGCCGGGGGCGCAGGCGGTGCAATGCGTCGAACCCATGTACCATGGCGAAGCTGCCGTCCGCAAAGGGCAGCGGCTCGTCCGCGCAGTGGAAAAGGACCTCCCAGTTCACCGGCAGCGCGGCCCGCCCCAGCCCGCGGCCCAGCCAGTGGTGGTAACCGCGGTAGCCGAGCATGCCGCTGTCGCCGTCCCACAGCGAAAAGACCGTCTGCTCGGGGAAGAGCGCGGCCAGCTGGGCGCCGGAGAAGCCGCTTCTGCACGAGAGGTCGAGGATGCGCTCTCCCGGGCGCAGTTCCTCACCAAGTAGCGGAACGATGGGCAGGATGCTGCGGGTGGACTCGTTGAAGGGATCGAAGGCCGCATACAGATCGTAGGCCGCCGGGCGTTCGGCCTTGCGCCGCAGGAAGCGGCCATATTCCCCGGGCCCGCCGAAGAGGCGCCGCTCCAGCGCGGCCAGCATCGCCTCCGGGTCCTCCGGGGAACCGAGCCCCTGCTCCGTGAAAAGGGGAAACCCGTGCAAGAGCGGCACCGTCACCTGGCAGCATGGGCAGGTGAGCAGGCCGGTCTCGACCTCGCTGCCGGCAGGGACTTTTACCCACAAAGCCAAGGGCATCCTGCAGGACGGGCAGCACAACCCCTGGGCATTCTCGATCCGCATCTTTACGAAAGCCGCTGCCGCACGATGCGCACTGCGGCGCCCAGGCTGTCGATGGCCATAATGTCCTTCGGCGAGAGCTGAATGCCGAAGCGATGTTCCAGCCCACTGGCAAAGTCCAGATGTGCCAGCGAGTCCCACCCCCGGGTCCGCCCCGGTGCCACGGCGTCGTTCAACTCGTTCTCGGGCAGGCGAAAGCAAGCCGCCGCCAAAGCCTGGACCTCCGCCGCAACGTCTACAGGTCCCGCGGCCCCCGGCGCCGATGCCTTCGCCCGCGCGATGCGCGCCAGTTCATCCAGCCGCACCTTCCCCGCCGGCCCCCGGGGCAGCTCCGCAACGAAGATCAGCCGCCGCGGCAACTTGTATGGAGACAATAAAGCCCCGACGTGGGCCAGCACCGCCCGCACCTGCTCGGGCGCGTCTTGCGGGGCGCCCGGATTCCGCGGCACCGCATAGCTGACCACCCGTTCGCCCCACACCTCGTCGGGCTCGGACACGGTGATCGAGTCGGCGACCAGCGGGCACGAGCGTAGCGCCTGGTCCACCTCGTCCGGGAGGACGTTGCGCCCGCCGACGATGATCACCGACTTCTTGCGCCCGACCACCTGATAGTGCCCCGCGGTACCGCGCTGCAAAAGATCTCCCGTGGCCAGCCACGCCTTCCGCGGTCGCGGCGGGGCGCCGAAGTAGCCCGCCGGGACGATCGGGCCACGGAGCAGGAGTTCGCCGGGCTTTTCGTCGGGAACATCGGCGCCCGTTTCATCTACCAGGCGCACCTCGCAGCGAAGCGGCCGGCCGACCGTGCCGATGCCGTGGCTCTCGTCGTCGGGACCGGCGAAGAACAGGTTACCGCCCTCGGTCAGTCCGTAGACGTTGACCACCCGCCGGCCCGAGATCTCCTCGAAGCGGGCCCACAGGTCCGCCGGCAGCGGGGCGCCGGTGGAGACGACGAAGCGAAAGTCCTCCTGCTCCAGCACCTCGCGCAGGTCGCCGCCAAGCTGCAAGAGAAGCTGCAAGAGCGATGGGACCAGCACCAGGTGGGTGGCTCGGTAGCGATACACCGCGTCGATCACTTCTTGGGTGCGGGCGATGGTGAACTCGGGCAGCCGCACCAGCGTGGCGCCGGCGCACAGGGTCATCGGCAGGCCCATCATCAGGCCGTCGCCATAAAGGAAAGGCAAAAGATTGAGCACCCGGGCGCTGGCGTCCAGGCGTAGCTGCTCGATCAGCAGGCGAAGCTGCGACCCCAGGTTGTCGCGGCTCCAGCACACCAGCCTGGGGGTCGCGGTGGTGCCCGAGGTCGGCAAAAGCAGGGCCGCCGCGTCGGGCGCCGGGAGCACCGCCGGGGTGGCGATCGGCGCATTATCATCCAGGCAGGCGGGATACGTGGTTGACCCTGGCACAGGACGCCGGCCGCCGAGCAGGCGGTCGATCAGGCGGGGTTTTGCCAGAACCACCACCGGGAAGAAACGGCAGGCCGGGTTCCCGGCGAAGACCTCGGGACCCAGGGTCGAGAGCAGGTCCTGATCGACGAAGGCGACGTGGGGCCGGCCGCTCCCGAGCAAGGCGCGCACCTCGTCGGGGGTGCCGCCGGGGTCGATGGGCAGCATGGCAAGACCGGCGCGCAAGCAGCCCAGCACCAGAGCGGCGGCGTCGAGGTCGTCGCGAACGGCCAGGGCGACGCGGTCGCCGGGTACAAGGCCCAGGGAATGGAAGAGGGTGCCAAGGCGAGCGGCGCGATCCGCGGCCTCGCCAAAGCCGAGACGGCGTGGGCCGTCCACGAGAGGCAAACCCCCTGGCGACGAGACGAAGCGGCCGGACACGTACATCGGTCACCTCATCATATCAGGTTTCGGTCCTATCGCCCTATCATTCTCCGCTCCTCCGCTCCGAGACCGTTTGGCGACCTCATCCGACTGGAGCCGCCGAACGCCTGAAACCCCTCCAGCCTGTCCTTCGTGAGGAACGGAACACCATCAAAATAAGACGAAGCAAGCAAAACAGACTGCGGGCAACAGGAAACGTCTGACCGTCTACTTGCCCAACGAGATGACCGCCGAAGTTCGCTCCATTCTCGACGATCTGCCCTTGCGGGACACGGGAATCACTACCACCCACGGCAAGAGCGGTGACACGGAGTACCGCCCCGGGCGGTGTTCATTCATCATCCTCGTCATCGTCCCCGAAGAACACCCCCAGCTTGACCTCGTCAGTGTCGAAAGGCTCCGCCCGAACCTTCTCCGTTCGCTCGGCGCTGAGGATCTCCAGATAGCCTCCCTGCTCCCACCGAAAGACCTGCAAGGTCTCCTCGACGGGGTCGATCAGCCAGTAGTGCCCGACGTGAGCCTGGTGGTAGGTGCGTTTCTTCTTGATCGTGTCGTTCTGGTAGTTCGACGACAGGACTTCGCAGATCCAGTCCGGGATGATGGTCACGACGGAGCCGCTCGGTCGGTTCGGGCACTTGTCCCGGCGCCATGCGGCCAGGTCGGGCCGGAGCGGATTCGATCGCCCTGGGAACTCGACAAGCGGTTCCGTCATGAACCACCACCCCCCCGGCCAGCGCCCGCCGGGCTGGCGCCCGAACCGAGGCTTCAGACGGCTGACGATGTTCGCCTGCGCGCTGGCGTGCTCCGCTGACGTCTCCTTCTCCGAAAGTTCACCGTCGATGATTTCGTACCCCTGTCCTTCGTTCGGCAGGGCCAGAAGGTCAGCAAGGGTCGCGGAGCGGGGTTTCTGAAGGGCGGCGGCGCTCATCGTTGAACCATAGCAGGTTCCATCCGCTGCGGTCACCGTGGCAATTCAGGCACAGCGGTAGTACCATACCCTCGGCCATGAACGACGCCGAGACCCGGGCCGAGCACATCGATCCCGCACTCCGGGAGGCGGGCTGGGGCGTCGTCGAAGGCAGCCGCATTCGCCGCGAATACCAGATCTCCTCCGGCCGCCTGGAGGGCGCCGGCAAGCGGGGCAAGGGCCTGACCGCCGACTATGTGCTGGAGTATCGCAACACCAGACTGGCCGTGGTCGAGGCAAAGGCGTGGGACAAGGAGCTGACCGAAGGCGTCGGCCAGGCCAAGAACTACGCCGCCAAGCTGTCCCTGCGCTTCGCCTACGCCACCAATGGTCAGGGCCTGTACGCCATCGACATGCACACCGGCACCGAAGGCAAGCTGCAAAGGTACCCGACCCCGGACGAGCTGTGGGACCTCCTGCAGCGGAGGCTACGATGAAGAGTGGAGACCGTCAATCCATGTGAGCGCTATGCCTGTCGCAGCAACGGGATAGGCTCGCCGTGACAGTCTCGGCGATGCCGGCCCTTGTGGTTCCACGGCGGGACTACGTCGGCTTCGCCTTCACAATCAGCCTGATCTGCTCCTGCTGCTCCGGGCTCAGCCCGTGCAAGGCAGCTTCCAACCGCTCCTCCGGGCGCAGCCCCTCCAACCGTTCCTCCGGGCGCAGCCCCTCCAACCGCTCCTGTGGCGTCAGAGCGTTCAGAAATTCTCGGATCGCCGAGCTGACGGTCTGCTCGAACACCTCGCTGTCTTTCATGTCCATCATCGGCGGACTTCTCCTTCGCTCCTGGATATGCTGACACAGCATCGACATGATGTCAGCTTGCCCCTTCCCGAGGCGTGCTTGCAAAAGGTGCGGCGCCGACAGCATGCCCTGACTGAAAGGTACAGGGGTCCGTTGCCTGGGGTTTCGCTGGCGGCCCCGGCTTCGATGAGGTACGTGGTGTACATCAGTCCGTCTATCAAATAGACGCCCCGGCCCTCCGAGATCAGGTGCCCCCCGGCCTCCCGCACCCTTTGTCGGAACGGCTCCGGCAAGCCGCTGGCCACGATCATCAGGTGCAGGTCGCGCGGGTCTTTCACATCCCCTTGCGCCTCCAAGAAACAGCCGTAGCCAACCAGCGTCGGCAAATCCAGCAGCTCCAGGCGATCCGTAGGGCCCTTGAACTCAAGCAGCGTGCGTTGGCCAAGCCGGGCGCCGATGACCGGCAGCTCCGCGAGAGGCACCGGGGCCTCCTTGCGGATCAGCAGCACGTCTCCCCGCACGGGCCCCTCCGAGAGAGCATATTCAGAGATCACCGTCAACGAAGACCGGTACTTGCGCTTCAAGAGGGTCGCGAAGAGCGAATGCCACGGGGTGTAGTATTTCAGTCGACTCATACCTGCTTGTAGTATCAGGCTGAACATCGGTCAAGATAGGATTTCGGCTGATCGATGCCCATCGAGGTGGGCGCCCTGCCCTGTCCTTTCCCGGCCTTGCCCCGGTCTTTCTCTATCGGAAGCCTCTGCCGAGGTCATCTTACCAGGAGAAGGAGGTCGCCGACACCTGATACCGAGGTGTATCCACACCTTACGGGGTCGTCTTCCTCACGTCGGACTGTCCTGCCCGCTGCCTCGACACGAGGTTCTGTAGAGGCGGCGGCGGCCCGATTCTATGACGTGCCGGCCCGGTTTTATGACGTGCCGGCCCGGTTTCACGAGGCGTCGGCCTCTGGTCGATTGTCCGTTGACCCATGAGCAGGACCGACCAGCCCTTGCGCCCGGAAGAGCAGACCTCGCTGGCCACGCCGCGGCTCGCTCGAACGACGGCAGATGGGCGGCCAGGTCCTGCCCTACGTCCGCCCGCTCTTGCGCTCGGTCGCCCAGGCCATGGGCGAGAGGCCGGATCTCCGCCGTCGCGGCGGCGTTGTCGGGTCACGGCCTGAATAAGGGGCCCCTGGCCCGGCTGGCCGGCTTGTGGGCCGTGGCAGATGAATCACGCTCGTGCGGCAGGCGGACCAGCCAGGGGGCTTTCTGTTCTTGTCCGGCCTCGCTCAGGAGCCGGCTCAGGTCGGCCTGGATTTCTGCCACCAGCGGGTCTTTTGGCCCGGCTGCCTCCGTCAGCAGCGTCAGC
>JBBRLA010000484.1:0-6737 GCA_038231615.1 Polyangia bacterium | reverse complement strand
ATTCCCGGCAGGTCGGTCTCGAAGGCCACCCGCTCATATTGCTGGAAGCCGTTGAAAAGCGGGGTGGTGAAGCGGATCGGGGTCGCGTGTAGACGCCGGTCCTGTGCGTGGTCCGAAAGGGTGCCCGGCCAGTTGAGCTTGTATTCCGGCCCGTCGAAGTCCACGTCCGAACCCAGACAGCCGGCGATCGGGAAGCGGCTGGAGGCCGTGCCCGGGAAGCAGGCGACGTCGTCCTCGCCCCCGGAAAGGGTGCCATCGGTGTCCCCGGTGCCGTCCTTGGTGCAGACGCCGTTGGCATCCACCTGATCGCAGTACTCGAAGTGGCCGATCTCGTCCGCGAATAGAAGAGCAGGGAGGGTTCGTCGTGGCCGCTGTACTGGTTGTCATAGAGTATCCGCTTTTGCGGGTCGGCGCAGAGCCCGGGCTTGCTGGCGCAGAATGGGTCAGCCAGGGCGCCCCCGCTGTCCGCCTGCCTGAGCGTGTCTATCGCCGGAGTGTCTTCGACACCCTGTCCACAACCAAGGAGCAAAAGGGCTGAGCAAAACGCTGAAATCCTGTGGGTCGCCATCGGTTCCCCTCCACGAAAAAGTGGACGATCGCCGCACCATGCGCGGTCGGAAGCATAGATCCGTTTGGACCGTGCCTGATCAGAATTCGCAAGAGGACGAAATCTCTGGCCTTTACTTGGCGGACTGCGGAAAAATGCTTCGGCCCCAACGATGCCGGCCCCTTTACCTGGTGCCAAGCGATGGCGCGCCTTGCTTCATGGCACCTTCCGGTAACGGGGGATCTCGCGCCGTTACGTTCAGGTAACATTCGGCAGAGCCTGCCGAGGGCCCATCCCCAAAGAAGACGCCGCTTTTGCCTGCCTCCTGGGGGTGGAACAAATCTTGCGAAGGACATGCTATGAAGCGGAGGCACTCATGATGAACCCGATGAAGACCATTCTGGTGGGGATTGATTTCAGTGAAGGATCCGCCCGAGCGCTGGAGTACGCCGCGGGTTTGGCCGAGAAGCTTTCGGCCCGACTCGATCTATTGTATATGCTCGATATCCCGCCCCCGAGTTGGGAGGCCGCGCTGGCGAGCCTGGACGATGGCGATGTGACCCAGCGGGCGCTGGAGCAGCTCAGGCAGCTTCGCGACAAGATAGTCACCGAGCGCGTTCCCGCCTGGCTTCATGTCCGCCCCGGCCATGCCGTCACCGGCTTTCTCGCCGCGATCGAAGAGCTGAAGCCGGACCTGGTCGTGGTCGGCACCCATGGCCGCGGCGCCCTGGCCCGGATGCTCATGGGCAGCGTATCCGAACGGCTCTGCCGGACCAGCACGGTGCCTGTGCTGGTCGTGCCCGCGCCATCGCCGGTCGACAAGAAACAGGAGGCCTCGGCGGATGGGATGCTGGAGGCGACCCTGCCGCCGGGCAAGGACATCGCCTGGAGCTGCGCCTCATGCGGGCACATCCGGGGCAAGGGCCAGTCTCTGGATCGCTGCGGCAAGTGCGGGCAGTCGCCGGGCAAATGGAACTCGGCCCCGGTGACCCCGGGCCCGGTGGATCAGCTGGAGCCGGCGATGAGCAGCGGCCTTTTGGAAAGCGCCGTGGCTGATCGGGCACAGGAGCCGGGCGGCCTCTTTGCGACTTCCCCCGGCGGGACGCAAGGCTACAGCATCAACGCCGAACTGCGGGTCCGCTACTGAGGTCGCGCGCAAAGACCCCGGGCAAATTACTTTGCTGAAACGGGTATGGGTCTTGCTTTTTCCTTCAAGGTACCCCTAGAACTACTATTCCTTCACCGAGACCGGCACCCTGACCTTCGAGCTGGGCCGCGGGTTGAGCGTATGCGATCAAACACATCGCGAAGGCACTTAAGAGAACCAAGGCAGACAAAGGCAATGAGAGTTGATCATACCCACCCTCACCTGCTTCGCTTGATCCTCTCCTGCCACTTGGGTCATAGTTCGGGCCATGAGCGCTAAGAACATCTTCGACACCATCATCAAGGACGGCTGGAGCGGAGTCCGGCGATGGAAGGACACCGAGGCTGAGGAGTCCCTACACCTCGAGTTCAAGAGGCAGGAGGACATCAAGAGCAGCGACTTGGGGGACAGAGACAAGGGGCAACTCGGAAAAACGCTCTCCGGGTTCGCCAATATCGAAGGTGGGGTTCTGGTGTTCGGAGTCCACGCCAAGGACCTGGGGAAAAAGCCTGATCGAGTTCAGAGCATCTGCCCATTCGATGACGCTGCCAGATTCCAAGCTGCGGTCGAGCGCAACATACCGAACCTCACTGATCCGCCCATCGGCGGCGTCAAGGTGGAGCGGATTGAAGATCCCGACAAGCCTGGAACCGGTGTGGTGGCTGTGCACGTACCTCTGAGCCTGGGCGGCCCGCATCGTGTCATCAACGGGCCTGCGGAGATCACTGACCGCTACTACATGCGAACTGCCAGCCAGACGGTGAACATGCCTCATGCCGTCCTGGCATCGATGTTTAGCAGAAATGCGCAGCCAGCTCTACAACTGGTGGGCAGATGGACAACAGGCGCTAGGCAAGGAACACAACTGACCGCCTTGAAACTCGTCCTCAATCTCAGAAATTCTGGACGAGGTGCGGCACGGCAGCCAGCAATTCAAGTCTATCAGAACGAACTTCTCTCTTCGAACGAACTCATTGCCTTGGTAGACGCCGACGTTCCTGGATGGAATGTTACCGCACAGCAGCCCTACAAGAACAATCCAGGTTTTGTAACAATGAGATCCGATCCGAGAGTCATCATTTACCCAGGAGAGGATACGCCCATTCTGCCGCCGAGAGAAACATCTCTGAAGGAGATTCCGGCTGGCGCAATCCTCAGGCTAAAAGGAATTATTTATGCCCTCGATATGCAACCCATCTCATTTGATGGAGAAGAGACCTATCAGGACCAGCTGTTCAACTGGGACTTTGCCCTGCCTAAACTCAGCGACCCTCAAGACTAGGGTTGCCCGCTCATCGTGCTCCCTCAACATGAGCAGAACATAGCGTGATCGGGGAAGGGGTCAACTGCCAAGTCTACCTCGGGCTCGGGTTGGCGAAGATCCAGACGCCTTCGTAATCATATTCTGCATGGTGACCGACGCCAATCTTGACGCCGCAGTGGTGATGCCTCCTGTTGTAAATAGAAAGTTGGTTGTGCGACCAGAACTGCTGGCTGAGAATCTTTTGCAGATCGTCGTCGCTCTCCGGCCAATCGGAACCGGGCCATTGCTGGTTGGCGTACTCGGCCACGAGCTTGAGGATGCGGCGGACCTTGAGGAGCAAAGACCGGGCATGCTCCATCGTGGCCACTTCTCTGGCCCGAAGCGGTTCGTTGTGATCGTCGGCCATGTTTCTCTCCTGCAAGAAGGTCCTCAGATCGCGCCAGTAGGGACTCGTCGTGCTCTTCGGGGCGATGGCATTCCACACCTCCTGCCACGACAGCCACTTCGCCTTCTTGCGCAGGCTTTCGGGGCCGAGCAAGAGCAGGTTTTTGGGGCCGAGCAGGAGCAAGTGGTAGCCCGGTTGTCCATCCAGGTATTCCTGGTACCTTTTCAGTTGATCCCCCGTCTCACCCGCCTCGGCCTTGACCTCGATCCAGACCGACCATCTGGGGTCCTCGCAGGACAGGACCAGATCGAAGATGCCCACGCCACCGACCGAGAGCTGGGTCGTCACCGAAATCGGGGCAGCGGAGACATCCTGGGGAATCAGGACTCGCGCCGCCAGCAAATCCAGAAAGGGCCCCGGCTCGTGACGAATGGCGCCGGCGAGGGCCTCGGTGAGAAAATTCTCCAGCGCTTCATGTTTGATCGCCTTGGCGTAGAGGAACATCTGCCCCAGCGTCGATCTCATGCCCGTCCCCTTTCGCGTTCTTGAAGACTAGCGCTTCGGTGTGGCAACCGGGCCGGAAGGCCGACCCGAAAGGGGAGAAGAAGCCATGACCGCCCCCGAGACCCGCATACGTATCGCCGCCGCCCTCATCATCGCCGGGCTGGTGATCGAGTCGCTGACCTTGCAATGGTCAAACCCCATCGCCTTCGTCGTCTTCGTCGCCGCGGGCGGCCTGGCCCTGTTCCTGGGCGTCGCCCTCTTCCTGGCCGCGCTCCTGGCCTAAGTTCCGGGCTTCCGGGCCGACTCAGCTCTCCATCGTGGCCGAGACCAGGTAGATGCCGCTGTCGTGGCTCTCGACAAAGGGGGAAAGACGGGTCCAGGCGGACTGGAAGGCGAGGTCTTCGTGCAGCGCCTTCAGAGCGTCGTGGCCCCGCCACTCGGCGTAGGCGGCGACGCGGCTGCCATCGACGCTCTTGTGCAGCCGGACTCCAAGGAAGCCGGGCTGGTGTCGGACGAGGCTTTCGTAGATCTCCAGGACCGCTGCGGCCAGTTCGTTCTGCGAGCCTGGCTTGGCGGTCCAGATGTCGATGAAGGTGATGGGTAAACCGTCCTCTGGCGCCGCCATGTGGACTCCTTTAAGTCAGGTTTATGTAGCATGGACTGGCCCTGGCAACCATCCCCGCTGGCGCGTCCGACGAGTCCGGAGGCGCCGGATCATTATTTTGAACATGTTCATTGCACTTTTTGAACATGTTCATCATATTATTTACATGGCTCCCTCACCTAAAACCGCGGCGCTTAGCGCTTCGCGACCCACAACCGCGGCGCTTAGCGATTCGCAATCTACCCCCCGCCCCGGGCGCCCACCGGGTGCCACATCCAAGAGCAGCGAGACCCGCGAGCGCCTGTACCGCACCGCCCTGGCCATCATGGCCGAGCGCGGCTTCGAGACCACCACGTTGCGCGATCTGGCCACCGCCGCCGGGTCCAGCCTGGGCCTTCTGTACCGTTACTTCCCGACCAAGCACGCCATCGTTCTCTCGCTTTACGACGAACTGACGGCGCGCTTCGCCGAGCAGGCTGGGCAGATGCCCCAGGGATCGCTCCTCTCGCGCTTCGTCTTCACCGTGCGGCTCAGCATCGCGACCATTGCGCCCCATCGGCGCTTGATGACGTCCATCCTGCCGGCTTTGCTTGGCAGCGGCGAAGACGGCCTCTTCGCACCGGCCACCGCCTTCTCCCGTGAGCGAGTGCAGGGTGCGTTTGTCCGGGTCGCCACCGAGGCCACCGACGTACATCTACATGCCGGGGCCGGCGACCAGGGCCAGGCGCTGGGCAAGCTGCTCTATCTTTCGCACCTCGCCATCCTGCTCTTCTGGCTCCTCGACCGCAGCGAGCAGCAGGCCGCGACCGCGGCACTTCTCCAGCGCACCCAGGAGCTGGGCCCGCTTTCCTTCATGCTCCTGTCCCTGCCACAGGTGCCCGAGTCCCTGCGCTGGATGGACGGGCTCCTCGACTCTGCTTTCTTCGCGCCCGCGTCCATAAAAAAAGGGGAATGACGTCATGACCCGTGCCGCCAACGCATCCGAAGGTCCCAGAGCGCCCGCCGCGCCCATCTCGAAGGACCTGGGCTCCGTCCGCGCCGACCCGGGCAAGATCCTGTGGCTTTGGGCAAATCTGCTCATCGCTGCCGCTGGGCTGCCCTTCTGCCTGTCCCCACGGACCGGATTGATTGCGGCGCTCCTGACCCTGCCGACCCTGTGCGCCGGCCACTCCGTCGGCCTGCACCGCGGCGTCATCCACGGCACCTACCGCACCGGGCGCATCTTCCGCGCGGCGTTGGTCTACCTCTTCGTCCTCAGTGGTCTCGGCGGGCCGCTGTCCTGGGTGCGCCTCCATTATACTCGCGACTACTGGCAAAACCGCGGCGACTGCCCGCCCTACTTCGCCTATGCCCACGGGCCGGGCCGCGACTTTTTCTGGAACCTGCACCTGCGCTTCGATCCTGAACCGGGACTGGGCTGGGCGCGCTACCGCATCCCCGCGGCCCTCTTGCAGGACCGCTGGCTGCGCTTTTTAGAGGCCACCTGGCCCCTGCACAACCTGGCGCTGGCGCTGCTGCTTCTCTGGCTCGGCGGCCCCGAGGCCGTGGTTGTCGGCTTCTGCGCGCGGGTCGCAGTCAGCCTGCTGGCCCACTGGTACATCGGCTACGCCTCGCACGTCCACGGCGAGCGTCCCTTTGCCATCGAAGGCGCCCACGAGAGCGGCACCAACAACTGGCTGCTCGGCGTGATCTCATTCGGCGAGGGGTTTCACAACAACCACCACGCCCTGCCCCGCTCGGCGCGCATGGGCATGCGACCCGGCGACGTGGACCTGGGGTGGTGGGCCGTGGTCCTCTTCGAGCGACTGGGCCTTTTCACAGATGTGCGCGCCTGGCACCGCGAGCTGGGCCGTTGCGACCCACGCGCCACCCCTTTACCTCAGCGCAGCAGCTCGCAGGGCAAGTAGACCGACCGGTCGCTATTTGCCCGTCCGCCGGGTCTCGCCGGCGGTCCATAGGATGCTGTCGCGGATGTTCACGATCTGCGCCTGCCTCTTGAAGACATCTGAGGTGGCCTTGGTCGCACTTGGCCGACGCCGCCAGACGAAGGTGTCTGTCATCACTCGCTATCGGTAGAACCCTCGAGTCGCTGCTTGACTTGTTGCGCCAGCCGTTCGGTCAGGTAGTCCTCCAGTTTTTGTCTCTCGTCCTCAAACTCGCGAATGGCCACCCAGGCCTTCCCGATCACCTGCGGGCTCGCCGACCCCGGCTTGGATAACAGAAATTCGAGTTCCTGATAGAACATCCGGAAGGAGAGGGGAAGGTTGCCGCAGATCGCCCACGTCT
>JBBRLA010000483.1:0-6749 GCA_038231615.1 Polyangia bacterium | reverse complement strand
CGCTTTCGCCTCAGCAAACCGACCTGAACGTTTGTGACCATCGGGTCTCCTTGACCCGCTAGCCTCGCACGCGCATTCGGCACGGCCCCAACCGGCAATTCTAGTTGTCGCTGACCGGCAAAAGTAATTGTCGTTGATCACTTTCTCTCTGCGCGCCATGAACAGGTCATGAACAGGATGTGACCAACAAGTGACCAGGCTCATTGTACTCCGCTGCCAAGCGGTCAGAGTGGGAAATCATGCACATCGCAGGGAAAACAAAAGTCTCGTTCGACATGACGGAGTTCCATGTCCAGCGGATCAAAGCCGGCTATCCTTCGCAGGCGGCCCTGACCCGCGCGGTGGGCCTGAGCGGCGGCTACTTGCGAGCGGTCGCTACAGGTCTGATTCCTCCCGAACGCACTCGGCAGAGAATAGCGCAAGTCCTGGGCGTGCCTGCTGAGCAGATCTGGCGGCCAGTCAGCGACAAGCCCGCCCGCAGGTCTTAGCCGGAGGAGAGCCCATGACGATCCGTGGACCGCCAACCTAGACGAGAGCCCTCAGCTATCGCGGTGTTGATCGCACAGCGATAGCTGAGGGGCAAGAGGAAGTCCAACCCGAGGGCAGGACCCTGGCACAGGGACATTCTGCCTCAAGGGCCATCGGGGCCCAAGGGCCCTATTTCTGCCGTCCGCTCTGCGGACTAGGAGGAAGATATGTCCTTGAAGAAACATATGGAATTTATCAACCCATTGACAGAGAAGCTCCGCCGATGGCGGATCGCACGCCGGGTCTAGAATACCATCGCTGACAGCGCCTTGTCAGACCCTTCGTGTAGGCTCTGCACATGCTGTACCTAGTCTGACAAGGCGCCTTGCGTTAAGGCGCTGCGCATAAGCGGAGATGGATGGTGGTTCGAAGCACCGCCCATCTCCTAGCCCGCCCGGTGGGTACATTCCCTTCAAGTCGAACAGCCAGGGCGAGGGGCCGGCGGCGTGGTGTCGCATGTGGGGGCTGTTCATGTACCAGAAAGAAACGTTCCTGGCGCACTACCACCAGCGCAGCAACGTTGAGAGCACCTTCTCCGCGATCAAGAGGAAGTTCGGCGGTGCGGTCCGCTCCAAGGTGTTCGCGGCACAGGTCAATGAGGTGCTCTGCAAGCTGCTCTGCCACAACCTCACCTGCCTGGCTCACGCCATGTGTGAGCTGGGCATCAGCGCGGAGTTTCACTTCGTCGAAGCGCCGGAGGTGGCGGCATGAGCGATCTCACAATGCAGGAGCAGGTCCACGTGCGAACGGCGCTGCGCTATCTGCGAATGCGGTGCGGGGGGTGGGAGCCTCTGGCGAGGGGGCTGCACCTCACGCCCAAGACCCTAACCAACGTGGCCCACGGCCAGGCAGCCGGTGCCAGCTTGGTCTTTCGCCTAGCGCGGTTCGCGAGCGTGCCCGTGGATGACGTGCTGGCCGGGAAGTACCCACCGGCAGGGACGTGCCCCCACTGCGGCCATAGGGCGGAGCCGGGGAGCGTCGAAGCGAGCGCGGCCATGTCTGATCGCTGATTCGCCACGCTGATCGGCATTTGCCCCGTCAGTACCAAAATAGCGATCAAAGCCGGACAGTCCCTTGAGCCGGTCCTCTGAGGACAGCCCATGGAGCCGCTTCTCCTGGGGGACGAAGGCCATCATTGCTTCGCCGAATTCTTCGCGGGTCATGACGACTTGTTGGCGAGCAGCAGGTTTAGCAGGTGCTCGCGCTCCTCGGGGCTGAGTCCCTTGAGTCGGTCCTCAGGGGACAGCCCATGGAGCCGCGTTTCAAGGTCCAACCCCTTGAGCCGCTTCTCCAGCGGCACGAAGGCCATCATGGCTTCGACGAATTCTTCGCGGGTCATGGCGACTTCCTTGTAATCGACGTAACGCTGATTCGCCCTGGCGTCGAGCTTGAATTGCTGAATCTCATCGAAAACCTCCATCAGGATAGCGTATTCCGCCTCGTTGAGCAACGGCAGCAGAGACGCCGGATTGCGCAGAAACGACCGTGAAAAGATGTGCAGCACGGGGTTGCTGACTTCCTCGGTCTCGATGCAGTAGAGCAGATGCATCAGCCCCCTGACCTCGTGCACGCCGGGGCCGATCTGGGTCAGCTCGCCGCCGTAGGCCTGGACCTGCTCGCGAAAGCCCTTGGTCAGGCGGCACGCCACCATCATCAGGCGCACTCTGGACCGATCGGCGAGGCCCTGGTCCAGACAATAAAGGCAAGCGGACAACCCAGGTGCGAGAGCCGCACGATGCCATGGGCTCAGGCTGCGCCTGACCTTTCGCCGCGCCGCCCCAGGCGTCATGTAAGAGAGTCCCGTCGCTGACAGGGGCCTTTTATAGGGGCCGGCGGACGTTTGAAACGTCCGCTAAGAACGGGTCAGAGGATCAGCCCCGATCAGACAGCCGACCAGGTACGGGTGCGCTTGAGCTGCTCCTTGAGCACCCGCAGGCCGTCCAGATCCATTCCCTGCAACTGCTCCCGATGGCCCGCCGAGACCGGGACCCCCCAGGCTTCGCACAGGTCCAGGATGGCCTCGCGCAGGCCCTTCTCCAGGCCCTTCTCCAGGCCCTTGTCCACAAGACTCTGCTGGAAACGCTCGAATTCGGCCCAACTGGCGGTCATGATCTCTTTCTCCTCGTCGCTGACATTTGTAGCATGGCTCAATGATGCTGCAAATAGCCATGCAAGAGCCGCAGCTCTTCGACCTCGGGGTCCGTATCCGCCACGCTGCGCAGCTCCTCCGCCGCCTGTGCGCACACCGACTCTGACCCCATCAGCCGCAGAAGCAGTGTCTCCCGTCCCAGCGGCAGCTCCCCCACCACCACCAGACCAATATTGAGCCCGTACCCCACATCGTAGATGCCCCTGGGGAAGCCCGCCCGCTGCCGCACTTTTTGCTCGGCAAAGAGCCCCTCGGGTCGCCCCGCCGAGATGATCCACAACCGCGGCAGCCGCACCATGGGCGTCGGCCCCGACTGCGCCTTGGCCTTCTGCTGCTGCTGACGGCGCCACGCCAGTTGCTTGAGCTGGCTGTCCCAGAAATCGCTCAAAGGCACCGCGCGGCTGAACACCTCGATCATACAGTCGCAGTCGAAGAGCACCGCCAGAAGCGTCACATACGTGGGCAGCGGATCCGCCAGGAGGTGCCGCTTCAGGCTCAGATCGAAGCGCATGGCGTCGGTGGCGGGAATCTCCAGTTCGCGCTGGACCTCGCCCAGACGGTCCAGGGCCTGCTCGGCGATCAACTTGGCTCGTTCGTCGTGTTCTCGGTGCATGCGGCACCGTAGCCCGATCGATCATGGAGTCAAGTTTTCATGGGAGTAGACCCAGGAAACCGGCCCGCCATCGGGCGTGCAATTTTTGCAATCGGTCCCGGGCAAGAAAAAGCCGCCCCCGCGGCGACGGTTTTCTTTATACTGCGCCGCCATGTCGAACGGCGGCGAATCGGTCTCGGGAAGGATGCTGGACAGCGAGAGCGCGCAGACGGCGCTGAAGCGCCTGACCCTGTCGGCCCGTCGCGCAGGTCGGATGCAGGAACTGCTGGATCGGCTGCGCCGGCTGTCTCGGGGCGATCAGCCGGTGTGGATCAGCGGCGAACTGGGTGCCGGGCGCCACAGCGCGGCGCTGGCGCTGCATGCGCTGTCCACGCGGCAGACGGGACCGGTGCTGGTGTTGCACGGGCGGGAGTTGCAGCCGGTGCTGCGCCTGCTGGAGCAGCCGGACCCGGACTCCGCCGAGGATGCCAAAAAGTGGCTCTTCGCCTGCGACGAGGCCGCCTGCGATGGGACCCTGGTCATCGACGAGGGCGGCAGCATGGACCTGGCGGTGCGGGGGCTTTTCCAGGACCTGCTGGCGCTGGCGCTGCGCACCCGGCTGGTGCTGCTCACCGCCGAGGGGGCACTGCCAGCGGGGCCCTACCAGGAGGTCGACCTGCTGGGCCACCTGCGCCCGCGCCACGTACGCGTGCCCCCGCTGGCCCGGCGCAAAGACGAGATCTACGCGTTGTGCCAGGAGGCCCTGCGCGAGCAGGCTGGCGGCGACCTGGCAGAGGACGCGGCCCCCCTGCTGGCGGGCCGACCGTGGCCGGGGAACCTGTGGCAGCTTCGCCACCTGATGGCGCGGCTCGGACGAGGGGCCGTCGGGCAGCGGGTAGGCGCGGCGGAGCTTCACCCGCACCTCCCGGATGCGGGCGCCACCCTGGCTGAGAACACGGCGGCGACCGCACCAGCGACGGACGTTGCGACTGCCGGAGAACCCACGGCACCCGATGCGCTGGGCGTCCCCGATTTGTCCGGGGCGCTCGATCTGGCCACCCTACCCAACCCGGCGGCACCATCCGCGGCTCTCGATTCTGCCTCCCCCGGGGCCCCCGGCCCTCTCGAAGAGGGCCTCCCTGCTGCGTCGGCCGATGCCCATGTGCTGCAAGCCGGGAACGCCCCGCCCGGCGCGCCCTGCCAGGCCATCCAGGTGGCGGCGGCGCTGGGGATGCTCTTGCGGCCCCTGGTCCCGCCCCTGCCCCATGCCGCCCCGCCCGAAAAGGACCCCCAGCCCCACGAGGTCCCCTTTGCCCCCCTGCTGCTGGAAGAGCCTGAGGGCGAGCCGCTCCACCGGCACCGCCTGGTCCTGGGCCCCGCCCCGATGGACGAACGCCGGCTGGTGGCGGCGCTCCAGGCCCGCCCGCTGGCCGCGTCGGGCCCGTCCCGTGGCATTGCCCGCACCGGGGACGCACAGGCGCTGGCCCGTCTCGGCCCCCTGTGGCGCGGCAACCTTTTGGGGCTGCTGCGCGCAGTGCACCGGGAGATGGACCCCCGGCGTGCCCCCACCCTGAGCCTTCTGTCCCTGGCCCACCTGCTCCTGGTGTCGGGTGCCCCGCTTGGCGCAGACGCGCTGGCGCGGCTCGGGCTGGGCCTGCCGGTGGACCTGCCCGAAGAGGCCACCGCCATCCTTTTCCAGCGTGCCCGCGCCGCCTACGAGCACCTGCCAGCCCCCGCCTCCACCCCGTGCACCCAGCCGGCCCTGGGGCGCTGCTGGGCCGACGCCGTGCGGGACCTGCTCCCACAGGCCGAAATGGAGCGATTCCAGTCCCACGCCGAGACCTGCGACCGCTGCGCCCGGCTGCTCCTTGGCTGGTGGTCCCTGGTGGCGACTTTGCGCGAGGCCGGCGGCACACGTCCTATCGACGACGAGATCCCCACCCCGGCCGAGCCGGCCCCAGCGTCCGCGCCGGCTGCGGCACCTGCCGTTGGCGAAGCCGCGCCCACGCCTGCCGTTGGCGAAGCCGCGCCAGCCGCCCCCGAGCCGCCGCCGCCGCCGCCCCCGGCCCCCAGGGAACCCGAGAACGCGCGGCGCGATCCCTCTGTGCCGCGCACGCCCCCGAGGGAGCCCGCCCCGGACGCCGCACCGCCAGCCTCAGCCTCCGCCTCAGCCTCCGCCCGCGCCCCAGCGGCCCCGGTGTCGACGATCCTCACCCCGGGGCGCTGGCTCTTCTTCGCGGTGCTGCTCCTGCTGATGCTGGTGCTCGGCGCCGTGCTGGGGGCCCGCTTCGGGAAGCACTGACCGCCGCTACGAGAGCAGCCCCTCAAGCTGCGCCAGCACCAGCAACACCTGCGCAAACTCCCGCGGGTAAAGGTCGCGCCCCTGCACCGAGTGGATCAGCTTCTCGACCCCCTTCAGCCCGTCGCGTCCGGTGCTCGACCACGGCGCCAGCAGCGAGAGTCCCGACCACAGCGTGTGCAGCGACTGGGAATCGTCCCGGCCATCCGGCAGATAGGCGACCCGCTCAGGCCTTTTCGCCGTGCCCCGCACCACCGCCTCGACCCACGAGGCGATGGCCGCCATTTTGGGGTAATCCAGGCGGTCCGGCGTGTCGGTGACCTGATGGTAGTGGCGCCACCGCCCGCAGGTCAAAAAGAGGAACGGCACCTGCCGGAGTTGGAACGGGTGGTAATCCGAGAGCGGCGGAAAAAGATTGATCCCCAGCCGCATCGGCGCCACCCCCGGCACTACGATCCCATCGCAAAGCGCCGCCGTCCCCGCGCTCTTTTCAGCCCCGACCACGAAAAGCGCCTGGCGCAGCGTCGCCGGGTGGCCCTCCTGCCCGAGGGCGTGGCCCACCAGGTCCATGCAGATCATCAGGTCGATGCTGGACAGCGGCACCGTCGGGTGGCGCGCCCAGTGCTCCGAGCCCATCCCGCGGGTCAGAAAGAAGGGCGGCTCCTCGCCGTCGAAGAGGCACAGCAGCACCTGCCGGGACAGGCCGGCGGGCGCGGCGGCGATGGCCCGGCCGACCTCGATGGCGATGGCCACCGCGGCGGCGTTGTCGTCGGCGCCCCAGTAGGCCTCCCGGTTGGGCGTATGCCAGCCCAAATGATCATAATGAGCGCCGATGAGGATATAGCGATCGCCGCGGGCCTGGGCCACCTGGCCCAGGAGATTGGCCCCGGAACAGCCCGGCACCGGCTGGATATAGCCCACCGGGCCCGAAGGTGCGATGCCCGCCTGCGAAAGCGCCGCGATCAGCACCGACCGGGCCGCCTCGCCTTCGCGGGTGCCCGGGGCGCGACCGCCGCAGCTCGGCGAGCAGAGTTGTTGCACCAGCGCACGCATGCGCTCCACGGGACCGGCGAGGCGCTGGGGGTCGGTATGCATCTTTTGCAGTTTACCTCGCCGTCACCCGTCACGGCAACCTTGGCACCGGGCGCGGGTGCCTACCTGAATCAGGGGCCCCCTGAGCG
>JBBRLA010000482.1:0-6759 GCA_038231615.1 Polyangia bacterium | reverse complement strand
TATGAACCGCCCTGAGCAAGATGTAGGCAGCATGAAGGGCCCCTCGTCGGAGGAGCATATGACAAATCAGGCGCGCGACGTGCGCGGACAGCCACATGTGCGACGACGGACTGGCAGTCGACGTAAAAGACCTGCACCCAACCGAAATACCGAAACCTGTCCCCGTTCCCCCGTTCCCCCGGAGAGATCGCCGTCGGATCCGGAGTTCACACGCCGCCGATGATGACGTCGAGCGCGCGCACGATCTCCGTCCGCTTGGACGCGAGGTTGGTGACGCACATCCCCAGCGCCTTGGCCGGGATGGCGGCCAGTTCCGAACCGAGGGCGATGAGCCGCTGGCCTTCCACCTCCACCTCGAAATGCAGGTGGCGGACGACCAGATTGCCGACCTCCGCCGGCTTCACCAGTGGGATGACGACGCGGGTGGCCAGGGCTTTGAGTAGATCTGCCTGGACATCGAGCAGGAAGGGTACCCTGTTTTTCGACGGTGCCAGGTTCTTGTGGACGTCAAACTGGGCCATTGCCTTAGAAGGTCCGCAGACCGTCGCTGAAGACGCCGTGGCGCTCGATGTGCTCGTTGTAGGCATCGATCGCTTGCCGGTTTTCCTCCAGCCACTGATTTCGACGCTGCTTGGCGACGACCTCCTCCAATCGCTGCTCCAGCTCCCGCGACAGGTTGAGCTGCAATTCGCGCGCGATGCGCAGCAGATCCGCATTGATACTGAGGTTGGTCGCCTTCCGAGGCGCGGAACGATCGTAGTCGAAAGTGCTCATGATCAAATTATATGCACACGCCGCATGCGCAGTCAAGATGCGCATATCGCATGTCCGTTAGCTCCCTTGATCCTGCTTGCGCAGGCGGACTCCAGGCCCCCCGCCGTTTGCTGGGATGAACTGCACGCCGGCCGCCTCTAGCTAGTGGCCTTCGATACACCCGCAGGCAAGCGCTGGCGGCGAATCCAGCAATCGATTCTCCGTTGATTCCAGGCCCCCCCTGGCATTTCCCGGCCGTTTGAGTCACAATGTCGCCCCCTTGACGGCCATCATCACAGTCCAGGGAGTCGAAAAAAGCTTCGGCTCCCGCCACGTCCTCGCCGGCGTCTCCTTGGCGGTCCACGAGCACGACCGCATCGGCCTGCTCGGCGTCAACGGATCGGGCAAGTCCACCCTGCTCTCTCTCATCGCCCTGGGCGTCGCCGCGGGCGCCGACGAAGGCACCCAGAAGGCCAAGGACGCCACCGGCCCCGACGAGGGCCTCATCACCAGGCGCCGCGACCTGAGCATGGAATACGTCCCCCAGGAGCCGCGCCTTCCCCCGGAGCGCACCGTCATCGAAGTCGTCCGCGAGGGCCTCCGCGGGCAGGGCGACGCCCTCACCCGACTCGCCGCGCTGGAGCGAGAACTCGCCGTCCCCGGCGGCCTTTCCGGCCCCCGGCTCGACGCCGCCCTGCTGGCACAATCGTCCCTGCACGAGCGCCTGACACACCTGGGTGGCTGGGACCAAGAGCATGAGATCCGCGGCATCGCCGCCTCCCTGCACCTGCCCCCCTTCACCGCCCGCGTCGGGGACGTGTCCATCGGCGAGCGCCGCCGCGTGGCCCTGGCCCGCGCGCTCCTGTCCCGGCCGGATGTGCTGTGCCTGGACGAACCGACCAACCACCTGGACGCCCGCACCGTCGAATGGCTGGAAGCACGCCTGTTGGCCCTGCCGGGGGCCCTTCTGCTCATCACCCACGACCGCTACTTCCTCGACCGCGTCGCCACCCGCATCCTGGAACTGGACCGCGGCCAAATCTACGCCTACGAGGGCAGCTACACCCGTTTTTTGGAAAAACAGGCCGAGCGCCTGGACAACGAGGCCAACCGCGAGCGCGAACGCGCCTCCTTCGTGCGTCGCGAACTCGACTGGATCCGCCGCGGCCCCCAGGCCCGCGCCACCAAGCAGCAGGCGCGCATCGACCGCTTCGACCAGGCCGTCGCCGCCGGCCCCAAGGGCGGCCTGCGCCAGCCCGGCTCGGATGCGTTGAAGTTGTCTCTGCCCGGCGGGGGGCGCCTGGGCAAGACGATCCTCGAATTCAAGGGGCTGGGCAAGTCGTTGGGCGGAAAACGACTCTTCTCCGGCCTGGACCTCATCGTCAAGGGCGGCGACCGCATTGGCATCGTCGGCGAGAACGGCGCCGGCAAGACGACCCTTTTGCGCACCCTGCTCGGGCACATCCAGCCCGACGAGGGGCAGGTGGTGGTCGGGCTGAACACCCGCTTCTCGTTTTTGGACCAGGGCCGCGCCGACCTGCACGACGAGCGCACCGTGCTGGAAGAAGTGGCCGACGGCAACGAGCAGGTGTTTCTGGGGGACCGCCCGGTACACGTGCGGACCTTCCTGCGCATGATGCTTTTCTCCGACGGCTTCGCCGACACCCCCGTGGGGTCGCTTTCCGGCGGGGAACGCAACCGCGTGCAACTGGCCAAGCTCTTGCGCGTCGGCGGCAACGTGCTGGTGCTGGACGAGCCCACCCACGACCTGGACCTGATCACCCTGGGGGTGCTGGAGGAGGCGCTGCAAGACTTCCCCGGCTGCGCCCTCATTGTCTCGCACGACCGCTGGTTCCTCGATCGGGTGGCCACCGGCATCCTGGCCTTCCAGGGCGCGGGCAACGTGGTGTTTCATGAGGGCAACTACTCGACCTACCTGGCCCGACGCCAGCAGGAAGAAACCGATCTGGAGCGCCAGCAGAAAGAGCGCGTGGCCGCCCAGCCCGACGCCAAAAGCGACACGGACGCCAGGCAGTCCAAAAACGCCCCATCCGCCGCCCGCCGCCGGACCTACCACGAGCAGAAGGAACTGGCCGGGATGGAGGCCGTCATCGGCGCGGCCGAGGCCAAGGTGACCGAGCTACAAGGGGTGTTGGCCGACCCGTCGATCTACAAGGACCGCGGGGCCGACGTCCCGGCCCTGGTCGCGGCGCTCGACGCGGCCCGCGTCACGGTCGAGCGTCTGTACCTTCGCTGGCAGGAACTGGAGAGTTTTTCGCGATGATCGCCTTCACCCATGTGACCAAACAGTATGGCGGGCAGGTGCTCTTCGTGGACGCCTCCTTTCAGGTCAACCCCGGCGAGAAGGTCGGCCTGGTCGGCCCCAACGGTTCGGGCAAGACCACCATCTTCCGCCTGATCACCGGCGAAGAGGTCGCCGATGAGGGCACTGTCGAGCGCCCGCGCAAGCTGACTTTGGGCTACTTCCGCCAGGACGTCGGCGACATGCAGGGCAGGACCGTGCTGGCCGAGACCGTGGCCGGGGCCGGCGAGGTCGCCACGATGGGCGAGGAACTGCACTACTTGGAGCAGCGCATGGCGGCCCCCGACGTCGATCCCGACGAACTTGACCAGACCATCGCCCGCTACGGCGCGGTGCAGGCGCGCTTCGACGAACTGGGCGGCTACGAGGTCGAGGCACGGGCCCATTCCATCCTGGCCGGGCTGGGCCTTTCCCAAGACCAGGTGGCCGACGACGTGGGCCACCTTTCGGGTGGGTGGAAGATGCGGGTCGCCCTGGCGCGCATCCTTTTGTCCCGCCCCGATACCCTGCTCCTGGACGAGCCGACCAACTACCTGGACATCGAGTCGATCCTCTGGCTGGAAGGGTTTTTGCGCGACTACCCCGGCGCGGTGGTGATGACGTGCCACGACCGCGACGTGATGAACCGGGTGGTGCGCAAGATCATCGAGATCGACGGCGGGCAGGTGCGCGGCTATACCGGGGATTATGATTTTTACGAGAAGGCCCGGGCCCTGGAGACCACGCGCCGCGAGGCGGAGTACGAGCGCCAGCAGGCGATGCTGGCCAAGGAGATGCGCTTCGTCGAGCGGTTCCGTGCACAGGCGGCCAAGGCGTCGCAGGTGCAGAGCCGGGTGAAGAAGCTGGAAAAAATCGAGCGGGTCGAGCCGCCCAGGCGCCTTATCGAGAAGAACTTCGACTTCCGCAAACCGGCACGCTCCGGCGAGGACGTGGTGAAGGTGGCCGGGCTGCGCAAGTCCTACGGCGCGCGGGCGGTACACAACGGCCTGGGCCTTTTGGTGCGCCGCGGGGAACGCTGGGCGGTGATGGGCGAAAACGGCGCCGGGAAGACCACCCTGCTCAAGATGATCGCCGGGGTGCTGCCGCCGGACGAGGGCGAGGTGACCCTGGGGGCGTCGGTGACCCTGGGCTACTTCGCCCAGCACCAGATGGAGCAGCTCGACGCATCCCGCACGGTGCTGGAGGAACTTCAGGAACATGCGCCCGCAGCGGGCCTAGGGGTGCTGCGTTCGCTGGGCGGGGCCTTCGGCTTTTACGGGGACGACGTGGAGAAGCCGGTGCGGGTGCTCTCCGGCGGCGAGCGGGCCCGGGTGGCGCTGGCCAAGATCCTCTTCTCGGCGCCAAACCTGCTGGTGCTGGACGAGCCGACCAACCACCTGGACATAATGACCAAACGGGCGCTGGTGAAGGCCCTGAAGGATTATGAGGGGACCCTGCTCTTTGTCTCTCACGACCGCGCCTTCCTGCGGGCGCTCTCGACGCGGGTGCTGGAACTGGGCAGCGGTGGGCCGCGGGTCTACGGGGGGCACTACGACGAATACGTCTCGGCCACCGGGCGCGAGGCGCCGGGCATGAGGCAGGGGTAAAGGCAAAACTTGACCTCGACGCAAAAGCCAGAGCCAAAGCCAGAGCCAGAGGACGACCGGAGCATCTTCGAGGAGCTGGAGGAAATCCTGCTGACCCGCGAGCGTCCGTCCCTGGGGCTGGAGGCGATGCGGGCCCGGGGCACATTGCATCAGGTGCCGGAGCTGTTGACGCTGCCCGGGGTGCAGCAGAACCCGAAGTGGCACCCCGAAGGCGATGTATGGATTCACACGCTGATGGTGGTGGACCAGGCGGTCCGCGAGCGCACCCTGGACCCGCGGGAGGACCGGCTGCTCATGTGGTCGGCGCTGTGCCACGATCTGGGCAAGCCCCTGTGCACGGTGTTCGTCGAAGGGCGCTGGAGGTCGCCGGGGCACGACGTGGCAGGGGTGGCGCCGACGCGGGCCCTTCTGTCCCGGCTGACCCCGGACGAGGGTTTGATCGAGCCGGTGTGCCGCCTGGTCCACGATCACCTGGCGCCGCACTTCTTCATGGAAGAAGGCACCTCCCGGGCGGGCATCCGTCGCCTGGTGTCCCGCCTGGGCGACGTGTCGCTGGAACTGCTGGTGCGCCTGGGCCGCGCCGACAGCTTCGGCCGCACCACACCCGAGGCGCTGCGCCGGGAATATCCGTCGGGACAATGGCTGCTGGAGCAGGCATCGCTTATCCCGGTAAACCAGCCGCAGCCGCCCCCGCCCCTCATGATGGGCCGGCACCTGGTCGCGCTGGGCATGCCGCCGGGACCGGAGATGGGGCAGCTCTTGCGCCAACTTCACGACGCGCAACTGGCGGGGCACTTCGACGATGTCGAAGGGGGGCTGCGCTGGCTGCGGGATTTTTATCGATCCCAAAGATAGTTCATCAAGCATACATTCTGACCCGACATAGAAAACCAGACCAGGAGAACTTCCGATGAAACGACTCGCCCTCACCATGGTTACCGCCTTGTTCGCCTTAGCGCTGCCCGGCCTCGCCGGGGCCACCAACTGGGAGATCGACCCGGTCCACTCCGCGGCGCAGTTCTCGGTGCGCCACCTGATGGTGTCCAACGTCCGCGGGGAGTTCGGCAAGGTCACCGGCTCGGTGAACCTGGACGACAAGGACATCACCAAGTCGACGGTGGAGGCCACCATCGACGCCACCACGGTGAACACGCGCGAAGAAAAGCGCGACCAGCACCTGAAAAGCGCCGAATTCTTCGACGTGGCCAAGTTCCCGACCCTCACCTTCAAGTCCAAGAAGGTGGCCAAGGCCGGGACGAACAAGCTCAAAGTCACCGGCGACCTGACCCTCCACGGGGTGACCAAGGAGGTGGTGCTGAACGTCGAGGGGCCGGCCAAGGCATCCAAGGACCCCTATGGCAACACCAAGAGCGGTGCGTCGGCCACCACCAAGATCAGCCGCAAGGACTTCGGCCTGGTGTGGAACAAGGCGCTGGAGACCGGCGGCGTGGCGGTCGGCGATGAAGTGACCATCATCATCGACGTCGAGCTGCTGAACAAGGACGCGGCCGCCAAGTAACGCTGAAGTAGCGGCGGCCCGATGGGGGGCGGTCGTTGCTTGCGGCGGCGACCGTCGCCCCGTATGCTCTTGAGATGGCGACACTGATGGAGCGGATGGCGCAGGACCTGACGGCGGCAATGAGGGCCCGGGAGGAGCTGCGCACCAGCGTCTTGCGTATGGCCAAGACGGCCCTGACCAACAAGGAGATCGAGAAGAAGGCACCCCTTGGCGAGGACGAGGTGTTGCGGGTGCTCCAGGGGATGGTGAAGCAGCGGGAGGACTCGATCGATCAGTTCGGCAAGGGGGGGCGGCAGGACCTGGTCGAGCAGGAACGAAAAGAGATCGCGATCCTGCGGGTCTACCTGCCGGCAGAGGCCGGCGACGAGGAGATCGCCGCGGCGGTGGATCAGGCGATGCGGGAGACCGGCTGCACCTCGGTCAAGGACATGGGCAAGGTGATGAAGGGGGCGCAGGCCGCACTGAAGGCCATGGGGAAGCCGGCGGACGGCAAGCGGGTCAGCGAGGCGGTCCGGCGCAAGCTGGGGGCCTGACCCAAGGGCGCGTGTGAACCATTGTCCTCCCCTTTTGTGAATGCG
>JBBRLA010000481.1:0-6763 GCA_038231615.1 Polyangia bacterium | reverse complement strand
TTGCCCTTGGCTGCCGCCCAGCAGACGCCGAGCGCAAACCAGCAGCCGAGCGCAAACCTGCCGCCAAGGGCAAACCTGCCGCCACCCATCAATCTGTCCGCGCCCGGCGAGCCCGGGCCCGCAGCGGCGGTCTTCCTGCCCGACGACGACACGGCCCTTTTCCGCCTGCGCGAGTTGACCGGCGCCGCCGAGGAATTGCACAAGGGCGGGCGCAAGACCGAGGCGCTACAACGATATCAGGAGGCCTACCAGTACTACCCCACCTCGCTTTTACTTTGGCCGATGGCCGAGCTGCACCTGGAGCTACGCCAGCCCCTGCTCGGCCTGCTCCTGCTGGCGCGCTACGACGAGCAGCTCGGCCCGCCCCCGGAGCCCCTGATGGCTCGTGAAGCGCCGCAGGCGCCGCGTGCCATCGACCCGCGACAAGACCTCCTGGCCCTGCAAAATCGGCTGCGGGCGCAGGCCGCGCGGGTGGTGGTCCGCACCGATGAGCCCGGGGCCAGCGTGCGGGTGGACGACATGTCGCCCCTGTCCCTCTCGATGCAGCTCGACCCGGGCCGCCACCGCATCGAGGCCACATCGGCCCGACGCAGCCTGCGCCGCGAGGTGGTCCTTTCCGAGGGGGAGCAGATGGAAGTCCTGCTGCGCTTCCGCGAAGACCCCTCGTTCTTCCGCAGGCTTTCCCTGGGGCGGCGGATCGGTGCGGGGGCGCTGTCCGGGCTCTCCGTGGTGGCCCTGACCAGCGCCATCACCCTGTCGGCACTGAATGGCCGGGACTCAGGGGCGTGCAGCTATGGCGGGGCGGCCTACGCCGACTGCACCTATTACCTGACCCCGGGGCTCGGCCTGAGCTACGCCTTGTCGGCGCTGCTGCTGGGCGGGGCGGTGGCGGTCCTTTTCGTTCCCTCACGCAACTAGGAGATCGAGCATGTTCAGCAGGAGATTATTTCTGACCAAGATGGGCCTGCTGGCAGGCGCAAGCGCAAGCGGCTGCGGCGATGGCAGTCCCTTTTACCCCTACCGCCCTAAGAACCCGGCGCAACCCGACCTGGGCAAAAGCGCCACCCCACCGGACCTGACCGGCGCCGCGAACCCGGACCTGATCCAGGCCTCGTCCTGCGGCGGGCGCACCGTCCAGGACCAGGCCGAGAACCTGCAAGAGAACCAGGCCTTCCTGACCTCCTACGGCGACCCCACCCGCGCCACCTATATCGTTCGCGACAGCAAGGGGCTGATGGCAATCTCGATCAACTGCACCCACAAAGGCTGCTACGTCAAGTTCAACGAGACGGACCTGACCTTCGATTGTCCATGCCACGGGTCGCGCTTCCACATCGATGGCTCCGTGCTCAACGGCCCGGCGCCCACGCCGCTGCTCCACCGCCCCCTGTGCCGCGCACCCGATGGCACGCTGAGCGTGGACTACGCCGGCACACTCCCCACCATCGACGAGCGCCTCCCGCCATAAGGGATACTGCTACCTTTGCCCCAGGTCCGACCCTCACGTCGGGCGATGTGTGGCGTCGCTGAAAGATGGAACGGATCCGGATGGAGGTTTTAGCCCCCATCTTTCTGTCGAGGACAATCGGCTTCATCAAAAAGCTGCTTTGGCAGTCCTAAACCCTTGACGACCGTTCAGGAGGTGCTAGCTTGCGAGGATGCGTCCGGTCTTCGCCGACCCCAAGACAGACATCATCTTCAAGAAGATATTCGGCCAGCCAGCCCACAAGGACCTGCTCATCGATCTGCTCAACGCGCTCCTCGAACTGGATCCGGCGCACCGCATCGTTGACCTGGATTATCTGTCGCTGGAGCAACTTCCGCCCCGCAAGGACCTCAAGCTCTCCATCCTGGACGTCAAGTGCCTGGACGCACAGGGGACCCGATACGTGGTGGAGATGCAGGTCATCGAGGTCGAGGGGTTTCAGAAGCGCGTGGTCTACAACGCCTGTAAGGCGTACAGCACGCAGCTCGGTGTGGGACAGGACTATCTCAAGCTCAACGACGTCGTCGCAGTCACCATCTGCGATTTCGTGCTCTGGGATCAGCGGACGGAGGCGGGGGCGCAGCGCGTGCCGATGCTCAGCCAGTGGCAGATGACCGAGGCGCACAGCGGCCAGCCGGGGTTACCCGAGGTGCGCTACGCCTTTTTGGAACTGCCCAAGTACGCGGCGGGGCGCAAGCCGCTGACGGTGGTAGACAAGTGGGCGCATTTCTTCCGCTCGGCCCCGAGCCTTTTACGGGTGCCCGAGGAGCTTTCGGAGGGCCCCTGGGCGCGAGCGCTGGAGGTGGCGCGGGTGGCTAACCTGTCCTCGGAGGAGTGGACAGAGTATGAGAGGGAGAAGATGGCGGAGCAGGACTTTCGTGGAGGGCTAAGCCTGGCCGAAAAGCGCGGCGCAGAACAGGAACTCCGCACGGCGATCGGCGATTTCTGCGACTTTCTGGGAATCGAGATGACGGCGGAGCGGCACAGGCAGCTCGCCGTACTGAGTTTGGCCGAACTGCGGTCCCTGCGAGACCAGATCAAGGCAAAGCGGGACTGGCCGCTCTAGCCCTCAGAAAGGAAGCCAAAACGGCGGCGAGGCCGCTGGCCAAGGGGCGGCGCAAGGGACTCAGGGAGTCTAGTCGCCAGCGGAGGTTGCCCTTCCCCGCCCCTCGCCAGATCCGAGCCACTGCCGCTTCCCCTAACTCCGGGTTCTCCCGGTAGAGCTTCCCGCTGGTCACGACCAGATAACGCCCCCGGCTTTTCTCGCGGATGTCGCCGGCCAGCGGCGCTGATCCTGAAGGTACGCCTGATGCATCCGCAAAGCGTCAAGGTCCATCCGCGACAGGGCGGCCCGTCGAGACGCCGACAGGTCGATGTAAAGGACCCCGCACAGGCCCCGGATGGCATTGCGCAGTTCTGCCCGGCGTCCCTTGTCCTCGCCTTCCTTCAGTCCCTCCTTCAGCCCCTCCGCCCGTCCCGCCCGCTGACCCTTGCCCTCGCCCTTGCGATAGGCCCGGGCCTCGATTGCGGACAGCGCCCCCTTGTGTTGCAGCACCTCCAGCGCCAGTTCCAGAAGCTCCGGGTTCTTCCGGTTGAGCAGCCCCTTGAGCGTCGCCAACTCCGCCGTCGCCGCGTCCACCAGCGCCTTGACCAGAAGGGGCATCGCCAGGCAGGGGTCGCTGATCTCCTCGTCGCCCCGCAAAAAGACGAAATCGGCCCGCGGCACCGACCACTCCAGCACCTGCCGCTTCTTGGCCAGGATGCCGAAGACCCGCCGCACCCCCCGCCCCGACAGGAGCTGCGCCTTCTTCTTCAGGTTGCCCAGGCTCTGCTCGTTGGCGATCTCGAAGGCCATCTCTTCCAGGTAGCGGTCCTTTGTCGCCGGGTCGGTACCCTCACGCAGCAGGCAGGCATCGGTGGCGAAATCGGACTGGACATCGTGGCGGGTGAGCAGCTCGGTGTGCGCCGTGTAACCCTCGGCGGCGACGGCGACCAGCACCGCGGCCAGACGGGCCTGGGGCCGCGAATGCCCCGGGCCGCCCCCGGACATGGTGGAGTATTCTTTTCCCTCGATGATCTCGATGCGCCGCTCATCCTCAACGGGGGCGATGTGCTCGTCCAGGCCGGGCCGGCCGCCATCGCCCTGGCCCGGCAGGTACATCGGCGTCTGCGACGAGGCCCCCGGGGCCATCATCATAGGGGGCGACTTCCCGTAGTCCATGAGTCTGAAGCTACCACAGGCCCGGGACACGGGCCAGTCCGGTCCTGACGCCCGCTGCGTCCAGGAGCGAGTGCGCTTGGAGCGTAAGGCCCCGGAACTTCAGTACGCCAGACGATATACCCCGCAGCCCGCCGCCACCCCTTCACCAAGCTGCTCTCCATGGGCCTCCAGGTAGGCCGCGAACTCCGGGTTCTCCCGGTAGAGCTTCTCGCTGGTCATGACCAGATAACGCCCCCCGGCCTGGTGCAGCCGCTCGACCTGTTCCGGGGCCAGCCGATCCGCCGGCAGGCTGAAGCCGTGGCGGTCGCTGTAGAAGAAGATCACCGGCTCCTGGTAGTTGTTCAGCACCCCGCCTTCCCGGCTCCTGCTGGTGGTGCTGACGATGATCGGCGCATCCGCCGGCACGATCCGCGCCACCTGCTCCGCGCAGGCGAGCAGCGGCGCCGGCTCCGGGTAGCGCATCTCCGCGTACAAGTTCGAGGCCTTCCCGCCAATCCCGCCCAGCGCCAAAAGCGCCAGCACCACCCCGGCCAGCCGGCTGGTGTGGTCCGCCAGCCACGAGAACGCCACCCCCACCCCCAGCGCGGCGTAGGGCAGCATGTACACGTGATACTGGATGCCCCATTTCGCCTGTGCGTAGCGCGCCACGATCAGGTAATAGATTCCGATCGACCCCAGACCCGCTAAGAGCAGCTCCGGGTGCCGCCGCCGCACCGCCACCGCCGCTCCGGCGGCGAAGAGCAGCGCCCCCACGTTGGTGAAGACCCACGCCCGTTCGAGCTGCCCCAGCGACAAATAGAACCCCGGTCTCAGCCAGTCGTGCAACCCGCCGAACTTGCTGTCTCCTCCCGAAAAGAGCCCGAAGGTGTTGCCATACGTCAGGTAAAGCCCTCTGGCGTGATGAAAGAAGAACACCGCCGGCACCAGGCTGATCGCCCCGAAGAGCCACACGTCCCACCGCCGCAGCCACCGTCGGCCGAAGTGCCGCTGCAAGAGCACCAGGAAGACCAGCCCGATGTGCAGCGACGTTGGCTTCACCAGCGCCGCCAGCGCTGTGCACAGCGCCGCGCCCAACAGCCAGCGCAGCCGCGGTTTTCCCGGTTCATTAATCCAGCGGGTGAAGCACCACAGCGCCCCCAGATAGAAACAGAGCACCGTGGATTCGGGCATGAAGGCCACGCTGTAGCGCACATAAAGCGGCGAGATGGCGAAGAAGAGCAGCGCCCCCAGCGCCGGCAGCGTCCCCAGGAGCCGCTTGGCCAGCAGGTAGAGCAGGGCCATTGTCGGCACCGCGAAGAGCAGCGAGACGATCCGCCCGATGATCAGGTGCTCCCCGAACACCCGGTAGCACAGCGCTACCAGGAAGGGGTAGAGCTGCATCTCGGTCTCGACGTAGCCCGGCCCGGTGCCGCCCCAGTCGATCTGCGGGTAGAAGAGCCGGAACCCGTTGTGCAGGAAGTGCCGCGCAATTGCCGCGGTGTCCGCCTGCCGCCAGATGTCGCTGGAGAAGGTGAGCGGGGCGGCCAGCAGGGGCAGGCGAATCAGGATGGCGACGGCGATGAGCAGCAGGGGAGCGGCCACGGCAAGCCAGCGTCGTGTGAGCAGCCCCCGGGCAGCCCCGCCGGTGGGCCGCCCGGGAGCATCCCCGGCGACCGTTCGTGTGGACCGCCCGGGAGCATCCCCGGCGACCGTCCGTGTGGGCCGCACGGCAGCCCCCTCGGTGGCCGAATGCGTGGGCCGCCCAGCAACCGATCGTGTCCCTGTTTTCATAGGATTGGGCGCGGCATCTGCGCCTGCGTTTGAAGACATATCCGATGAAGAAGGCCACATCGCCCATCACCTGTCGAATTTCGCTGTTTCACATTCTTTGAAGATAAAGTCTACTGCGGAGTGAAGCGATCGGCATCCGCGTCGTGAATCCGGGTCTCGACCCCCGCTAACCTGCCGTCCTCGATGGTGTAGATGTTGTAGCGCGCCCGCCGGTCTCGTCGCGGGTCGTCAAACGTCCCCGAACCCACCCCGATGACCGGGATCGGTCCGTCCCGCCCTTCGATCGTCCCTCGCATGTCCCGGTGCTCGTGGCCGTGCAGCACCAACTCGCAGCCCGCGCGCAAAAGCGCTTGCCGCAGCGCCCCCCGGTCGCGCAGGCCGCGCAGGAAGTCATGGGGATGAGGCACCGGCGGGTGGTGCACCAGCAGCACGCGGAACTTGCCTCGCAGCGCCGAAAGGAGCTGCTCGATGGCGTGGATCTGCCGGCGCCCCAGCCAGCCATCGGCCAGCGGTGGCGGAGAGGGCAGGGCGCTGTTGCTGGCGACGATCGCCACCTCGCCGCGCAACCGGAAGAAGGGGAAGCTCGGCTGCGTCCCAAAGGGGGCGTCATCGGGCAGGCAGTAGGGCGAAAGGCAGTGCTCGAAGTGCTTGGCCCGGAAGGCCTCCCAGACATAGACATCGTGGTTGCCCGGGATGGCGGTGATGTCCCGCGGGGGCAGGTGCAGTCGCTCCAGCGACTGCCGTGCCCGCAAGAGTTCCGAAGGGAAGGACAGGTTGGAGAGGTCCCCGGTGACCACCACCTGATCCGGCGCCGCCCGGTTGATGTCGTCGCACAGGGCATCCAGGAGCCGCAGCGGGTGGCGATTGCGACGCCGGGTCAGCAGGTTCAACCCCCCCGCCAGCCGCTTGTTGAAGAACCGGAGGGGCGATACCCCCGTCAGTTCCAGGGGGTGCACGTCGGAAAGGTGGGCGATGCGCATAGGTGTCAGCACCTTAGCACGCACGGGCACCATAGGCCTGCCGGCCCCCACGCCCGCAGGCCCGGCATCACGCCATCCCGGCGATCGCCTTTTCGCCGACGAGGTCGGCAAACGAATTCCTCCGCATGAAGTAGTACTTGGCAAATTTTGCATATCGGCTTACTAATCTTTCGATAGGATCGTATTCTCGGGCTTTGGCGCTCTGCGAGGTAACCATGTTGATTCGCCGCTCTGTGATGCGTGCTCGATTGATCGCGGTGGCCACGGTGGCGACGACCGTTGCCCTGCTCCTGTGGGGATCGGCGG
>JBBRLA010000480.1:0-6788 GCA_038231615.1 Polyangia bacterium | reverse complement strand
GTCGCGGGCAGGGGGTGGCCCGCTGCGGCAACTCGGGAAACTCCACCGAGCCGCACCTGCACTTCCAGCTTGCCGATGGCCCCCTCATCGCCCACGCGGGGAGCCTGCCGGCGGTCTTTCAGCGGGTGCTGCGCAACGGCCTGCCCGCGGAGCGCGTGCAGCCCCTGACCGGCGATCACCTCGCCGCGTACTGAGGTCGATTGTCAAAGACCGGCCTACACCATCCCCCGCGTGTACCCGCCGTGCTCGCAGCGCAGCGGCCGGATCTTCACTTTGACCGAGCTGTTCCGATACGCCGGTACCGTCGAGCGGCTCATGCCCAAAATGGCTTCAGCCACATCCAGCGCCGCCACCTCGCTCCACCTGCGCCCGTGTACCGAACCGACCCGGCTCTGGATGTTTTCCCATACCTTGGGGTTGCGCAGCGCGAATACAAAGATCCCCGCCCTGGCGCAGCTCGACTAGGCCGCCGCAGTGGCGCAGCTCCCCGCCCTGGCAGGTCGACGCAGCTCGACCAGGACGCCGCGGTGGCGCAGCTCCTCGCCCTGGTGCAGCTCAACCAGGCCGCCGGCAGGTCGAGGCCCTGGCGCAGCTCCCCGCCCTGGCGCAGCTCGTCCAGGCCGCCGCGGTGGCGCAGCTCCTCGCCCTGGCGTAGCTCGACCAGGCCGGGGCAGGTCGAGGACGTCGAGGCTCGACCAGGCCGGAGCAGGTCGAGGCCCTGGCGATCAGCTCCTCGCCCTGGCGTAGCTCGACCAGCGTGGCCACCGAAGGGACGGAGCGGCCGTCCTCGATGTTGGCCACGCCTTGCCCTGAGACCTGCGCAGTGGCCCCCAGCGCCTTCCTGGTCAGGCCCCGCGCTTCCCGAGCTGAGACAAGTGCGGCATCCTCATCCAAAGAGCCTCGCGAAAAACCTTCGAATTGCAAGCCATGTCTGATTGGGCTGCCGCACAACAATGTAGAGGAAGTAAGGAGGAGGCCCCTTTCGCCCCGCCCCGCCCGCTCGCTCGTTAGCGAGGGATTTTTCTTCCCAAAAATAATCAATGAAATACCGCTCTAGCGATTCCACGTGATCCCGCCGATCGCTTCTGTAGACGACGATCATCTCGTGGTAACGCGAGTACCATTTATGCTTGTGTCTTCTCTCGGGCTTGCTGGTGATTCCGATCTTGTATCTCGCCGCCCGATCGCGCCGCGTATGCTCGGAGATGACACGCGTGAGGTCTGACAGAACCTGATCCGGGTGACCATCAATATGTTTGTACAGAAGACCCCTCATAAGGATGCTCCATGCCCGCTGAAGGAGTTCGATCAGGCCGCATTATATCTGACCCGATGGCGTGCGAGCAATCGCCCTGGCGCAGCTCGTCCAGGCCGCCGGCAGGTCGAGGCCCTGCGCAGCTCGTCCAGGCCGCCGCGGTAGCGCAGCTCCCTGGGCAGGTCTGGCGCAACTCGACCAGGCCGCCGGCAGGTCGAGGGCCTGGCGTAGCTCCCTGCCCTGGCGCAGCTCGTCGAGCTGCCTCCCACGCGCGTTCACATCAATCTGCCAGAACCGGAGGCGACCCCAGAAGCGACGCCGACTACCAAGCCGCCGCTTCCCTCATAAATATCGCTGATCGGCTGTCTCAAACTTGTTGACACCTTCCGCTGATCGACAATTTGCGGCATGGACGGAGATCCCAGTGGGATCTGAGCCCTACCCAGGTCTGCCCGCGCGTCGCCGCCCCAGACAACTCGGCAGTACAGGATCGGGCCGCGTTCGTCTGCGCAAGCCTCCGTCTCCCTCCGATAGATCAGGGGTAAGACCGCCCGACCGTCCCTTGATGGATGACTCCGTCATGAGGCCCTCTTTCTGGCCTTGCGTCCGAAGCATGCGCTTCGCGGCACGAAGAGCAAGCATTGCTCCGGTATCTGGGGGCGAGAATCCTTCCGAACTCCGCGGTGACCGCCTGCTGAATCGCCGCGAGGTCAGATCGCTGCCGGGCTTTGCGGCATCGAGACGCGTGGCAGGCGCAGCGTGAACGCCGTCGTCTCGTTCGCCGACTCCACATCCAGGGTGCCCCCGTGGCCGAGCACGATGTTTTTCGCGATATAAAGTCCCAGCCCCACGTTGCCGACCTTCGAATGCTTCGATTGCCGTCCCTGGTGGAAAGCCAGGAAGATGTAGGGAAGCACGTCCACGGGAATGCAGGCCCCCTGATTGCTGATCTCCACCGCCACCTGTGTCCCGGCTCCTTCCGGCCACGCGCGCACGCGGATGGGCGTCCCCGGTGCGGCGTGCTCGATCGCGTTCCCCGCGATGTTCGAGATCACCTCCATCAGGCGGTCGGCGTCCCATGTGCCGTGGAGGTCGCCGATGAACTCACAACTCGGCTGACTCGACGCGCGCAGGGCCAGCTCGGCGATGACGCTCTCACAAAGCGCCCGCAGATCGGCGGGCGCCACCTGCAGGGCGATGCCGCTGCCCAGCCGGACGCTGGTAAAAGTCAGGAGCTGGGCGATCATGCGTTCCATGCGCTTCGCGCTGTCCATGATCCGGCTGGCCAGCCGGTGGACGGCTTGGGCGTCGTCGTCTCGCTTCAGCAGGAGATGGGACGCCATCTGGATCGTCCACAGCGGGTTGCGCAGGTCATGACTGACGACGCCCAGGAACTCCTCCCGTAACTCCGCCATGGCCCGCAGCTCGCCCTCGGACTTCCGCAGATCGATCACCTGTCCCGCGGATGCCTCGGCGTCCTCTCGCGCCTTCAGCGTGGCCAGGACGAGCTTCTCGTTGACGTCCCGCTGCGCGCGGATCAGATCCTGGTCGTCCGCGTTGCTCATGGGCCGATCCCGCGGTCCTGGAGGTAGCCGTCGAGGCATGCGGCCAGGGACGGTCCCTCCATCCGTGGCATGGATGGGTCCGGGAGCAAGATGGTAAGGAACGATTGGGTGGGGCATGGGCGAGCAAGAGAGTGCCCACACCCTTGATGGTGCGCAAGCGCATATTTTGCACAGCCAGGTTCAAGATCGATGCTGTCGAGCGAACCGTGTGTCCTTGCTACCTGTCAGGTCCCAACCGCGCCCGCAGCGCATTGGGTGCCCTCACGTACCGGCGAACTCATCATGGGCGATCGCACAGCGATAGAGCCCGTTCATTCAGCACGCCGGCCTTCTCCGCCTTCTCCGCCTTCTCCAGCAACTGGGCCATCTCTCGCCTCAGCACCACCAGTTCCTCTGCAACGTCGCTGACCTGAGGATCACGATTCATCCAGCTATCGATCGATACCCACCAGCAGGCCGCTTGCCAGGGGACAGGCGCTCTTGTCGACGGCGCCGAGTCTCGGTGGCAGCGGGGAGGGAAGCCAGAGATCGCCGCAGTACCGATGGACCACCTGGAAGAGCCGCTTCCAACTGATGGGCGTGCTCAGCCAGTCCTGAAACATCGCCCAGGTTGCTTTGGTGCGGGGGCCCGCACCCTCGATCATTGCTGCCACGGGAATGGACGCGGTCCGCGGATCCAGGAGCTGTTGCACGCGGAACTCCCACCCGCTCAGCATGGGCATGACGAGGTCCAGAAGGATCCAGGCAGGGAGGGCCTCCAGCCTGATGGCCTCCAGGCTGTTATCCGTGCTGGAGACCTCATAGCCCTCGCCGCACAGCACGTCGCATAGCGACGCACAGATGGCATCATTTCCCTCGATGACAAGGATCTGCATTTGTCCTCGGTTCCTTGACCCTTCGGCAGTCTCCGGGGCGCTCGGAGTTCACCGTCCTTCACGCACACGATAGAATGTGGCAGGAGGGACGGTCACCGTGGTGCCGCTCGCGCCAGGGCAACCGGCCCTGCGGGCGATATCACGACAGCCAGATGTTCGATCCACGTCTCCAGGTGGAAATCTGATCGACTTCGTACCGATCATAGTTGGCAGTTCAATTTCTGGGAATCTATCTACCTTGAGTATTTAAATAGACTTAAAGAACCCTTTGGTCAAGGCCGCGAAAGAAGTAATTCGGCCTTGGTTCCGAGCGGTTGAACGGCTGTCGAGGCGTCCCGACATCCGCAAGGACCACGGCGGCGAACTCAGCCAGTGGCAGGGTCGCGCGTGAAGCTTGAGGCCGCTGATCCACGATGCGTGCAGCTTCTGATAGTCCTCGACCTTGCCCACGGTGTCGCGGACAGCGTAAACCGCGGCGTCCTTCCGCCGGTGCTGGTTCGTCACGTACTCGGCGTAGGACATATGGTAGGGTTCGCCCCAGCCACGCCATGCCGCCCCGGGCAGCCAGGGCGTGCCGCTCTGGTCCGGAGAGAAGATGTTTACTCTGGATCGCTGGCGGTGTATGCAGAGGCTGTCGGCAGCGAGATTCGAGGAGGAAACTATGTTCTGCGGTAAACCCATCGAGCCCGGAGGCGCATGATGACGGGTAGCTTTGGCAGCATCCTGGTCGGGATCGACTTCAGCCCCAGCGCCGAGCTCGCGCTGGGCTACGCAGTCCGCCTGGCCGAGGCCGTAGGGGCGAGGCTGGACCTGGTCCACATCCACCATACCCCCATCATCACCACCCCGGAGGTGATGCTGGATCCCCCGGACGAGGTCGCCGCCGTTACCTGGGCCCAGAAGGAGCTCCGGGAAATGGCAGCCCGAACGGTGGGGGAGCGGGCCCCCGTGCGGCTGCACGTGCGCACCGACAGCACGGTCTCCGGCCTGCTTCAGATCGTCCACGAGTTGGGCCCCGATCTGGTCGTGGTCGGCAGCCACGGACGGGGCGCAGTGATGCGGGCCCTGCTCGGCAGCGTCGCCGAGCACCTGTGCCGGCGCAGCCCGGTACCGGTGGTCGTGGTGCCCGCCCCCGGCAGAGCCGACCGCCATGACGACCCCGGGCGGCGGTTGGGCGGGACGCACTCAGATGCGAGAAGTGCGGGGGGCGGATGAAGATCGTGGTCTGACCTTGCCCGGCTGACTACGAGGGTGCCATCACGGCCGCCAGCAGCGACGACAGCTCAGCGACTTGGAAGGGTTTGCGTAGCACAGCAGTGGCCTCCATGGAGCTGGCCTCGCTCTGCAGGCGGTCACCAGGCAACGCAGACATTACAATCAGTGGTGGTACCGGCTGCACCGACGCATGCAGCCGCCGGACAACATCTCCGCCACTCATGTCGGGCAGGCCGAGATCAAGAAGGACCACATCATCGGACGTCTCAAGCGTCTCCTTGGGACGGGTTAGAAGCTTGATCGCCTGTTCCCCTGTGCTTGCCCGCCGTACCAGGCAGCCATTTTCGTGCAAAAACTCCGCAATCATGCTGGCGACGATTTCATCATCCTCGACAAGTAGAATCTGCTTCCCAGCGAGCTGCAGGCCATTCCAGACCTTGCGTTGACCCGCCGCATCGGCGGGAAATGCCGGCGGGTCATGGCCGTCGTAGCCAGGAGGGTTGCCGTAGAGTTCGATCAAATCGAAAAGCACGTCCAACTTGACCGGCTTGGCCAGCCACCCGTCGGCCTTGATTTCCAGGGCCTGGCTTCTCAAGTGGGGATCCGCCGACATCACGATGACCGGGATGGCCGCGAGCTGCGAGTCACGTCGCTGTTCTTTGTAAAACTGCCAACCCTCCGTCGCCGGGATGGTCAGCCCGAGAAGGATGAGCATGGGTCCATCTCTGTCAGCATCTCACGGGCTTGCATCACGTCGGCCACCCCGTGGGCGACATAGCCACTTTCGTTCAGGTGCTTGATCAGGCCCTGCTGGAAGTCCAGATCGCTCTCCACGACCAGAATGCCACCGACTCATCTAGGTATCATGTTGCCACCTCTCCCCGCGGTCTTCGGTCTAACGCACGAACGCTGCTTGCCATGGCCGGCACCCTACTCGCTTTCGCCAAAAAGGAAAGATGCTGTTTGGAAGTGACGCTGCGGCCCGAGGGGCGGATCAGCGGACGTTGTGACGCAGCGTCTCGATGAGGTGGTCGGAATCGAAGGGCTTGCACAGGTAGGCCCCGATGTCAAAGAGCAGCCTGAGCCCGTTCCGTAGACCGCTGACTGCCATGGGCGCCTTCAACGAGGGATCCTTGGGCCGACGGTGAAGTGCATTCGTATTGAGGATGAGGACAAAGAGGATGAAGAGGATGAAGCCCAGCCAGATCTGGTACATGAAGCCCTCCCTTTCAATGAGAAAGTGGTCGACGGCGCTGATTGACTGATCGGCCCCGGGTTCAAGGTAGCGCACGCGGCGCATTGTGCAAGGGTTCGATGAGTTATTTCTTCGGAACCGGCTTCATCATCGGCATCGCCCTCAAGCCCAAAGGATGGAGTGCCAGCGATGGTAAATCTGGCGCGTGTACAGGATTTGCGCACTGCTGAAGTCCATGAGCCCGTCTTATTCACCGGGGGTAATAATACCGTATCGCAATAAAATAGATGACGCGTCGCTCTCCTAGTGATAGGAATGTTGTTCCACCAAGCATTCCACTCCCCGAAGGAGACGCGTCATGGGTGAAGACCTAACATCAATTCGGACCCAGTTCAACGGCTCGCTGAGATGCGCTACCAGGCCCAGAGCTGGTCCCATGCGCGGCGGGTCGTGCTGGTGGTGATGGAACGCAGTGGGGAGTTGATACCCGACTATTTCTGGCTCATCACCAACTGGAGCGGGTAGGAAAAACTAACGGGGGGTTTGCCCTGCCGAGGGCAGCGGAGGCCGGCACCGATCGCCACTCGCCATAACTCCCCACCTCTCTCATGCCGTTCGATGTGAATGGAAAATTACATAATCTCGCCTGTAAGCCCTCATTCGGGCACACCCCTCCCGAGGTG
>JBBRLA010000479.1:0-6789 GCA_038231615.1 Polyangia bacterium | reverse complement strand
TGGCCCCGCCCCGCCGCCGCCCTGACCGAGGCCTACCGCGCCGGCCGCACCGACCCCACCGCCGTCCTTGGCAGCCTGCGCGCGGCCTGCGCCCAGCTGGCCACAATGCCCCGGCGCTCTCCGGTCCTTAACCAGGTCCCCACCGCTGAAGCCGAGGCCGCCGCCGCCACCGCCCGCTACCGCGCCGCCGCCGCCAATCCGTCCGACGCCCCCGGCCCTCTGTGCGGCATCCCCATCGCCATCAAGGAAGAAGTCGCCATCCGCGGCCTGCCCCTGCGCCTGGGCACCGATTTCTTCCCCGACGCCCCGGCACAAGAGGACGCCGTCGTCGTAGCCCGCCTGCGAGCGGCCGGCGCCGTCGTCGCCTTCCAGACCCCGATGACCGAATTCGGCATGAGCCCCGTCGGCGTCAACGGCAAGCGCACCCTGCCGAAAAACCCCCACGGCGACCATCACGCCGCGGGCGGATCGTCCACCGGTTCCGCCGTGGCCGTCTCCACCGGCCTGTGTCCCGTGGCCCTGGGCAGCGACGGCGGCGGCTCGGTGCGCATCCCGGCCTCCCTGTGCGGCCTCTTCGGCCTCAAGCCCACCTTCGGCCGCCTGCCCCGCACCGGCGACCCCTTCGGCGGCACGCTCGATCACCTCGGCCCCCTGGGCGCCAGCGTCGCCGATCTCGCCGCCTTCCTGTGCGCCACCTGCGGCCCCGATCCCGGCGACCCGGCCAGCGCCTGGGCCCCCCCCGATCTCCCTTTGCAGCGCACCGCCTTCACCCGGGCCCTGGGCAGAGGCGTCGCCGGCCTGCGCATCGGCGTAGACGAGAGCCTGTGGCGCCTGTGCGATGCCGACGTGGCCCACGCCGGCATGGCGGCCCTTCACCGCCTGTGCGAAGAAGGCGCCGAGCTGGTCTCGGTGCATCTGCCGCTGTGCCTGCATGCCCCTGCCATCGGCTACATCGTCATCGGCCTGGAGTTCCTCGAAGCCATGCACGTCCTTTCGCCCCCCAAGGACCGCGTGGGCCCCGACCTGCGCCTGCTCATGGCCGCCCTGTCCCAGCTCCCGGCGACGGCCTATCTCGATGCGCAGCGCCTGCGCGCCGGGCTGTGTCGCGAGGTGCGGGGGGCGCTCCTTGGCGTGGACCTTCTGGCGCTGCCGACCACCGCCGTGGTGGCGCCGTCCCTGTCCGAAATCGAGATGGACGGCCTGCTGGATGTGGATCTGCTGGAGGCCCTGGTGCGCTACAACTTCATCGGCAACCTGACCGGCCTGCCGGCGCTGACCGCCCCCGTGGGCCGGAAGTCGGCAGGCGGCGAGGACCTGCCCATCGGCCTGCAACTCCTGGGCGACGCCTGGGACGAGGCCACGGTGATCGCCGCCGGGGCCCACCTGGAGCGGATCGGCGCCGCCCGGGTGCTGCGGCCGAAGATTTTCGTGGATCTCCTGGGCGACCTTTTGGCGTCCCCCAAGGGGTCGATCGGTGCTAGCTTTCATAAAGGAGAACCTCGATGAAAGCCCAACCTCTGCCGCGCTTGACCCAGCCGCTGGTCCGAGAGCACGGGGCCCTGCGCCCCGCCTCCTGGGAGGAGGCCCTGTCCCGCGCCGCCGCCGGCATCCGCGCACAGGTCGCTGCACACGGCCCGCGCACCTTCGGCATGTTCAGTTGCTCCAAGGCCACCAACGAGGTGAATTACATCGCCCAAAAATTTGCCCGGGTGGCCGTCGGCAGCAACAACATAGATAGCTGCAACCGGACTTGACACGCCCCCAGCGTCGTCGGTCTGGCGACGGTATTTGGCGCGGGCGGGGGCACCTCCTCGTACCGCGAGGTGCAAGAGGCGGACGTCATCCTTTTGTGGGGATCGAACGCCCGCGACACCCACCCGATCTTCTTCCACCACGTTCTGAAGGCCCTGCGCCGGGGCGCCCGGCTCTACGTCGTCGATCCGCGCCAGACCGCCAGCGCGAAATGGGCTGACGCCTGGTTGCCGGTCCACGTCGGTGCCGACACCCAGCTGGCCCGCGCCATGGCCCACGTGATTCTCGCCGAGGGCCTGGAAAATCGCGTCTTCATCGACCGCGCCACCGCCGGCTTCGCCGCCTTCGAAAAGGACGCCGCCGCCTACCATCTGGTTCAGGCCGAAAAAGACACCGGCGTCCCCGCGGACCTCATCCGCCGAGTCGCCCTGGACTATGCCCGCGCCGACCGCGCCCAGCTGTGCTGGACGTTGGGCATCACCGAGCACCACAACGCGGTGGACAACGTCCTTTCGCTCATCAACTTGGCCCTCTTGACCGGCCACGTCGGCCGCTGGGGTTCGGGCCTTTCTCCCCTGCGGGGACAGAACAACGTGCAGGGCGGCGGCGACATGGGCGCCTTGCCTCACAAGCTGCCGGGGTTTCAGGACGTGGACGACGCGGCCCTGCGCGCCCCCTTCGACGCCGCCTGGGGCGTCCCCGTGCCGCCGTGGCCGGGCTGGCACCTTTCCGACATGATCCGTGCCATGGACCGCGGCGAGCTGACCGCCCTCTACGTATTGGGCGAAAACCCCGCGCAGTCCGAGGCCGACGTGGGCCACGTCCGCGGCCTCTTGCGCAAGCTGCCGTGCCTGATCGTCCAGGACATCTTCCTGACCCGCACCGCCGAGATGGCCGACGTGGTGCTGCCCGCCACCGTCAGCTGGTGCGAGAGCGAGGGCACCGTCACCAGCAGCGAACGCCGGGTGCAGCGGGTGCGCCGCGCCGTGCCGCCCCCCGCGGGCCCCCGCGACGACATCGCCATCCTGTGCGACCTGTCCCGGCGCCTGGGCCACGACATCGGCGATCCCACCCCAAAAGAGGCCTGGGACGAACTGCGCTGCCTGAGCCCCATGCATGGCGGAATGAGCTATTCGAGACTCGAAAGCCTGCAAGGCATCCAGTGGCCGTGCCCGGACGAGGAGAGTCCCGGCGCCCCATTTCTCCACGGCCGCCTGTGGGAGGAGCCGCTGAAAGGTCCGCCCGCGCCCTTCCACGTCATCGCCGACTCGCCCCCGGTGGACCCGCTGGACGATCGCTTCCCCCTGCGCCTGACCACCGGCCGCCATCTGGAGTCTTTCAACACCGGCGTCCAGACTGATGCCTACACCTCGCCCCTGCGCCGCCGGGCCACCCTGGACCTGTCCCCGCAGGACGCCGCCCGCTACGACGTCGCCGAGGGCGAGCGCGTGCGGGTATGTTCCCGACGTGGCGCAGTGACGGCCCCGGTGCGGCTGGACCGGGCGCTGCCCCCCGGCCTGGCTTTCATGGCGATGCACTTCCCCGACCAGGTCGACAGCAACCTTTTGACCATCGACGCCGTCGACCCCAAGAGCGGCACCGCCGAGTTCAAGGCCGCGGCGATCCGCATCGAGAAGCTGAAGCTTGGCAGCAATGATGCCCCGCTGCGAGGCGCACCCTAGATGGACCTGCACCCGATACAGGCCCCGGCTACCCATGAGGAGCGCGCCGCCGTGGACGCCGTGCTCGGCGATGAGGGACCGGCGCCCATCGGCCTGCGGCAAATCCGTGGGCGGCGGCACCTGCTTTTGCCGGCATTGCAGGCCGTGCAGGGACGCTGCGGCTGGATCAGCCCCGGGGCCCTGGGCCACATCTGCGAACGCCTTGGCGTCCCCCCGGCGGAGGGCTACGGGGTGGCCAGCTTCTATGCCCTTCTGGCCCTTTCCGAACGCCCGCCGCGGGTGCTGCACCTGTGTGACGATCTTGCGTGTCACCTGGCAGGGGCGGAGGGGCTGGCGGAAAAACTGTGCCGCAACTTCGCACCGGCGGGCGAGGCCCGAGACGGGGCGGTCTGGCTGCGCTCGCCCTGCCTGGGTCTGTGCGAGCAGGCCCCCGTGGCCTTGCTCACCGTGGCCGGTGAACATCCCCAGGAACGGGCACTGCGGCTTTCGTCGATCGTCGTGGAGGCAGGGCAGGGGGCATCCGCCCATCTCCCCGCAGGCGACGCCCGGCTTCCGGGCCCGGGTGGATCGGTTTCGGTTGTAGATGAACCGCGGCCCCTGGGGGGCCTGGCGCTGGATGTCCTGCGCGGCGGCCTGCCCGATCATCCACCGCACCTGCCCTTGCCCCAGGCGGGCAGCCCTGGCTTGCGCCTTCTGCGCCGCGTCGGCGAGGTGGACCCCGAGAGCCTCGATGACTACCGGGCCCATGGCGGCTACCAGGCGTTGCGCCGGGCCTTCGAGATGGGCCCCACCGCGATTCTCCGTGAGGTCACCGAGTCTCGCCTCCTGGGCCGCGGCGGCGCTGCCTTTCCCACGGGCCGCAAATGGGAGGCCGTCGCCCGTGCCCCCGCGCGCCCCCACTACATTGTGTGCAACGCCGACGAATCCGAGCCCGGCACCTTCAAAGACCGGGTATTGATGGAGCAGGACCCCTTCGCCGTCGTCGAGTCCATGACCCTCTGCGCCCTGGCGGTAGGCGCCGAGCGCGGCTATCTGTACATCCGCGGCGAATATGCCCTGGGCGCCGAGCGCCTGGCCCACGCCATGGCACAGGCCCGCGCCCGCGGCCTCCTTGGCGCCGACATTCTGCGTCAGGGATTGCACTTCGACATCGAGATCCGCCGCGGCGGCGGGGCCTACATCTGCGGCGAGGAGACTGCCCTTATAAGCTCCATCGAGGGCCTTCGGGGCGAGCCGAAAAGCAAGCCGCCCTTCCCGGTGGAGGTCGGCCTCTTCGGCAAGCCCACCGTCATCAACAACGTCGAGACCCTGGTCAACGTCCCGGACATCCTGCTTCACGGCGCCGCCGCCTTTCGCGCCCTGGGCACCGAGGGCTCCTGCGGGACGCGCCTCTTTTGCCTGTCCGGCGCGGTGGTGCGCCCCGGCCTCTACGAGCTGCCCTTCGGCGTGCGCCTGCGAGAATTGATCGAACAGGCCGGCGGAGTTTCCGGCGGGCGGGCGGTGCAGGCGGTGCTGCTCGGCGGGGCCGCGGGCACCTTCGTCAGCGGCGACGCGCTGGACGTACCCTTGACCTTCGAGGACACAAAGCGCATCGGCGCCTCCCTGGGCTCCGGCGTGGTGCTGGTGGTCCCCCAAGGGGTGCCGATGATGCCCCTGCTCACCCGCCTGGCCAGCTTCTTCCGCGACGAGTCCTGCGGACAGTGCGTACCCTGCCGCGTGGGCACGGTGCGACAGGAAGAACTGGTGGCCCGCCTGGCCGCCGGGCGCCCTCTGGGGTCCGTCGCCGACGAGCGCCTCCGCCTGGCCGAGTTGGGACAGGTGATGCGCGACGCCTCGATCTGCGGCCTGGGACAGACCGCCTCCGCGGCCATCGAGTCCGCTGTCGATCATTTGATCGGGCCTCTGGTCGGGCACCAGGCGATCGGCGCAAAAGGGGAGGCCGCCCGATGATGCCCTTGGTGTCCATTCGCCGAAAAGTCGAGCTGAGCATCGACGGTCAGCCGGTGCAGGTCCCCGAAGGGGCCACGGTGCTGGATGCGTGCCACGCCCTGGGCATCGACGTCCCCACCCTGTGCTGGGCGGCCAACCTGACCCCGGCGAACGTCTGCCGCCTGTGTGTGGTCGAGGTGAAAGGTTCTCGGACCCTGGTACCCTCGTGCTCGCGCAAGGCCGAGGCCGGGATGGTGGTCCACGCCGAATCCGAACGGGTCCGCCTGAGCCGCCGCCTGGTGCTGGAACTTCTCGCCTCATCGGTGGACCTTTCCACGGCCCCCGAGATGCAGCGGCAAATCGCCCGTTACGGCGCCGATCCCACGCGCTTCGGCCCCGCCGCCGCGCCCCATCCGCCAGGGTTTGGGGGAAGCCTGCGCGACACCGCCCGGCCGGGGCACCACGCCGGGCCCGATGGGACCACTGCGTCCACCGTGGCCCAGCCGGTGAAGATCGACAATCAGCTGTACCTCCGCGACTACGCCAAGTGCGTCCTTTGCTACAAGTGCGTCGAGGCCTGCGGCAGCGACGCGCAAAACACCTTCGCCATCGCCGTGGCCGGGCGTGGCTTTGACGCCCGCATTGCCACCGAGTTCGCCGTCCCGCTGCCCGAATCGGCCTGCGTCTACTGCGGCAACTGCATCGCCGTGTGCCCCACCGGCGCCCTCATGTTCACCAGCGAATTCGACCTGCGCCAGGCGGGCGCCTGGGATCCCTCCCGGCAGCAGCAGACCGACACCATCTGCCCCTACTGCGGCGTCGGCTGCACCCTGACCCTGCACGCCCAGGACGGCAAGATCGTCAAGGTCACTTCCCCGGCGGACTCGTCGGTGACCGAAGGCAACCTGTGCATCAAGGGCCGCTTCGGTTGGCGCTTTGTCCAGGGGTGACCCCGTGGGCCGTCCCCAGGAGGCAACATGATTTCGACTTCCCAGGCCGGCCCGGTCGCCGGCGTCCCCGTGGGTGGCGGCGTCCTCGTGGGTGGCGGCGCCCCGATGATGCGCAGCCGCTGGTTCATCCCTCCGGGCGCCATCGCCGTCCACCTGTGTATCGGCTCGGTCTACGCCTGGAGCACCTTCAACCGCCCCATCAAGGAACTTCATCCCGAGTGGCCAGCCTGGCTCGCCCCCCGAAAGGCTATGCCCCGCCGGGCTGGGCGGCCCCGACCGCCGCCACCGCGTCATCGCGCTCGCCCGAGGTCAGCCTGACCCGCAACCAGGCCCTGCGCACCCCCCAGTTCTGGCTCCTGTGGGGCATCTTGTTCATCAACGTCACCGCCGGCATCGGCATCCTGGCCCAGGCCTCGCCCCTCATGCAGGACATGTTCCACCGCACGGCCGTCCAGGCTGGCGCCATGGTCTCCCTC
>JBBRLA010000478.1:0-6792 GCA_038231615.1 Polyangia bacterium | reverse complement strand
GTTGGCCGCAGGAATTCTGATGTGTGCCGGGGTTGCGTTGTATCTGGCGGGGCCCGATGCCCTGGCGGCGAAGGGAATAAAGCTGCTCGCGCGCACGCTCACCACCCTGGCGCAGGCCGACGCGAAGTGGTCCGATGGGCCGGAGGCCAGCGTGAAGGTCGCGCACATCTACGGGGACCCAGACCAGCCGGGCATGTTCATCCAGTGGATGAGGCTCCCCCCCGGGATGAAGACGCCGGCGCACTGGCATCGGGGCGATGAGACCATCACGGTCCTGTCCGGAAGCATCTTCATGGCTTCGGGAGACAAGCCGGATGAGACCGCGGGCGTCGAGATCAAGGCCGGCGGCTTCGCCGTGATGCCCGCGCTCTCTCCTCACTACGGCTGGAGCAAGTCAGGTGCCGTCATCCAGGTCCAGGGTGTCGGCCCGTTCAGCATGAACTGGATCGAGAAGTAAGTTTGAAATGATCAGTTGGCAACACGCGGCTCTGCAGGGCGAATGTGGCGCAGGGCGGACGTACATCAATGGACCGACGGCAACACCGAATCTCCCCGGCCTCTTCTCCGGTTCATCATGGGAATCGCACACACGCCAGGCAGCATGAAGACTGAACCATCGATGCTCCACCGACTCTCCCGCCACTTCTCGGGCGTGCCGGGCCTTTACCTGATCGGCGCCGGACTGTGGCTCTGGCTACATGCCTCGCTGCTGCTCTGGCTTTGGCAGGTCTCGGTGGCCCACCCGAGCTACCGGGTGAACCTGGTGCTGCTCATGATCGTGATCGCGCTCCTCGTCCACTCGTCCCTGCGCCTGTCGGCAAGCACCGGCGTGGTGCGCACCACCGTGCAATCGTGGCTTTTTTCCCTGACGTCCCTCGTCCGCCGCGTTTCGGCATGCACGCCATCCCTGCGGCCGGCGCCACTGGCGCTCTTCCTGGGGGCCTCCCTGTCGTACGTCGCCTCCGACCATTTCTTGCAGGTGCACACCTTGTCGGCGCTTCTGGGCGGGCTGTCCACCTACGGGTTGCTGGGCCTTTATTTATCTCCGCGGAGCTGGCGCCGCGGGCTGCCGGCGGCGTTCTTGCTCATCGCGCTCCTGCCCTTCGGCGCCCACGCCAACACGTACATCGGTCTATGGGCCCGGCTTTTCACCGCGCAGGTCGTTCACGCCCTCTTGCAGGCGCAACACGTGGCGTCGCTCTCCGCCCAGACCATCCTGGTGCTGGAGAACGGCGTGGCCCACATCGACGTCCCGTGCAGCGGCATCCGCAGCCTGTGGGCCGGGACGATCCTCTACCTGGGCGCCACCTGGATCGAGCGCCGCCCGATCAACCTGCGCTGGGCGCTGTGGGGGGCGATCCTCTTGGCGTTGCTCCTTTGCGCCAACATAGTTCGGGTCTACGTGATCGTGACGCTCGCCGTGGTCCACAAGGCCCCACAACTGGCCGAGGTCCTCCACGAGCCAATGGGGGTCCTGGGTTTTCTCTTCGCCAGCGCCGCGGCCTACATGGGCTGCCGCGGGGGGCTTTACCGCACCTCAGCACCGTCGCTGGTTATCGAGATCGAGCAACCCCAGGACGCGACGCCGCGCTGGCTCGGGCCCGCCTTGCTCTGCTTCCTGGCGGCGTTGGGGACGGTCCACGCCCTGCGCCCGCTGCCGCCCGCCACGCCGCGCCCGCTTTCCCTGGCGCTGCCGGCGGCGCTCGATCCGCAGCCGGCGGAGTTGAGCACCGGGGAGCAGGGCCTCTTCTCGCGCCTCGATGCCCAGGCGCAGAAGTGGCGCTTTCATTACCAGGGGCTCTCCGGCTCGCTCATCGCCGTGTCCACCACCTCGTGGCGGGCGCAGCACCCGCCCGAGCTGTGCCTCTCCGCCGCCGGCCACCGACCCTTTCGCATCGACACCCTGGCGGTCGAACCGGGCTTTCCGGTGCGCCGGCTCTGGCTTTCGCATCCGCAGCACGGCGCGCGCTCCGCCATGTATTTCTTCCAGTCGCGCAAAAGGACCACCGCCGACTTCGTCACCCGCGTCGTCGGCTCGCTGCCGCTCTTCGGCAATGAGCGGCGCTGGGTGATGGTGTCGATCTTGTTCGACCAGATCGTCCCCGACGAGAGCGAGCAGGCCCACGCCCTGCTTCGCCGGATCCACGGCGCCATCGGCGCCAGCCTGCAAGACACGCAAGGAGTCTCGCCATGAAGGCCGTCCTTTTCCGCATTGTCCCCCGCCTGGGCCGCTTCCTCCGGGGCGGCGCCCTGGCGCACGGGCTCTTCTGGTCGTGGAACCTGATCTTCCTGGTGGTCGTGGGGCTGGGCCTGCTGCCCACCTTTCTGTGGTCGATGGTGCGCGAACTCTATGATGGCACCCTGCCCGCGAGCCTGGCCCTCTCAGGGGCGCTGCTGTGCATCATCCCGCCCCTGTGCACGGCGGTGGGCCTGTTCTGCTTCTTGCACGACCCGCGACGGCTGCTGCGCCTGTTCTATGGCGTCGAGGGGCCCCTGGTCCTTTTATCGCTGTTCCGGGTGTTCCTTTTGCGCGAGCTGAACCCCGGCCTGGACTACCTGATTGTCTTGTTATCGGTGTGCCTGGTGAGCTATGGCTACACGCTGGCCTTCGGCGAGCCACTTTCCCCGGGCTGGCGCGGCTTCTTGCAGTACGTGGGCCGCACGGTGGCGGCGCTGTGCTGCGTGTACGCCGGGGCGATCCTGCTTTTCTACGCGCTGCCGCTCGGCTGGTGGATGCTCTACCACTTCTTAGCGTTCGGATGGGTGCGGGACTTTTACGATCTGATCGTGCGCTCCCATGGGCAGGCGCTGATCTTCGCGCCGCTGGGCGCTCTGCTGCTCTTCTTTTCGGCGACCCTCCTTGTGGCAATGCCGGCGGTGCTGGTGTGGCTCTATGGGAAAAGCTTCCTGCAAGCGGCGCGTGAGATCACGACCCGTCATGGGCCCGCCGCGGCGACGCTGGTGGCGACAGTGACCATCGGGGCCGGCGGGTTCGGGTTCGTCCAACTCACCAGGCAACCACAGCGGGCGGCGCTTTCGGCCCTGTCGCAGCCGCCGCGGGACGATGCCGGACGGCGGGCGATGCTGGCGAGCAGCGAGTCCCTGCGCAAGGGCATCCTGAACGCATATCTGGCGCACTACCGCTACCTGAGCGCGCTGGGCGACGATCACCACATCGTCGACATCTACCACGAGACCTTCGGCCTGTCCCGGGAGCACGGCAAGCCGCTGCAGGACCTGTTCAACGTGCTGGTGTCACCGGTGCTCTACGACGGCAGCTCGCTTCACGCCGACCGATACGAGGCGGAGCAGGACTACGAGGCGTTCTTCGACGAACCGATCCAGAAGGGCGAGCGGCCGGCCCTGCGCCACGCCTCCCAGGCCACCTACGAGCGCGAGCGCCGCGAGGCGGGGCTCCTTTCGACTGACGAGCGCAAGGTGTGGATTGCGCGACAGGAGGTGACGGTCCGCGAGTCCGGGGACCTGGCCGAGGTGGAGCTGCACGAGATTTATGAGAACCAGACTACCGAACAGCAGGAAATTTTTTACTACTTCACCCTGCCGGAAAGCGCCGCCGTCACCGGACTCTGGTTGGGAAACAATGAGAAGGACCGCTTCGCCTTCACCGTGGCCAGAAGGGGCGCCGCGCAGAAGGTATACAAGGCGGAGGTGCGCCGCGGACTGGACCCGGCGCTGCTGGAGCAGGTGGGGCCGCGGCAGTACCGGCTGCGGGCGTTCCCCATCCCGCCCCGTCCGCGCCTGGGCGAGCACGGCGAACGGGCGCCCGCGCCGCGCTTCCACCTGTGGCTGACCTACCGCACCTTCGCCCGGGACGGCACCTGGCCGCTGCCGGTGCTGCGCGAGCGGCGCAATGTCTACTGGTCGCTGCGCACGGAACGGGCCTACCCAACACCGCGCAGCGCGGCAGCGTGGCTTTTCGATGCCTGGCTGCCGCCCTCCGTGGATCGGCAGAGCAGCGCCCAACCGACGGCACACGCGGCAACGCTGGGCGGCTTCACCGTGCGAGCGACGCCGCCGGACCGGGCCCTGCTTTCGCGGCTGGACGGGCTGCCCGAGGGGCAGTCCTTCGCCGTGGTGCTCGACCGCTCGCGAAGCATGGCCCATCGCGCGGCGGAGGCTGCCGAGGGCCTGGGCTGGCTGCGGCGCACCATCGGGGCGAAGAACCGGGTGGACCTGTACCTGACCTCCGCCAAAAGCCGCGGTGAGCCGCCGTCGATGGTGGACCTGGCCGGCTTCGATCCGGCGAAAGTGCTCTACTACGGCGGGCAGAAGGCGGGGGACCTCTTGCAGCAGTTTGGCACCCTGCGGGCTGGACGCACGTACCGCGCCATCCTCGTGCTGACCGATGATGGCAGCCTGGACCTGGCGGACGACCGGGACCCGGTGCGAGACTTCGCGGCGCCAGTGTACCTGGTCCACCTGGGCGGGGTGTTGCCTCCGGGCTATGACGACGCGACTCTGGCGACCCTGCAAAAGCGCGGCGGGGCGGCGGTGACCACGGTGTCGCAGGCTTTCGTGGAACTGGCGGCGGCGTCCTTGCCGGGCTTCTCCGGGCTGGACGAGGGCTACCTCTTCACCGTGGGGCCCGGCGATACCACCGTCGAAGCGATGGCGCCGAAGGATGACTTCGCCGCTATCGCGGCGCGGGAGTTGGTAAAGTATGGGATGCGCACACTCGATCTGAGCGCGGCGGCGGACCTGGATCGGCTACACGAGGTGGCCCTGCACGCCCGGGTGGTAACGCCCTACTCGTCGATGATCGTGCTGGTTAACGATCGCCAGCGGGAAGCTCTGCGCAAGGCGGAGAGCGAGGACGATCGCTTCAAACGCGAGAGCGAGTCGGGCAGCGACCAGGCGCTGGTGACGGGGACGCCGGAACCCAGGGAGTGGGTGCTGCTCTTCTTATGCGCGGCGGGCATGGTGTTCATGTACCTGCGACAGCGCCGGCTGGACCCGGAGGTCAGGTCGTTTGTGTAGCCGGGGCCGAAAGGGGACGGGCCTCCTCGATGAGGAGGTTGGGGATGCCCTGGACAATGGCGTAGAAGAGCATGCACGAAGTGCAGCTCAATCCCTCGGGTGAGGCCAGTTCCCGAAGCATCCCGCCGCACTTGGGGCAGCGCAGTATCTCCATCAGATCTTTGCTCAGCATTTCACCTCCGTATCATCCCCCATCCCCGGTGTCAAAAAACGTCGTGGAGTCAAAGCTCCATCTAGAGCGGGACGGGTCAAGAACGTCCGGGAGCCGGGGCCTTGGTGAGGGGCATCTCTTGCTGGGAAGGTGGTATCCCTTGCTGGGAAGGGTCTTGTCCTCATGAGGACAACCTGATCCCCCATCAAGGACAACTGTTGGCACGAAAAATACTTAGGACAACCTCAAAATCCTCGACCTCAGTCCCGCTCACGCCTCTTCGGCCGCTTCGGTGCCGGCTTCGGCGAGGTCAACTCACGCGCCTTCAGGGCTAGGAACTCTCTGAATCGAGGATCGCGTACCACTGGGCCTAGATGGCCGCGCTCTGAAAATTTCTGCACCAGGCCCGCGAACATCTGCTCTTCGGAAAGCTTGTAATGCGCCGAGATATTGACCGTGCTTACGCCACCGTTAATCTGACCGAATCGAGTCCGTCTGACTTCGGGGGTTAGGTCAGGCTCTAACTCGTCGAAGAGGGTCTTAAGTAGAACTGTGGATGTAACAGATCCTTCGATGTCCGGTAGTTCGGCAGTCGTGGGGAACTCGACGCTGGTGATCCAGGTATCTTGACTGATGCTTACGTCTGAAACCACGCACCCTGCCCCGCTCCAACGACGGCGAAGAGTCGCCATGGAGCTGCCTGCCTTCGGAGGGTCTGAGGGCGTTCCCAGCGACGTGTCTGCCGTCTGCACCATCTGCCCATCGTGGGTAACTATTAATGTGCCGGGTCGGGCAATGCGGCGGATGGCAAACATTACTACCGACACCGACACTCGCGCAGTCCTGGCCGTCTGTACGATGTGGGGCGCTAGCGCACCAGTCCGATCTAAATAGCCACGCTCTAGCCATGGGGCCGGCACCAACAGCTCTGATGCGAACTTGTTTGCCTCAGCTTCCTCGACGACGTCGTTCGCCACCCTCAGTCGTCCATCTCCGTCGATATGACAAAGGGCGTTGCCTAGTTGCCAGGGGATAATGAGGTGTCCAAGCTCATGAGCAAGGGTGAAGCGGTATCGTGGCGACTCGGCTCTGAGGTGTTTGGATATCAGGATGAGAGGGCGTCGGCCGGGGGAACGACGCAGGAGGCCATCTAGGTTGGCAGGGATATCTACGTGCTCCACATCGGCATGCTGTTGGGCCAAGGAGAGAACGTTGACAGGCGGTCTTATGGCAGCATGATCTTCCCCAAAAACTGAGGCTACCTTGCGTTCGGGCTCAATACTTACAGACGGCCGGTCTGCTTCAGCCATGAAACGATTTGCTCGGCTTCCTTGGTATCCGCACCTCTAGCTGCAAGGGCGAAGGCGTTGTCATTTGCTGCCAGCACCTGGAACAGATCGGCGCCGGTCCGCCGCACGTTGAGAATGGCACGAAGGGCCTCTGGCTTTTCAACGAAGAGGGAGTACTCCTCTTCGGTTAGCCCGAGCCACTCATACAACTCGCACTGACTCTCTGGTTCGGTGGACGTGTGCCAAGAGTCGATCTCATCATCGATCTTGCCCTAGTCCCAGATCTCCCCCGCAAGGACACGCTCAACAAAGGTCCTGCGCTTAGACATCGATCTTCCTGCCTTTCTCGGCATT
>JBBRLA010000477.1:0-6794 GCA_038231615.1 Polyangia bacterium | reverse complement strand
TTCTCCTTATCCTTGGTCGGAAAAGGAGGAGAACCCCCCTCGGGCGGCGGTAGCAAGCTTTCTGAGGGGGTTTCGCTATTTCCCCTCGCTTTGCTTGCCCACCACCCTATCCAGATCCCTCAGAATCCGCGCTCACTCTCAGAGCGCGACGGGGAACTGGGGCCTGGCCCCTTCGGCGCCATGGCCTGGGTGGAGCGGCAGAACGCCGGTCTGTCACCAAGCGGGGTCTACGGCACATTCCTGTTCTTCGTGCCATCGACCGCAGAGATCATCGCAACCGGCAGCCTGGTCCCGGATGACAGGGACGTGGGCCGGGCGTACGGGCTCGATGGGCTGGGATTCCTGGCCCTGGTCAACGTGCGCCACGATCTTCGCGGCCAGGGCATGGGCGGGCACGTGTGCAGGTTTCTCGACCGGCACATCCAGTCCTGCATTGGGGTTCGGTCCCCTGGGGGGGGCCGGTAGGAGGATGGCGGTTAGATCTGCGAGCATGAGTCTCTAATTATGCCTGGGCTCGCATCCAAAGTCACGTCCCGATTTGACGCTGACCTCCGCAAGGGATGAGGGTGCATCGGTCACTCGCTTCGCGCGCGCGATGTGTGCGCGAAGCAGCGCCTCGGCGTTGCTGGCGATGAGCCCGAGACCGCTTTTCCGGGCCTCCTGGATCAGCACCCGCAGCCGCGTCGTGGCGGCCCTGGCGGGCCCGCTATTTGGGTCGCGGGCCGGGCCGGCGCGGGCCAGATCGGTATGGAGAAGAGCCAGCCGGGCCTCGTATTCCATTGGCAGCAGCCCGGCCCGTCGGGCCTCTGCCGCGACGCCCGCCAGCGTCTCCCGTGCGCCCGCGAGGTCTTCGATCTTTCGAGCACCGGAAGTCTGCGCCCGCACCTGCGCCGCGACCAGCACGACCCCCAGCCGGCTCGGCAGGTTCTCGCTGTGGGAGGCGCGCGCCATCGCCGCTGCACTCTCGCGGGCCGCTTCGTCGGGGACGCCGCGGGCCAGGAAGACCTGCGCCAGCGTGGCCTGCGCCAGGGCCAGGTCGGCCCAGGCCCCGTCCTTCTGATAATCCGCGATGGCGCCGCGGGCCTGCGCCTCGGCCTCGGGCAGCCGTCCTTCCGACAGGGACAACGTGGCCAGCGCCGCCTTGGCATGGGCGCCGTAGCGCCGGATGCCCGCCTGTTCCAGCAGCGGCAGCGCCGACTCGCACCGCTTGCGGGCCCCGTCCAGGTCGCCCCGCAGGAGCAGGCCGCGGCCCAGCGAGAGCGTCGCCAGCGCGAACTCGACCCGGTCCGCTCCGTCGCTGCGGCGCGGCAAGGAGGCCGCGAACTCGCGCAGCGCCTCGTCCACCCGGCCCGACAGGAGATAGATGTCCCCCAGCTGCCGATGACCCTCGCTCAGGCAGTCGCGCACCTCGCCGTCGCGGCACAGCGCTAGGGCCTCCTCGACGCGCGCCTGCGCCTGCGCAAGGTTCCCCGAGCGGGCCAGCGGCTGGGAGCTGGCATAAAGCCCCCACAGCAGCACCGGCCGGTTCTTCGACTGCCGGAGCAGCTGGAGTTCTTCCGTCGAGACCCGGACGGCCTGCGCCAGCTCCCCCTGCCGCACGCGCACGCTGACCAGCCCGCCCAGGGCCCAGGCCACGTCCTCCACGCTCCCCAGCGCCCGCAGCACCGGAATCGCCTCCTCGAAGGCGGCGCCCGCGGCCCCGGAGTCACCCAGGCTCAGCAGCGTCCAGCCCTCGTTGGCCCGCGCCTGGGCGGCCAGGTGACGGGCCCCCCGTGCCTGCGCCTCCGTCACCGACCGCCGGGCCGCCTTTTGCGCCGCGGCGTAATCGCCCAGCACGCGGTACATCGACTCGGTCTCCAGGTCGATGCGCGGATCGTCGCCCAGCGGGGGCGGGAGGCGCCGCAGCCCCTCCAGGGTAACCAGCCCCTCCTCCGTGCGCTCATCGGCCAGCTGGTAGGCGGCCAGCGTCAGCCCATACTCCAGGACGTCGGGGTGTTGCTCCATCAACGTCCGGTACCGTTCCGTCGCCTGATGGAATCGTCCGAACGCGATGTGGTCGGCGGCCTCGACGGACAGCCGCTCCTCGTCCCGCAAACCGGCCCCCAGGGCCATCGCCAGGCGCGTCTCCTGCCGGCGCTTCTCGATGGCACCCAGCGGCTCCCACACCGATGCCAGGGTGTGATGCACGAGCGCGCTGCCCGGGCTCGCCACCGCCGCCTCCAGAAGCAGGTCCCGCGCCCGGCTGAAATCATGGGCAAAGATTCGCTCCTCCGCCAGGGCCAGGAGCCGCGCCCCCCGCACCTCCTCCGGCAGCCAGGCGCGCAGGGACAGCCGCTCGGCGGCGGACGCGGGAGACAGGCCCAGTTGCCGCCGCAACCGCGCGCCGGCCCGGGTCACAATGACGCTCAGGTCCTGCTCCGCCCCCGATTCAGCCGACTGGAAGCGAGTCGCGCCGGTCCGCGTGTCCTGTACCCGGTACCTCAGGCGCAGGTCCCCACCGGCCTCCACGCCGTAAGCTCCCACCACGACCACATCCGCGCCGGTGTAGCCGCGCACGCGCCGCAGCGCCTCGTCGTCCAGCCGATCCGCCGCAGGGAGGGACAGGTCGTCGCACATGCGGGCCAGCAGGTCCACCGGCACCACGCGCAGGTCCCCCCCCAGGGACAGTTCCTGCGCCAGGCGCTCCTGCAAGGCGCGGGCGAGCCAGCGATGTTCAGGCTGTTGGGGCGGGCCTGCGGCCGGCCCGGCGAATTCGAGCACCGCCAGCGCGCGACGCACCTCGTGTCGCGCCGCGGCGGGCGGATGCTTTTCCGTCGAGAGCACCCGGTGGCCAATCGCGGCGCCCAGAAGCAACAAGGGCACCCCCAGGGCCGCCCCCCACAGGCGCGACCGCCGCCGTGTCCCGGGCCTCTCGAAAGAACGCTCGCAGAGCCGCAACCCCCCGAGCATCTCCTGCGCCGAGGCGAAGCGCGCCGCGGGGTCGCGGAGCAGGCAGCGGGCGACGATGCGAGCCAGACCCGGGTCAATCGCCGGGGCGACCCGATGCAGCGGCGGCGCCTCGTGCAAAAGGACGGCCCGGCGGAGCGCTTCGGTGGTGTCCGCCGTATGGGGCGGCCGGCCCGCGCACAGCTCATATAAGAGCGCGCCGAGGCAATACAGGTCCGACTGGACCGATGCGGGCCGCCCCAGCCAGATCTCCGGCGCCATATATAAAGGAGTACCGAGCAGAGAGCCGGTCCGGGTCAGCGCCGGCGAACTCGCCGCCGAGCCGGGCAGGACCGGCGCCGGAGGCCGGGCCCGGGGCAGCGCGTCCGCCAGCTTGGCCAGCCCGAAGTCGAGGAGCCGGACCTCGCCCGCGGGCGTGACCATGACGTTGGCGGGCTTGATGTCGCGGTGCAACACCCCCTGCCGGTGCGCCGCCGCCAGCGCGTCCGCCAGATCGATGCCCCAGCGCAGCGCCTCCCCGGCGGCGACGGGCTTGGGGTGGCGATCCAGCCCGTGCCCCTCGATGAACTCCGAGACCAGGTAGGGGCGGCCGTCCACCTCGCCGGCCCGATAGATCGACACCACGTTGGGGTGGCGCAGCCGGGCCACCGCCCGGGCCTCGATGGCGAAGCGCTCCCGGCGCGGGTCCTTCGGGTCCAGGACGATACCGCGCAGGAACTTGATCGCCACCGTCCGGTCCAGCCGCGTGTCGCTGGCTGCGTACACGTCGCCGGTCTCCCCCTGCCCCAGCGGCCCGAGCAGGCGGTACTCCTCGAACTCGTCCGGCGGACGAAAGGAGCTGACCAGCGAGGCCACCAGGGTGCGGCAGCCGGCGCACTGGTCCAGATGGTGGGTGACCTCCGCCAGGGTATCAGCCGGCAGGTGCCCCTCCAGCAAATCGCTCAGGGTGTTCTCGGAGAGGCAAGGCAGCATGAAAGAGGGAACTCATTTTCATCATGCCAGATGTCGCACCTCCAGGGAAACCCCGCGCCGCAACTTTGTTCGAAGATCGGGTGATTGGGGCGCAACGATGGCTTTCGGCGCCTGTCCCTGATCAGTCAGAAGTGACGATCCGTTGGGAACACGCACGCATCGCGAAAAAGGAGATGTCCTCATGTCTGTGGTGAAATTGTCTGCCGCCGCGCCTCTGGCCCTGTTGGTCGCTGTCATGAGCGCGTCGATGTCTGGCTGCGCGACGACCTCGGCCGCCGCCGCCACCGTCTACCTGGTCGAGAGCGGCGCCTACGGCAAGGGCATCTTCATGGTCGCCCCCGCCGCCGACAAGAGCTGCTCGGTGCAGGTGAAGGGCAACAAGCCCGAGCCGACGGACCTGGATTGCAGCTCACAGTACGTCATCGGCTGCGACATCGACGTCGCCAGCAGCCAGCCCTTCTGCCAGCTGGTCCGTGAAATCGGCACCGATCGCGAGTCGGCCTACCCCCAGAGCAAGAGGTAGCGCATGAACCGCCTGTTGCTTATCGCCGGCCTCCTTCTGCCGCTCGTTTTGCCGATTGTCTTGTCGCTTGGGGGCTGCTCCAAGGAACTCCACGTCATCAGCCCCATCCCCCGGCTGACCACCGACCTGGCCACGGAGGGAGACGTGACCGTCACGACCCGACCCGAGGGGGCATGGCTCGCGCGCAGCGTGTACGAGACGTCGGGCATCTTCATCAAGAGCACCCGCCTGCGGGCCATCGAGATCCTCTTTGCCCGATGAAGAAGAACAACTACACGGACTGCCGCCTGGGCGTCGGCTGGTCGAGCACCAAGTTCCCGCTCGCGGGCAACTAGGACCGATCTACCGATTTTAGGAAGGTGAGTTCCATGCGACAGATTCGCTTTCAAATTCATGTGGGGACCGCACTCGCCATCAGCCTGGGCCTGGGCTTCCTTCTGGGGTTGGCCGGCTGCGGGGGCCGGGAGCTGCACGTCATCGCCCCCATCCCGCGCCTCACTGCCGGCCTTGGGCCGCGTCCCGCCGCGGAGAAGGGCGGCATGGAGAAGGCCTTCGGCTTCCTGGGCAGGCTCTTCGGCCGCAATCGTCACCAAGAGGCCGTCGCGCTCCCGCCGACCCGGAGAGTGACCCGCGCCAAGAACCCCGGGGTGTGGCTCTCGCGCAGCGTGTACGACGGCCAGGGCAAGACGACGCGCCTCAAGGCCATCGAGATCCTCTTCTGCCCGCTGAAGCAGGCCAACTACCACGAGTGCCGGGTGGGCATCGGCTGGTCAGGCAGCGCCCTGGCCCTCGGCAGGGAATATCCCGCCGGCCGGGAGGTCGTGCCCTCGACGGGCAGTGAACCCCCGGCCCCGGTTGCGGCGCCGGCGGAGCAGGCCCCACCCCAGGCCGCGCCAACGCCCGTCGAGGCCCCCGTCGCCCCGCCGGGCGCCGTCCCCGCCGTCCCTGCTCCGGTCACGCCCGCGGTACAGACTGCCCCGGCCGCGCCCGCGGACGCCGTCGCCACGCCGGCCCCGGCTGCCGAGCAGGCCCCGCCCGCAGAGCCGCGGAAGAAAAAGCGTCGCAAGAAATCCCAATAAACCCTCAGGACGCGTAGGTCAGGTCCGAGGCATCGCGGATCAGCGTGGCCAGGCTGTGACCGAGCTGGCTGATGACCAGCTCGATCAGGCTGTCCACCTCGGCGGGCGGCAGGCGCAGGTCGACCCCGAGGGAGCGCCGCATCTCCACCGCGATCGCCTCCTCGGCCCGGACCAGGCGGCGCATGATCGTCGTCTTGTGGGTGCCGTGGAGCGCCCCGAGTTCCGCCAGGCTCAGGCCGTCCAGGTAGTGCAGACGCAAGAGCGTGCGCTGGTCCGGCAAAAGCTGGGTCAGGGCCGCGCGGAACGCCGCCTTGACCACCTGGCGGTCGCGGCTCTTGATGAAGGCCAGCTCGGGGTCCACCCGCGAGAGCGGCCCGCACCCGGCGACGGCCTGCGCCAGCAGCGCGTCCTCGCTCAGCGAGGGGGCCAGTCGTTCGCGTCCAGCGGACTGGAGCAGGTTCAGCGCGGTGCGCAGGGCGGCGGCGCGCAGCCACAGCGACAGGGGCCCGCGGCCGGCAAAGTCGGCGATCTTCGGCTGCGCCCCCGGCGTCCGGGAGGTAAACAGCTTGTGGCGCAGCGCCTGCTGCACCTCGTCCACCAGATCCGGCGCCGGCCGCAGGGACGAGAGCGCCGCCGGGACGCGGCACAGAAAGGCCCGATCGAAGCCCTGGATCGCGCCGGGACGATCGTGAAGGCAGGCGCAACACAGATAGAGTTCGGCGCTGCGCAACGCCGCGAAGTCGGGGTCGGCGGCCTCGTCGCCGGGCCAGCGTCCCGCCAGATGCCGGACGAAGAGCGCGGCCTCCAGCGAGACCCCCGGCCAGGCGGCACAGGAGGCCCGCCAGATCGAACCAAGGGCCTCTTCCAGCGAGGCCAGCGCCGCCCAGGAGGCGCGGCTTCCCGGCCCCGATCCGGGCGGGAGCGCGCCCAGGAACCCGCTCGCAAGCGATTCAAAAAGCACTTCCATCGTGCCATGTTACCCCGACGACGGGCCCGGCGCCAGCGCCATGTGTCGAGGGTGACGGCGGTCACTCGGTTCCCACGGGCGTTGGCTCGCCGGGGCGTGTAAGATAGAGAGTGTAGGTGAATCAAGGGCTGGTTTCGAGGCCCGAGGGCCAGGCCGGGAACGCGGCGATCGCCACCGCAGCCCGCATGGCGATCGCCACCGCAGCCCGCATGACCTGATCGCATCTGCGTAATTCCGGAGGCCGTTCCGCTGCCGCGATCGACATCGCCTCCTTGATCAGCTCCCCGACTGACCAGACCCGATCTGC
>JBBRLA010000476.1:0-6824 GCA_038231615.1 Polyangia bacterium | reverse complement strand
TGACATTCCCACCGACCCCGACGCCCTGGACGCCCAGCAGGTCCGCGCGATCGCCTGGATGAAGCTGTCCAACCTCCTGAAGATGCTCTCGCAGCGGGCTGCGGACCTGTATCTATTGGATCAGTCCGAGACGATCGCCCGCGCCATGGCGGTGGTCCATCAGGTGCGCTCCGACGATGTGCGCCCCTTCCCCCACGCACGAAAGCGGGAACGCCAGGCGGGCATGGTCCTGCCCGAGCAGGTGCTCGCGGCGCGGTACCAGCAGAAGCGCAAGCGGGCCCGCAGCAACACGAAGAAGGCCGCCGCCGAGGCGCTCGCCGGGCCGCCGCTTGGCGGTGCCCCGCCATCGTTCACAGGACCGCCGCCGCTCGGCGGTGCCCGGCCGATAGCAGAGCCGCAGATCGCAGCGCCGTCATCGAAGAGGCTACGGCCCGCCAGAAACCCCCACCGCGAGGCGGTGCGCGACTATCAGCGGGTCCTCAATCGCCGACGCTTCCTACGGTACGAGCGGTCCATCACCAACAGTTGCCGCCCCCCGTCCCCGCCCGTTCCACCCGCGCCCACTCCGCCGTCCACGCCCGCGCCCACTCCGCCGTCGGCGCCCGCGCCGCCGGAATTTCACGATTCTTCGTCGGAGACTGCGCCTGCCACCGACCCTTCTACAACAAGTGACAGGCTGCCGAAAGCGGTCAAAGAATGCACAAACAATCCGCTGGCCGGTGGATCGATCAATGAGTCGTACCCCGTGCATTCCGTGCCCACGTCCGCGGCAAATCCAGCGACGAAAGAAAACTCTTCAGATGGGGGTGGACAGCGCGCGCAGTGCAATTTACCTTTAAGGGAATCGCGGGACCCGATCGCAAAAGGGCCGGTGCATGTCCCCCGGATTGACGGGAAGGACGGGCCGGCGCGGGTCGCGCGGGGAAAACGCAAGCTGGAGTGAGAGGTAGACCATGCAGAACGAAGATCTGCTGAAGCTGTCCAACCCGTCGCTGGGTACGGCGAACAATCCCCTGGACGTCAGCGACATCCCGCCGCCCGAGGTGATCCGCGGCGTGCGCAAGAAGATCTCCGAGGTGAACGGCGTGCTGAAGATCGCCCGCGGCACCCCGACGCCCCTGCCCCCGCAGGCGTGGGCCGGGAAACCCGGCCAGCCGGCGCCGCTTCCGCCGCCGCCCACGGGCATGGCGGCGGTGGTCGGTGGGCCGGCGCGGCTGCGGCTCTCGCTCTCGTGCCAGGCCTTCGCCCTTTTGCGCACCGACATCGTCGCCAAGCTCGATTCGCCCAAGGAGCGCTGGGACCGCATCGTCGGCCTGCGCCTGTCCTTTCAGAAGGCGCGCACTGCCACCGGGCTCCTCAAGGACACCACCGGCGAGAATGCCCTGCGCCTGGCCGCGGCGCTCACCGCGCACAACGACGACATCTCGACCTACGTCGAGGCGCAGCTGGCCGACAAGACGGTGCCTCTGGCGCGGCGGGATTCCCTGGGGGTGCGCTTCAGCAACCAGACCCTGGTGAGCACCAGCGTGGCGGCCCAGGACGAGCAGCGCCGCCTGGCCCGGGAACGCCGGCAGCAGCGGCTTTATGCCCAACTCGCGCAGGAGGACACCCTGAACCGGACGGCCCTCATCAGCGAAGAGCTGTCGGGGACGCTGCCCACCGAGGACCAGATCCTCTCGGACAAGCCGAAGAAGCCGCCCGTCAAGAAGCCGCCCGTCAAGAAGCCGGGCGCGAAAAAGCCGGGCGTCAAGAAGCTGCCCGCGAAAAAGCCGCCCACGAAAAAGCCGGGCGGCGTGACCCTGCATTAATGACAGCACACCTTTGGCGGCCCACGGGCCCCCAGGGGAACCATGGGAGGTAAACGAATGAGAAGAAACATACAGATCGCCGCGCGGTTTGCGCTGCGGGTAATGGGCCTGCCCGTGGGGCCCGAGGGCGAGACCGAGGGCGAGTTCACCGCCACGGAACAGGACATCGACGCGGCGACCGAAGCTCTGACTCCGCTGCGCTCGGCCCTGGGGCAAGAGGCGGCGGCGAATGGTATCGGCACCGACGTGTATCAGATCGACCCCTACGCCGCGACGATGGCCGTGGGGAATGCGCGGGCCCTGGCCAAGGACCCGGAGGTTGCCAAGGCCACCGGCACTGATGACAAGCAACTGACCACGCTGGTCGAGCAGCAGCGCGAGATGCTCTCGACCTACGAGACCACCGTCGAGATGGACGGTGACCTTTCGGTCAGCGAGACGGTGATCGAGCAGGTTGAGGCCCGCGAGCAGAAGCGGCTGATCACCGGGGTGCAGCGGATCATCGCCGAGGGGCGGCCCGGCGATCCCTTGATCATCCAGCTCAAGTCGGACGCCGCCGACATGCTGAGCATTTTCGATGAGCAGGGCAAGGCAAAAATCGACCAGCTCAAGCTGACCAACACCCAGAAAAAAGCCGCTGCTACCCATGTGGTCGGTCAGCAGAAGAAGACCCGGATGCTGAAGACGATGATTGACTTGAAGCGAGGCCAGAAGCCCAGCCAGAAAGACCTGAGCGACCTGGTCTCCACCCTCGATGAAATCAACGGCACCGCGGACCCCGTGGCCGCCGCAAACCCGGCCAACCGGCGCGGCAGCGGGCGGTAACCCGACAGGCCAGCAAAGGCCCCGCTCTGGCGGGCCGCCTTTCGGACGCATCAGCGCAGATGGCAGCCAGGTAAAGCGCAGACCCTCGGCAGGCGGGTCCTTTGGACCTTAAATCTGCCGCTCATGAAGCCAATGGGGAGCCGGGTCAAGTTCTGAGGCCCCCACCCTGCGGGGTGGGGGATGGGGGGCGGGGCCTCGACAACGGGGACGAGCAAGTGAGTCGTGTTGAAGACATCCCCCGGTGGGCAACTGGAGGGAGCGCGAGGGAGCCCCCTCCCTCGCATGATCCTACCCCTCGAAGTTGACCTCTTCCAGCAAGTCCATGTCGATCCCCCCAGAAGGGTGGTCAGCCCGACCGGCGGACAGCTCCGCCGTGGTCTTGCGCAACCGCTCCGTCAAGACCTGCACAAACGACCAGAGCAACTTCACCGCCAGCGGCGCCTCTTTGCGGATGATCTCGTAGAAATCCCGCCGCCGCAGGAAAAGCACCCGGGTGGGCTCCTCCGCAGTCGCCGAGGCCGATCGCGGCGAACGGTCGACCAGCGCCATCTCGCCGAAATGCGCCCCGCGGGAGAGCTGGGTGATGAAGGCCCCGTCCTTGTGCAGCTTCACCGCCCCCGACAGGATGACGTAAAGTTCCTCGCCGGTCTCCTTCTCCTTGATGATCGGGTCGCCGGCCTTGTACTCGCGCACCTGCGTGATGTTGAGCACCCGCATGATCTCCTTGTAGGAGAGGTGGCGGAAGAGCGGCATCCCCTTCAAGACCTCGACCTTGTTCTGCAGCTCGCTGGCGCGGGCGGCGTCCAGGGTCGGATCGGTGGCCGTCAGGCGCACCACGATGGCGGTGATGTTGTCGTGGCCGCCCCCGGCGTTGGCCAGGGCGATCAGGGTTTTGGGCGATTCGCTGGGCTCCTGCCCGCCGAGGATCTCCTGCAGATCGCCTTCCTTCAGGTAGGCGTGCAGGCCGTCGGAGCAGAGCATGAACTGATCGCCCGGCAGGACCTCGAAATCGATGGTGTCGGCCTCGACGGTCTCGTAGGCCCCCACGGCGCGGGTGACGGCGTTTTTGTACTTGGCGTAGGGCGAACTCTCGATCTCCTCGCGCTTGATCTTGCCGCGGCGGACCAGCTCGTTCAAAAGGGAGTGGTCCTCGGTGATCTGGTGGACCTGACCCTGGCGCAGAAGGTAGATGCGGGAGTCGCCGACGTGGGCGATGAAGCCGCGGCTGCCGACCAAAAGCAGGGCGGAGCAGGTGGTGCCCATGCCGCGCTTGTCGGGTTCTTCCTGGGCCATGTGGAAGACGTCGCCGCTGGCGGTCTGGATGGAGTGCTCCAGGATGGCGAGGATCTCCTGGCGGGCGCCGGGGTCGTCGGCGTTGTCGTGGTGTCTTTCGATGACGTCGGCGTTCTCGCGGATGGTGCGGCAGACGGTGTGGACGGCGATCTGGGAGGCCACCTCGCCGGCTGCGTGCCCGCCCATGCCGTCGGCGATGACGAAGAGGTGCAGCTTGGGGTCGACGAGGTAGTTGTCCTCGTTGTGGTCTCGCTGACGGCCGACGTCGGTGGCGGCGTAGAATTTGATGTCCATCATGCCTCTTGTCGCTCCGCGCTTTTGCCGGGTCCCAGTCGTGAAAAGAACGGGCTGTGTAGATATGATCTCGTGATTCAGAACAGGCATTCTCATCGTACCATGCTCAACGGGCCCGCACAAGGTCGCCCGAGGGCTGGCGTTTGGGGGAATTGGCGCTGCGGGATGTGCCGGATGGGTCAACGGGTGGTTCGATGGGCTTGTCTGCGCTAGGTTTATGCTAAGCTTGCGCCGGAGTCAGTCATGAAAAGCCCGCTCATATGTAGATCCTTATTTTATGCCTCGTCTTTATCCGCTGGTTCCGCCGGGGCTTCATCGGCCATCGCCATCCGGCGGGGGGTGGTGCTGGCCCTCCTGGGGCTGACGGCGGCCGCGGAGACGGGCTGCAAACCGACGTTCACCGATCCGCCCGACGGGCCGGTCTCGGCGCGGGATCAGCGATCGACGGACGGGGGCCTGACCACCGATGGCGGGGTGCGGATCTGGTCGGCCCTGGCGGACTCGCTGCCCTGGCTTCAGTCGGAACAGCGGTTGTCGGCCGAGACGCAGTGGCGGGATTGGAAAAGCGACCCCAGCTACCTGATCGACGGAGGGCAGCAGGTCCTGTTCTTCGCCGGCAGCCCGGCGGCCCCGCTGGATGCGGCGGCGGAAAAGTGGTCGATCGGCAGGACGGTGGCCGCGGTGGGGACGGCGCCGACTGAGGCGGCGGCGGAGAAGTTGCTGGCCGCCGGGAGCGGCTGGGACCTGGACCTTCAGGCGCCCCAGGTGATAAAAGGGGCAGCGGCGCTGCGGCGGCCGTGGGCCATGTGGTACTCGGCCAACTCGGCCAAGGACGTGCCGGGGTATGTCACGCAGATCGGGGTGGCGTTCTCTGACGACGGGAAAAGCTGGGACCGGCAGGCGACCCCGGCCATCGCGGCGCCCTTCAACGGGCAGGGCCCGACGGGTCCGGGGCCGGGGGCCTATGGGGTCGGCGACCCGGCGGTGGTGGTGTATTCAGCCGGCGAGCTGTGGATGTATTACTCGGCGCTGGACTGCGACGTCAGTGGGTGCCGGTTCTCGATCTTGCGGTCGATCACGCAGAATGGGATGACGTTTTCGCCAGGTGAGGTGGTGCTGCGCGGCAGGCAGGACGTCGCTGCTGAGGCCGGGGGGGTGGCGGCGCCAAGCGTGCTGCAGAAGGACGGGAAGTTCCTGCTGGCGTACACGGCGATCGCCAAGGGGCCGGACAAGGACCCGAAAAGCGTGCGGCAGGCCCTGCGGGCGGGTACGCTGGGCCTGGCGATCAGCGACGACGGGATGGTCTTCAGTAATGCCAGCGGGACGCAGCCGCTTTTGGGGTTGAGCCGGCCGTACGCGGTGAGCGGCGTGTTCGGGCCGGCGCTTTATCTGGGCGGTGCCGACGGACTGACGGTACATCTGCTGTATTCGCAGTTTTCCGAGGGCACCACGCCGCTGATCTCGGTGGGGCACGCCACGGTCGAAAAGTAGGAAAAGGCGGACTTGGCTGGGCGCTGGAATGTGGCGGGAGAAAACACCAGGGGGACCCGGCCCCTCTCGCGGAGGCCTTCGCGGGAGTGCACGCGGACCGGGACCCCCCGGTGCAAAGATGGAATGGGGCCTCAGAAGCGGGCCGGCCCTTTGCACGGGCCGGCCCCGGGAATTACTGCAGGAGCTTGAGGGCCTGCTGGGGGAACTGGTTGGCCTGGGCCAACACCGCCAGGCCAGCCTGCGAGAGCACCTGGTTGCGCGCCAGATCGCCGGACTCGGAGGCCACGTCCACATCGCGGATGCGGCCGGTGGCGGCGGACAGGTTGACCTGGAACTCGGTGTCGTTGTTGCGCGCCACGCCGACCCGGCTTTCCAGTGCGCCGATGGTCGCCCGCTGCGCCGAGACGCTGCCGATGGCGAGGTCGATGGCGTTCAGCGCCGCCTGCGCCGAGGTCTGCGCGTCCACCGCCACGCCCTTCACGTCCACCCCGAGGGCAATGGTGTCGGCCTTGGCCAGGTTCAGGTCGATGCGATCGGCGGCGGTGTTCAGGATGCCGACCTGCAAGGTCACCGAGGTCGCCGCCTGCAGGAGCTGCACGTTGCCGAAGCGCGTGGAGTTGGCGATGCGGTCAATCTCGGACTGGAGCTGCTGCACCTCCACCACGATGTTCTGGCGATCGGCCGATCCGTACGTGCCGTTGGCCGACTCGATCGCCAGCTCCCGCATGCGGGTCAGGATGTCGTGGGTCTGGCTGAGCGCGCCTTCGACGGTCTGCAAAAGGCTGATGCCGTCGTTGGTGTTGCGCGACGCCTGAGCGTAGCTGCGGACCTCGGCGTTGAACAGGGTCGCGATGCCCAGGCCGGCGGCGTCGTCGGCGGCGCTGTTGATGCGCAGGCCGGACGACAGGTGGCCCATGTTCTTGGCCACCGCGAGCTGGGTGTTGCCCAGGTGCATCTGCGCGTCCAGAGAAGCGATGTTGGAATAGATAGAAACTGGCATGTGCGGGCCTCCGATTTTGGGTCAGTTTCGCGGTGTGCAGGGCCGACGAGGAAGGGAACTTCTCTTTCCCACCGGCTTTCCGCGATTTCGTTTGCGGTACAAACACCTAATCG
>JBBRLA010000475.1:0-6829 GCA_038231615.1 Polyangia bacterium | reverse complement strand
GGACCCGGCGGTGCTGCGCAAGCTGAAGGAGGAGACCGGGATGAGGGGGGTGAGCCAAAAGGAGGTGGATGATCTGCCCCCCGGCTGGGCCTACTGGTACGGGCAGGAGAGCAACGACCCCGAGGCAGCCCGGGGGACCCTCATCCACACCCGGCCGACCCTGATGAGGGCTGGAGGGGAAACCCTGACGGCGCGCTGACCGGGCAAGCCCTCAGTGTCGATGGGGGGTTAGAACTTCTCGATGATCTCGCTGAGGTGCTTGTTGCCGCAGTAGCCGAAGGCATCGCTGAAGCAGTTCCTTGACCAGAGTTCAACATGAACATAAACTTCATCAATGCTGAAGGCGAAACCCAAAACCATCACCATGGTGGAGTTCCGACACCGGGCGGCGGAGATCCTGGGTGCCGTGCGCAAAGGGCGTCGCATGGTGCTGACGTACCGGGGGCGCCCGGTCATCCGGCTGGAGCCGATCTCGGAGGAGGTGCCCCTACAAGAGGACCGGTTCTATCGGCTGGCCGATCTGGCCGAGGAGGACGGCCAGTCCCTCACCAACCAGGAAATCGACGAGACGATTTATGGCTCGTGAAATCTTCGTCGATACAAGCGGAATCTACTCCGTCCTCGTGAAGAACGACGATCAGCATGTACGGGCGGCACAGATCCTGAAGACTGCGGAACACGGCAAGCGCCAGTTTGTCACGACCGACTATGTGCTCGATGAAGCGGTCACACTCCTTATTGCTCGCGGACACCGCAGCTTGGTGGCCCCCCTGCTCACAGCAACGCTGGAATCGGATGCTTGCCGGATCGAGTGGACCGATTCCGATCGTTTCTCGCAGACGTCAGATTTCCTGCTCAAACGCCTGGATCACAGTTGGTCCTTTACGGACTGCCTGAGTTTCGTGGTGATGAAGCAACTGCGCCTCCGCGAGGCGCTCACCAAGGATCACCACTTCGAGGAGGCCGGCTTCGTGCCGCTGCTCCGTGATTGAGGCGGAGAGCGGCTGACCTTCCGGGTGAAGCGGTGTCGATCACGCCGGTTTTTGGCGCGTCAGCCGGCTTCATTCCGCCGCGTACTCCTGCAGCGAGCACACCGACAGAGGTGCCGAGAGCAGCGCCGCGATGGCCTGCGCTGCCGCCCGGGCCGCCGCGATGGTGGTGAAATACGGGATCCCGCGCAAAAGCGCCGTCTGCCGCAGACTCAGGGAGTCGCGGACGGTCAGCTCATCCGAAGTATTGATCATCAGCGCCACCTCCCCGTTGCGCATCGCGTCCACCACGTGGGGCCGCCCGTCCTTGACCCGGTTCACCCGCACCGCCGGCAGCCCCTGCTCCGAAAGGTGCCTGGCAGTGCCCCGCGTCCCCAGGAGCCCGAAGCCGAGTTGGTGCAGCATCCGCCCGACCTCCGCCGCCCCCGGCTTGTCCCGGTCGCACACCGAGATCAGCGCCTGCCTGCCGTCGCCCGGCGTCGGCAAGAGGGTGCCGGCGGCGATCTGCGCCTTGGCGAAGGCCAGGGGGAAGCTTCGGTCGATGCCCATGACCTCCCCGGTGGAGCGCATCTCCGGCCCCAACACGGTGTCCACCCCGGGGAACTTGGCAAAGGGGAACACAGCCTCCTTCACCGAGACGTGCCGCGGCAGCACCTCCTTCACGCCCAGCTCCCGGAGGGATCGTCCGACCATCACCTGCGAGGCCACGCGGGCCCAGGGCACCCCGGTGGCTTTGCTGACGAAGGGCACCGTGCGCGAGGCCCGCGGGTTGACCTCCAGCACGTGGACCTTTTTCCCCTGCACGGCGAATTGCACGTTCATCAGCCCGACCACCTGAAGCTCCAGCGCCAGCACCCGGGTCTGATTCTTGATGGTCTGTATGATCTCCGCAGACAGCGAGTGCGGCGGCAGTACGCAGGCCGAGTCTCCGGAGTGGATGCCGGCCTCCTCGATGTGCTCCATCACCCCGGCGATGACCACCTCCCGCCCATCGCAGATCGCGTCCACGTCCACCTCTACCGCGTCCGCCAGAAAATGATCGATGAGGATCGGGTGCTCGCGCAGGTCCGAGGCCGACACCGGCAGCGCCCGGCGCACGTAGTCGAGGAGCGCCGCGGGGTCGCGCACGAGTTCCATGGCCCGCCCGCCCAGCACGTAGGACGGCCGCACCATCACCGGGTAGCCCACCCGCTCGGCGATGGTCAGGGCCTGCTCGGCGTGCAGGGCGGTGCCGCTCGGGGGGGCCAGAAGGCCCAGCTTGACCAGCACCTCGTCGAAGCGGCGGCGATCTTCGGCCCGATCGATGGCGTCCGCCGAGGTCCCGAGCAGCGGCACCCCGGCCTGAGACAGGGACAGGGCCAGCTTCAGCGGGGTTTGTCCACCAAACTGCACCATCACCCCGGCGACCTGGCCCCGCTGCCGCTCGCAGGCGACAATCTCCAGCACGTCCTCCAGGGTCAGGGGCTCGAAATACAGGCGATCGGCAATGTCGTAATCCGTCGAGACCGTCTCGGGGTTGCAGTTGACCATGACGGTTTCGAATCCCAGGTCCCTGAGGGCCAGCGCCGCGTGGACGCAGCAGTAGTCGAACTCGATGCCCTGGCCGATGCGGTTGGGCCCGCCCCCCAAAAGGATGACGATGACGATGACCTTTCCGCTGTCGCCGGCCGCGGCCTCGGAGGGGAGCAGCCGTCCGTCCTTTGCGGGTACCTCGGCCACCTGGCGCACCGGCGGGTTGTAGCCGCTGTACAGGTAGGGCGTGTGGGCGGCAAACTCCGCGGCGCAGGTGTCCACCCGGCTGTAGTCGGGCACGATCCCCGCCTGCCGGCGCCGGGCCGCCACCTCCCCCTCGGGGGCGCCCACAAGAGCGGCGAGGCGCCGATCGGAAAAACCCATCTGCTTCAGCCCAAAGAGCCGCTCCGGGGAAAGTGCCTGCATGCCGCCGCTCTTGCAGTGCTCCTCGGCATCGATGATCTCTTTCACCTGCGAAAGGAACCACGGGTCGATGGCCGTGACGTCGGCGACGTCCTCCATGGTGACCCCGGCGCGCAGGGCCTCGCCGATGCGCCACAGGCGTTCGGCGGTGGGGACCGCCAGGCTGCGGCGCAGCTCGTCAAGCAGGACCTCCTTGCCGATGATCCCGCCGCTGTGGGAGAGGGCCGCGTCGCGGTCGAAACCATGGCTGCCGGTTTCCAGGGATCGCATGGCTTTTTGCAGCGCTTGCTTGAAGGTGCGTCCGATGGCCATGACCTCGCCCACCGATTTCATCTGCGTGTTCAGCGTGGCGTCGGCGCCGGGGAATTTTTCGAAGGCGAAGCGGGGCAGCTTGACCACCACGTAGTCCAGGGTCGGCTCGAAGCTGGCAGGCTGGAAGGGGGTGCCGGGCACGTGGCCCTTGCCGGTGGTGATGTCGTTGGGCAGCTCGTCAAGGGCATAGCCCACGGCCAGCTTGGCGGCGATCTTGGCGATGGGGAAGCCGGTGGCCTTGGAGGCCAGCGCCGACGAACGCGAGACCCGAGGGTTCATCTCCACCACCACCAGGCGCCCGTCCCCGGGGTGGATGGCAAACTGGATGTTGGAGCCCCCGGTTTCTACCCCGATCTCGCGGATCACCGCGGCGGCGGCGTCGCGCATGCGCTGGTATTCGCGGTCGGTGAGGGTCATGGCCGGGGCGACGGTGATGGAGTCGCCGGTGTGCACCCCCATGGGGTCGAAGTTCTCGATGGAGCAGATGACCACCACGTTGTCCCGGTGGTCGCGCATGACCTCGAGCTCGTATTCCTTCCAGCCAATGACCGATTCTTCGACCAACACCTCGCCGCGGGGCGATTGAGACAGCCCCCAGGCGACCCGCTCCTCGAATTCCTGGGCATTGTAGGCGATGGAGCTGCCGCTGCCCCCCATGGTGAACGAGGGGCGCAGGATGGTCGGGAAGCCGACCTTCTTCTGGACGCGCCGGGCCTCCTCCAGCGATCGGGCCAGGCCGGAGCGAGGCACATCCAGCCCGATGCGGGCCATGGCCTGCTTGAAGAGGTCGCGGTCCTCGGCCTTCTCGATGGCGGGGATCTGGGCGCCGATGAGTTCGATGCCCAGGCGGTCGAGCACGCCGGCGCTGGCCAGGGCCAGGGCCAGATTCAAGGCGGTCTGCCCCCCCAAAGTGGGGAGGATGGCATCCGGGCGCTCCCGTTCGAGGATGCGGGTGAGGATCTCCGGGGTCAGGGGCTCGATGTAGGTGCGGTCGGCCATCTCCGGGTCGGTCATGAGGGTGGCCGGGTTCGAGTTGACCAGGATGACGCGGTAGCCCTCCTGCCTCAGGGCCTTGGCGCCCTGCGTGCCCGAGTAGTCGAACTCGCAGGCCTGGCCGATGACGATGGGGCCTGAACCGATGATGAGAATGCTCGAAAGGTCAGTGCGACGTGGCATGCCGGGGCCAGGATACATACCGCGGAGGGGCGGATCAGGCCAGGGAAAAGGAAAAGCCGGGGAAAGCCAGGGTCACATGACGGCCCCAGAGGCCAGAGGCCAAAGGAAAGAGGAAAGCGAAAAGGGCGGTTCGGCTCCATTTCACTCGTGCGGAAACGCTGGAAGTGGCTTGATAAAGGTGGCTATCATGCGCGCGTCCTTGACTAACCGGCCTATTGCCTTACGCTAGCGGCTTATGACGCTTGGTCTGGTCTGCGACGCCTGCGACACACTCAGTCCGCTGAACGCGACTGTGTGTCCGGTCTGCACTACCCCCCTGGGGGTCATCAATCGCAGCCCCACCGGCGGCCAGCGGGTGCTGGCTGCCGACGGGCCGCGCATTTGCCCGAGCTGCAACGCCGAGGTCGCCCCCGGCCATCGCTTCTGTGGCAGCTGCGGCACCCGCATCGGCGGCGGCGGCCCCGGCCCACAGGTCAAGACCCTGTACTTCGGGGCCATGCAGCAGCCCGGCCGGGCCCGATTGATCCTCATCAAGGGGGAGGGCCACGACGGGGTGTCCTACCACCTCTCGGGCACCGAGCACGTCGCCGGGCGCCTGGAGGGGGGCATCGTCTTCCCCGAGGACCCGCTGCTTTCGCCGCGGCACGCCAACTTCTACTACCACGACACGCGCCTGATGGTCCGCGACGAGGGGTCGCAGAACGGCATCTTCATCCGCATCCGCGCCCCGCAGGAGGTCCAGTCGGGGGCCATGTTCCTTCTGGGCGAGCAGCTCCTGCGCATTGAATCCTGCGAGCCCGAGCAGGCCCCGGTCCCCGACGCCGAGGGGACGTACTTCTACGCCTCGCCCCACCGCCCATCGCGCATGGCCCTGGTGCAGCTTTTGGTGGGGGGCGACCCGGGGATGGTGTACCGCGCGCGCAACGACCTTATCACCATCGGCAGGGAGGGCAACGACGTCAACTTCCCCGAAGACCCCTTCATCTCGGGACGGCACGCGCAGATCCTGGCGCTGGACGACGGCCGCTTTCAGCTCACCGACCTGGGGTCGAAGAACGGCACCTTCATGCGGGTGCAGGCCACCACCGAGCTGCAAAACGGCGACTACGTGTTCCTGGGACAGCAGCTCCTGCGGGTGGAGATCACCTGAACGCCTGCCACCTGCACCTACCCCCGCATGCATTGCCGTCAATTTACGGCATGGGCTGTGGCATGATAAAGAGAAGGAGCCCGTCAGGGTGAAGAGAGGATCGCGTGGTCGTCTGCAAGAACTGTGGTAAGGAGAACCAGCCACACTACAAGTTCTGCCTGTACTGCGGCAGCGAGATTCAGGGGGAGGCCGACGTCACGCTGCCTCAGGGCGAAGCTCCGCCCCACGCGCCACAGGGTGAGGCGGACAACCCCGACACGCCCCTGCCGCCCCCGCGGCCTCCATCGGTGTACTTCACCGGCGAACCCAGGATGCCGCTGAACCTGGAAGCCCTTTCGCCCCTTGGCCCGGGCACGGCCACCGGCACCCGTCCTCCCGCCGAGATGATCGGCGGCAAGGCCGAACCGGCCACCACCCTGCGTCCCGATTCCCCGAGCCGCATGTGCCCCACCTGCAAGGCGCTGGTGCCCATCGGCTTCCAGTTCTGCGGGCAGTGTGGCGGCAGAGTGGACCTCCCCCGCCGTGCCCAGAGTGCCGCCGCCGCGTCGGGGCGCCTGCTCCTCATCCGTCCCGACGGCAGCGAGGGCGGCTGGCACCCCCTTTCCCAGGGGGTCAACCTGGTCGGGCGCGGCTCCGGGCCGCTTTTCGACGCCGACAGCTACCTCTCGCCGCTGCACCTGCAGGTCGAGCTGCTCGACACCGGGCAGTTCACCCTGCGGGACGCCGGCAGCCTGAACGGGGTGTTCGTCAAGCTGACGGAGGAAGAGGCGGTTAGCGACGGCGCCGTGTTCCGCCTGGGGCAGGAACTCCTGCGCTTCGATACCATCCGCCCGCCCCGCCCCCTGGAGGATGGCACCGAGGTGATGGGCTCGCCCAACCCGGGCTACTGGGGGCGCATTGCCATCATCATCGGCCGGGCCCAGGATGGAAGCTGCTTCCCGCTCTTCGGGGACGCGGTGGTGTTGGGGCGCGAGCGCGGAGACATCCTTTTCGCCGAGGACGGCTACGTCTCGGGGACCCACGCGCGGATCTCGTACCGGCACGGGCAGGTGTACTTGCAGGACCTGGCCAGCTCCAACGGTACCTTCCTCAAAGTACGGGGCGAGCGCACCGTCCGCACCGGGGCGTATGTCCTTATGGGCCAACAACTCTTCCGCCTCGTCAGTTAAGAAGCACCTGGCCGGGCAGCTTTTGGCGTACCTCCTCGCTTCCTCGGTCACGTACAGTAGTACGCTCCCTCGGTCGCTGCGGAATGGGCCCACGCGGC
>JBBRLA010000474.1:0-6831 GCA_038231615.1 Polyangia bacterium | reverse complement strand
CGGCCGGCGCCTGCTCCGCCGCCGCCTTGTTCTCCACCACGGCTGGCGCCTGCTCCGTCGCCGTGGCTGCCGGCGCCTGCTCCGCCGCCGTGGCTGCTGCCTCCGCCTCCGTCACCTGCTCCGCGGCCCCCGCCGCCGGCGCCTTCGCCGCGGACTCAGGGGGCTGCGGCTCGGCCACCGCCCCGACCCGGCGCAGGAGCGCCCGGCGCATCCCCACCACCGCCAGGTTCGACGCCACCTCACCCGCGGCGGCCCCGCCCATCCCGTCGCACACCAGGAGCAGCGTCCCGCGCTCCCCCAGGGTGTATTCCGCGAGCTTTTCGAGGTCCGACACCGCCGTGTCCAGATCGACGACCAGGAAGCTGTCTTCGTTGTGCTCGCGCACGAGTCCCGTGTCCGTGACCCCTGCGATGCGCACCTTGATGGCGTCGATCTCCATGGCGACCCGCTAGGGTTCGAACCTCAGGAGCTGGTCCCCCATGCGCAGCACATCCGAGGGCCGCAACTCGCGGTCTCCGCGCAGGCGCAGGTAGGTCCCGTTGGATGAATTCTGGTCGAGCAGCCTGGGCCGCCCGCCCGCCCGCGAGATCTGCGCGTGCCGCCGCGACATGAACTCGTCGTCGGGGAAAATGATGTCCCCCTCCTCCCGGCCCAGCACCACCTCGGGTCGCGACAAGTACCACATGTCGCGGGTCACCCCGGATCCGCTGAGCTGCCGCAGCCGGCCCCAGGACTCTCGCGGGGCGCTGCCGAACAGACGCACCCCGTGCTCCACCAGAGAGGGGGGGTCACGCTCCTCTGGAGAAAGCGACTCGAAGCGCACCAGCTCCTTGCCTATATAGAAGATGTCCCCGGGCTGCAGCTCGTGGGGATCGCGCAGGCGGACAAAGACCCCGTTCACCATGTCCAGGGGCCGGATGCGCACCACCCCGCCGTAGGACACCAGGCGGGCGTGCCGCGGGGCCAGGAACGGGTCCTCGGCAAAGCACAGACTGCCCTCGGTGCGGCCGATGTCGAAGGACTCGCCGGTCAAGGGCACGATGTCACCGTCCGACCCGTCCCGGCGCACGGCGATCAGCCGGCCCAGGAGGGCCTGCCCGCCCCGCGCCCCCACCGCCGCGCCTGTCGCCTGGGGGGCAACAAAGCCACCGCCGCCGCCCACCATCCCCGAGGCCGCATGCGCGGGGGCCTCGCCGTGCTGACCGCCGATCTGCCCAGAAACCCCGTGCTGACCGCCACCGATCTGCCCGCCAAACTGCCCGAAGGGGCCCGCCGCGCCTCCTTGAACCGGCAGGCCGCCCGCCCGCACCCCCGCCGGGGGCGTCGGGGAGGGCCCGATCGGCTGTATCGGCGACAGGGCGCCATTGCGCGCCGCCGGGACGGTGGGCGAGATCGCCGGGGCCGCCGCAGCGCCCTCGGGCTGGATGCGGTGGCCGCAGTGCTGGCAGAAGGCGAAGCCCGAGGGCGTCCCCTTGCCGCACTGCCCGCATACCACCCTCCCCTGCCCTGCGGGACGCACCGCCGCCGCCGCGGACAGCGACGTCCCGCACATCTTGCAGAAGTTCATCCCCGGGGGGTTCAGCGTCCCGCACGAGGGGCACGAGGCGCCATCGCCGCGCCTGTGCAGGACGCCCGGGGCCGCTATCGCCGGGGCCGCTATCGCCGCGACCGGCCCACCCGAGGCAGCAGACGCAGGTCCGCCCGAGGCGACCCCCTCGATCCGCTGACCGCAATCTTGGCAAAACAAAGCCCCTTCCCGGTTGGCTTTTCCGCAGTTTCCGCACCGTGGCATCTTGAACGCGACCTCGGCTGTCTTACCTCATTGTACCTGGGACCCGATGCGAAAACTCCTCTGCACCTTTTATATCCTGCGGGGCGACCGACTCAAAATTTTGTGCTCGGGAGTGCACTTCCGCCCCCTGCGGGGTTTACAGTGTGCGACAAGCTGGGCTAGAACTTCTAGCTTACCGGTCCCATGAAAATACCCACATGCTCCCCAAGGATCAAGGTATTGGCGCTGCCTGCTCGCTTTGTCGCGATCTTTGCTTTGTTCATGATCGGGTGCGCCGCCCAGGTGGCGCTGGCCCCTTTCCCCGAGCGTCCCGAAACGGTGACCCCCGGCAACCTTCTGGGCCCTTTCGAGGGGCAGGTGGTCGACTCGGCGACCGGCAACCCGATAGCGGGGGCCCTGGTTTACTGTACGTGGGCCTATGAGCAATCTCCCGGACTCCTTTCCCCGGTGGCCGCCCGGGACCATGCTACCCAGACCCGGGCCGATGGGGGGTACGACGTCCCCCGGGGCCTGCCGGTGGAGGGCCGCGCGTCGGGCTGGCTTTTGCGCCGCTTCACCCTCATCATCTACAAGGCTGGCTACCTGGGCTACCGCTCGGACGTACGCACCGACGATCGGACGCCGCGCCACGACTTCGCCCAGCGGGGCGTGAAGATCAAGCTGGAGCGTTTCCCCGACGGCGAGTCCCACGCCCGCCACCTGGCCTTCCTGGGCGGCGGCATGACGGTGCAGAAGGCGGCCCAGGCAGAGGTCATCCAGGCCGGGCTGGAGCTGGCCGAGGCACAGGCGCCCAAGAAGGAGGCGGCCCTGCCGGAACCGCCCGCGCTGCCCGCGGCGGACACCCTGCTGACCCTTGAAGATGTGCAGAAGGCCACCGCGACCCAGCTCAAGTTCGACACCGTCCCCCTGGCCGATTCGCTGGGAGCGGAAGACGGGGTGACCTACGAGAGCACCCACCTACGCGCCGTCGGCAAGAACGAAAGCTTCGACGCCGCCCTGCGCCTGTGGCGGCCGGAGCCAAGGAGCCGCGACCCCCAGGCCGCGACCCAGGCGGCCGAGGCGCTCTATGACAAGGTGCGCGGCACCCTGCGGCCCCAGGACCGCCAGGACAAGGACGAGGTCGGCGATCGATCGCTGCGGGCCCTCGATCCGAAGCGGCGCATCCGCGGCGTGGTGGCCCTGCTGAAGCGGGCCGCGGTGGTGATCGAGATCTCCTGCGGGGCCAACCTGTGCAAGAAGGACGAGCAGGCGGTGCGCCTGCTTACCCTTTCGGCGGGGCGGGTCACCGATACAGCACCGGCACCGGACCCGCCCACGCAGGTCCGACCCGAGCTGAAGCTGCAGCCGCTGCACCTGGGTGGCCATTGATCGCGAAGCGCCGCAGGCGCCGCGGTCCATTGATCGCGAAGCGCCACGGGCGCCGCGGTCCATTGATCGCGAAGCGCTGCAGGCGCCGCGGCTCATCGACTCGGATGGAAGGATGAAGATGCCTCGCGACGAAAGACGGAAGCGTTCCGCGGGTCTCGGACCGCTCTTGGCCGGGTCGCTCCTCTCCCTGTGCTCCTCCGGGCGAGTACAGGCCTATGAGGCCGCCACCACCCTGGCCGGGCTGACCCAGCAAGCTGCCCTCGCCTCGCGGCTGCACCGGCGGCTGCTGGATCGCTTCGGGCTCTCCCTGGGGCTCTTCGATCCGGTGCGCCTGGACCTGTCGCGGCTGCCCGAGCGGGAGGCCCGCGCCCTGCGCCTGCGCTTCCTGGCCCTGGACCCCGCCGAAGGCTATGCCCCCACGGAGGAGCCGGTTGGCGGCAAAATCGGCCCCTTGCAGGTTACCGAGAGACAGACCGCCCTGAGCTGGCTGATGGCCGGCAGCGTGATCGAGTCGGTCCCCGCCTTCTGGGTGCGCAACCAGTTCCTCGACCCGAAGACCCTGACCGGTCTTCACCGCCCCCGTGGGCAATCGGCAGCGGCGGCCTCGATGCAGGCGATGAACCACGGCCTGGCCACCTTCCGCGAACTTTTGACCGGCGCGGCCTTCGACGGTAACGGCGAGCCCGCGGTGACGTGGATGAGCGATCCGCGGAACGAGCTGGGACTGCCCACCTTCCTGCGCGCCGCCGAGCAAGCGGTGGCCGGCGAGCACCCGGCGGATCGCGAGACCGCCCTGTCCCAGATGCTGCTTTCCGCCGGGGCCATCCTGAGTCTGCTGGAGCAGATGGGCGACCCGGCCCACGTGCGCAACGACTTCGAGCAGGCGCTCCTTCTGGAGGGAGGGCGCTACGAACGCTTCGTGGCCAGCCGCTACGGCAGGGCCGGCATCCCCTCGGCGGCGGCACCAGAAGGTGACGGAAGTGACCCGGCCGCCCCAGCCCACCTGCGGGACCTCTTCGTAGCGCCCGCGGGTCCGGCGGCGGGTAGCGGCCTGGCGGAACGGACCGCGACGCGCTTCCTCTCCCCCGGGACGCTGCCTTCCCCCGCGGCCCGCTTCCCGCTGCCCGCAGGGGCCTGGTTCCAGTCCAGCGAGACCCCCGAATCCCCCTACGGAGACGAGCGCCTGAACCCCGGCCTCTCAGGGTACGTGGGGACAAAGGACGTGCCGCACTTGGCCGCATGGTTCCGGGTGCCCCATGGCCCGGGAAAGCGAGGCGAGCTGCGCTACCTGGTGGACAATCGCTGCCACGCCGATTATGCCGCGGCGCTGCTCCCGGAGATCGGGCGCTACGCCAGGCGAGCCCTGGATCTGCTCTTCCGGGGAGATCTGACCGTGTCGCTGGATCAGGGGCAGGTGCAGGTGCGGGCTGGGGAGTTGGGGTTCGGGGCGGGGACGGTGGTGCTCCTGGGCGAGGGTGCGGACAGACGGCGGCGGCGGCTTTCGACCCAGCCGAGTGGCCCGACGGACGCGGGAGCGATGGTGGCCTCACTGGCAGTGCCGGAAGAGGGACGCGGCCTGAAGCGGGTGGTGGTGCTTTTCACCGGCCAGGACGCCGGGGGCGAGCCGCTGGTGGCCTCGGCGACGCTGGATCTACCCGAGGCGGCGCAGGACTGAGTTCCCGTCGAATCTCAGTGTTGCGGGTCATTGGTGGCCATGGCGTCGGCAACCTGATCAATTGGTTCACGAGTAATCATCTCATTCTCGAAGCTGGTATTGCCAAAGGCGAAGCTTGTATGAGGGCACCATCAATGTCTTCACTGCCGCCGGCCTGAAGAAGCCGGACCTTCCTTTCCATCCTGTCAGAGCAGTTCCTGGCCGAGGTGCGGGGCCTCAAGCACAAGAACGTGGCAGCGGAGCTTCTGGCCAAGCTTCACCAGGAGGAGATCAACACCCGGTCCAGAGCCGCGCCTTTTCCGACATGCTGAAAGCGACCCTGAACGCCTATCACAACCGCGCCATCGCCACCCACGAGGTCATCGAGGAGCTGATCAAGCTGGCGAAGGAGATGGAGGCGGCCAGGAAGCGCGGCCAGGACCTGGGCCTGAACGACGACGAGATCGCTTTCTACGATGCCCTGGCCGTCAACGAGAGCGCGGTGAAGGCGATGGGGAACGCTGAGCTGAAGGTCATCGCCGCCGAACTGGTCACCAGAGTCCGCAAGAGCGTGACCATCGACTGGGCCGTCCGTGAGGGCGCACGTGCTAAGATCAAGGTGCTGGTGAAGTTGCTTCGGGGGGAGCGATCGCCGAGGTTCGTGCCGAGGGCGACGGTGCGAAAGCGCTCCATAGCTGCCGAGAATCAGGAGGTAATGACGCCCCTTAACGAGTCGATAGCCCTCTCGATCTGCGCTAGGGATTCCGTAACGTCGTGGGCGCGCCGATCCTCCCGCCCATGTTCAAGTGCTCCTTGAAGAAAACGAGCGGCTTCTTGCACATGTTGGATCAAGCTATTGTCCAAAACCGAGGATCCCGCACTACCTTTATAGGCCCCTTCCAGTACGCTCCCCAAACGCAGGAGGCCCGACGGATCAATGTTGTCGATATGCGTAAACAGACGCTTGTCTGTCAGCAATTCTAGCAGCCTCGTTCGCCCTGATGCTTCACCACGACATGCAGAAACTGCAATAGCAGTTAGCTCTGCCAGCGAAACCGTCTCGAGATCGTCAAGATACGGAATCACCGTCAAAGACGGCTCCATTTTCCATTCAGCAATACTCGCAAAAAACGTGATCCGCCGCGTCTTTATTTTAGTGATTTTGGATGCGGCCCATTTCAGAATAAGGCTTGCTTCTAGCATATTTACCACCCACCATGCCGACAGCTCGATCTTGCGAAAAGTAACTACTAGATCTAAGAAGTTGTCTTCCCTTAGAAACTGAATACCCGTGAGGGTAGGCATCTGGCTTTCGGGTGCCGTATCTAGGTCGGGGTTATAGAGGCCCACATAGGCTCTGGAGGAGCGCGGAGCCACCTTGTCAAGGGCTCGATGAATGGGAGAGTACCCGTCCTTCTTTTCTAGCTGTCCATTTGGTGCTCCAGCTCGATTTCCGGTAAACAGTCGAGCACCGTGCTGGAACTGGTAATGGGCCGTTAGTGCATCGAGCGCTCGTTGAATATTTGGATGGGCCCAACCTGCCTTTTTGTCCCACTCTGGGTGGAGAGCTCGAAAGGAACGCTCAATCGTCTCACTAAGAACACTCGCGGTAGAGAGATACTCGTATTCCGCGTGCTCGATGGTGGAAACGAAACTGTAGTAAAGCCGATTAGGTTCGACCCGCTCTTTAATCGCTCGGTGACAGTCCTTCATGGACTCCGCCCAAAAGGCGAGCGGGTGTGCTTCCGGTGTGGCACCGACCTGAAAGCGATATGGAACGCGAAGCGGCCTTGGCTTGTCTGTGCCTTTGTCAGGAAGTCCACGCGTCTCTACATGGGTAGACCAACGAGCGTTCGACAAACGGGTGATATCAATGGGGTGCAGCCGGCGCCAGATCGCGGGGACCCGGAAATTTGCTCAGTAACTACGAACAGTTGGCCGTAGTGCCCTCGCGCTAACCCGCCAAAGCTCGCTCCCGTCGAGGTTTCGACGAGACGACACGCGACAATAATCCGCG
>JBBRLA010000473.1:0-6834 GCA_038231615.1 Polyangia bacterium | reverse complement strand
TGCTCCGCGACCACCTGAGTGGCCACCGGCAGGCCGGGGTCCGCCTCTTCATCGAAGATGAAGAGCGTCTCCACCTCGCCGGGGTAGCCGGTGTCCAGATCCGCGCGAAAATTCTGCTCGGCGCCGACATCTTTGCCCCGCACCGGCCGGACCACGGTCAAGGATGGGTACGCTTGCAACGCCTGCGGGGGCGTAGCCTGCGGAGCAATGGCCTGCCGCAGCCGCACATACCAGAACAGGGCGTCCAGAAGGACCAGCAGGCCGGCAAGGGAAAGTACCTCGGGGCGGGAAATATACCCGGACAGGGGCGCTGGCTCACGACCCAGCTTGCTGCCGAGCCAGGCCAGGCAGAGAAGCGCCACCCCAGTATAGATGTATTTTCTTCTCATGACGAGGATCAACATGAGGACGGGTGGGCCGGGATGCAAGGCCTCATCCTTTGGCTTTGGCTTTGGCTTTGGCTTTGGGTCGTCGAAGAGGCGCGGTACCTATGTCGCTTAGCGACCGCTGCCGTCGCAGCGCGACATCGCCTCCGTGCCCAGCCGCACCAAGGCGTCGGCACGGGCGCGGGTGTCGCTGATCGAATAGACCCGCATCTGCGGCGCGTTGCCCGAGGGGCGCAGGTGGATCACATCGCCGCTGGCGAAGTGCGCCCGCACGCCGTCCAGATAGTTGATCTCCGCTATCTCCCCCAGCCCTTCCAAGAGCCCCGCAAGGACGTTGGACGCCCGCGCCAGGAGGTCCCACAGCGCGGCCCGGCGCTCCCGCAAATCGCGCGCGATCGGGTCCTCGCCGGCCAGGATGCCGACACCTCCGTCCGCTCCACTGACCATCACTGTGCCATCGGCGCGAAAGTCCGCTTGCAAGATACCGCGGTCGGTCGGCAGAAGACGGGAAAGGACCGCCCGGCTGCGATCCATCGGAAAGTCGTCGATCAGCCCGGCCTGGGTGGCCCGCGCGGGCAGCGTGGCGAAGAGCTGCGACAACGAGCAATCTCTTGCCCGTTTCATCAGCAGCACCGCCAGGATCGGCAGCACCGCGTCCCGCGTGGGCAGCGCCGAAAGGGTGCCGCCGTTCAACTGGAAGTCCGTGCCCAGAAGAAAGCCCCCATTGGCCTCCCAGGCGACCACCCCGGTCTCGCCCCGGGCGATGGCCTCGTTCATGGCCCGGATGACATGGGGCGAGCCGATGGCCGTGTGCTTCAGGGTGACCTGTTCTCCCGCGGCGAGCCGGCCCGCGGCCCAGCGATCCACCGCGTCGGTGGTGCTGATGGGGACAGCGCAGAAGCGCGCGCCCAGGAACTCCGCCGTAAGGATGCCCAGCGCGTCGCCCCGGTGAAAGACCCCGGTCTCGTCGATGACCAGCGGCCGGTCTCCATCCCCATCGGTGGATACGATGGCGTCGGGCCGGTGGGCCGCGGCCATGCCCCGGTAGCGCGCCTGGTCTTCGTCCGTGACCTCCTCGGTGTCCACCGGCACGAAGTGATCGCTGCGACCCACCGGGATCACCGTGGCCCCGAGCCCCTCCAGCAGGCGCACCAGCAGGTCCCGCCCCACCGCCGAATGCTGGTAGCATACCAGGCGCTCACCCAGAAGCGGCCGTTCCAGCAGGCCCAGGTAGCGCGCCAGGTATTCCTCCTCCGCCGCCGGGTCCGGTGGGTCCAGCGGAGGGGCGGCCTTGAGCATTCCTTGCTCATCGAAGAGGGTCTCCCCGGCCCGCTTGCCGTATTCGCGCGCGCGGACCAGGCCCACCGCGGCCAGAATGCCAGCCTCATCGCTCTTTAGCACCTCGCCGTCCTTCTTGTAGAACTTCACCCCGTTGCGATCGGCGGGGATGTGGCTGCCGGTGACCATGATCCCGACCGCCCGACGGGAGAGGGAATAAAAAGCCAGTGCCGGCGTCGGCACCGTGCCGCAGTTTTCCACCCGGAAGGGGCCGGTGTCGCGAATGGCCTGCACCACCGCCCGGGCGATCCGCGGGCTGCTCGATCGCCCGGTGGTCGGGTCCACTTCGCGCAGGTCGCGGGCGATGGCGATGGTCTCGCCGGGGAACAGGCCGCCGCTGGTGCGCACGTGGTCCAGATAGCCGCGGACGTTGATGTAGATTTCCAGATCGGTCATGTCCCGCGCAAGCCCGCGAAGGCCGCTGGTGCCGAAGGACAGTTCCCTGGGGACATAGCTCAGGTGGGAGAGGAGAGGAAAAGTGGCTGCCGACGTGCTCATGGTGCGGAATCCATACCACGGGCGCGCGCCCCAGGCTAACATGACCTCTTCTGTAGGGTTACGGACCCGGCCCACACTGACCCGTCATCCCGGTCCTTACCACTCACCGGCCACTCGCCGGGTTTCGCGCATTCGTTGACAGATCCCCCGGCCAACCCTAGGCTACCCGAATGAACTCATCGCGCACCCCATCTCCCGATCCTTCGTCCCAAAGCAGTTGGCCGGTCGCCCCCACGCAGGAGCGCTGGGACGCGCTGTCGGCCAAGGAACGGGTGGACGTCGAGCGCGACCTGAATGATGACTTGAACGACGCCATCGACGCGGAGCTGGCCTCGCTGGCACCGGACGACGTCGCGTACATGGCCGAGGGCGACGCACACTATGACCTGTGCGCCAACGCCAGGGGGTCGCTGCGGCGCTTCTTCAGTCACCACGGGAGGTCGCTCTACGTGGCCGCGAACATGGGCGTACACTACCCTGGAGAGCCCAGCTTAGCGCCCGACCTGCTGGCGGTGCGCGACGTGTTGACGCACGATCGGTCGTCCTTTATGGTGGCCCAGGAACGCAAGGGGCTCGACCTGTGCCTGGAGGTCATCGTGTTCGGGCGGCGACGCAAGGATCTGGTGGAAAACGTGGAGCGCTACGCGCGCCTGGGCATCCACGAATACTTCGTACTGGACGTGGGCCAGCGGCGCCTGCGCGGCTATCGCCTGCCGCCAGGAACCCGGCGTTACCAGCGGCTGGTGCCGAATCACGGGCACTTTTCCTCCGAGGTGCTGGGGCTGGAGATCGGCTACCGCGAGGGCCGGCTGCGCTTCTATGCCGGCAACGCCATACTCTTCACTCCCGAGGAAGAGAGTGATGAGTTGGGCAAGCAACTGCGGGAAGCGGAAGAGCACGCCGAGACGGAGCAGCAGCGCGCCGAGACGAAGCAGCAGCGCGCCGACGAGGCTGTCAGACTGACCGGCGAGGCACTCATTGGTCTGCTGAAGGCGCGCAGGGTCTTGCCCGGCGAGGCAGAGCGCATCCGCATCGAGTCCTGCCGCGACCTCTCCCTGCTGGCCCGCTGGATCCAGCGGGCGGCGACCGTGACCTCCGTCGAAACGCTCTTCCTGGATTCGTAGCCCGCAAGAATCAATCCATCATCCCACGTCGCCTGACATGCCCTGCGCTGGACCAGACGCGCAAGCTGCTGGCAAGGGGCTGCCCTGATCCGCTGGCTCTACCCCTCAGGGAATGGAATCGCTGCGCTTTTTTCCCGGAACGGCGCTTGCAAGTGATCTGACCTGGAGGCATTGATGTGCTCATCGCGCAGATCTATTACTGCCCATTTTGTCGCCGCACAGGCAGGGATGACCGGTGCCGAAAAAGCGCTCCTGGTTTGCTTCGGACTGGCGCTGGTGGGCCTTGTCGGTGGGCTCATCTCTCGCGGCAGCGACCGCGCCGCCAGTGATGCGAAGGGGACCCTGATGGCGGGCATGTCCAAGAGCGGCGGCGGGCTGGATGTCATCAAGCCGCTCCAGAGCGCTGGGGATGTCGCGGCCCCCAAAGGGGGCGGCGGCGAAAAGGGGTTCAGCTTCGTCAGCGCCGATGCCCCGCAGCCCCGCCCGCAGCCAACGCCGCAGCCCCCGGTGCAACTGCCCCCCACGGAATACTCGCTGCAGACCAACCGGAGCGGTGGCACCGTGACCGATGTGTCAATCCAGCGCCTGGGAGTCTTGCCCACCAACGACGCCACCTTGGCCGTGCTGCGCGTCGAGTTGGGCAATGACGGAATCAACCCGGCCACGTTTCACGGCATCGTCCCGGTGTGGAGCCGCGCCCAGGGCGGCAGCGCCAGCATCGACCCCCGCGGCAACGTGACCATCAGCGCCAACGGGCGCCACATCACCCTATTCGCCAATGGCGGCGCGCGGATCTACAACCCGGGGAACAACAGCAACCAGCAGATTGACTCCCAAGGCCGCCTCTATAACTACGCCTTCTTCGGGCGCAATGGCACGACCACCTTCCTGCGCAGCGGCTATGAGTTCAGCTATGACGCCGGCGGGCAACCCAACCGCGTGGTGGCCAACTTGGGCCCTCACGCCGGCACCTGGACCCGCGGTAACGATGGGCAGTGGACCAACCAGGCCGGGCGGCGCTGGGCGGGTGCCGATGGACCGGGCACCTGGGCCCAGATCTTGGGCAACCGCACGCGACTCTCCGGCATTGCCACCGCCGCCAACGACGCCATCGACACTGAACTCAACCGAGTGCGCCAGTTGTGGGAGGTGCACTTTCCGCCGAACGAGACCCTGGGCCTGACCTCGCTGCGCACGACCGTCGGCCTCGGGTTCAGCGGCAACATCGGGACCACCCAGCGGTTGAGCGGAGAGATCACCGGCATCCGCACGGAGATGACCGCCCTGCGCGAACTAGAGCGGCGCATCACCGCCAGCGAGGACCCGACGGAGATCGCTCGCCTCTCGCGAGACTTCTCGCGCCGGGCCCTGACCCTGCGGGACCGCATCGACCGCTTCCGCACCGACTCGGCGCGGGTGCTGGGACAGGCGGCCAGGGCGGGTCGCGCCTGGGCCATCGCCAAGGACTTCTACGGCGTTGGCACCGCCGGAGGCCCGGTCACCGGGTTGTGGAACCTCGGCAAACTGATCAAGGACGTTGTTGGCGAATAAATCCATCTGAAGTGCAGCAGGCGAGGCGACCGGCCCTTTTTATTGGTTTTAGTTATAAAACGGTACATAATTCGTAAAACATTGTTTTTATCGGTAAGGTCCGCCTCATGAGCAAGGCCACCCTGTCTGCAAGGGCCCTGCCTCCGCGATGCAGAAGCATTCTGGAGGACGCGGGTCGAGGCATCTCCATCGCCCGAAGGCGGCGCCGCATCCCTCTGCGCGACATGGCTGCCCGCATGAGCGTCAGCCTGAGCACGGTCCAGCGGCTGGAGCGCGGCGATCCCTCGGTGAGCCTGGGCATCTTCCTGTCCGCCCTGTGGGCCTTGCAGCTTCACGAGCACATGGCAGGTCTGCTCGACCCTGGAGCCGACAGCGTCGGTACTGCCCTGTCGGTCGACCGTCTCCCCGGAAAGATCCGCCGTCGCAAGGACGAGGACCTGGATTTCTGAGCGCCTCCACATGGCCGAGACGAACACCACATATGTGTACATCCATCTCGGCGGGGAGTTCATCCCGGCCGGACGTCTCACCTTGATCGAGGAAGGGCGCGGCGGTCATGCCCGCTTCCAGTATGGCAATCACTATCTCAAGAGGCCCGACCGCGTCGAAATTGACCCGATCGTCCTCAGGTTTCCTGTGGGCCAGAACATCGAGTACCAGACTGCCGATGGATTCGTTCTTTTCGGAGCGATCCGCGATGCGGCCCCGGATGGGTGGGGACGTCATGTGCTAGACCGCGCTGCCGGAGGTGTGCCCCTGTCCGAGTTTGCGTATCTGACCGCCGCGGGTCCGGATCGCATTGGAGCGCTCGCCTTTGGGCCCGACATGTCCGGGCCGCGCCGGATCACGCCGTGGCCGGAAGAGAGCAGCATGGAGGGTGAAGTTCTCGATCTGCCCGGCCTGCTGGAGGCATCGGACCAGCTCGCCACCACGGACGAGCTGGCGCCACGGTTGCGGACCTTCGTCGTCCGTGGCTCCTCGCTGGGCGGAGCTGGTGTTTGTGTATGCGCTGCGCAACCCGAAGATCTTTGCCGACATCCACGACCGGGTGGGCTCGCTGCACGGGCGGCGGTTCAGCGAGGTGGCGAAGCTGGGCGTGGCGGAGTGCATCGTCGGCATGACCTCCGGCAGGGTCTTCTTGGGGCTGGCCTTCTTGGGGTCACGATGAATGTTCTTGCGGGCGGAGGTCTGGGTGGGGCGCTTGCGCATGGCGATCTTTGAGTCGGCGGCGATTCGGGGCGGTATGCCCGGGTGGGGTGGGCGGGACTGCGGTAGCGATCAGCGCTCCTTTCCTAAAATCCAAAAAACTCAAAACCCGCAAATCTGGCGCATACGCGTCAGACCACAGCAGATTCTGCGGGATCCCCCCTGCTGGTCCGCTTCATGATGAAGATGGAAAGAACACCAAGAGCGGCCTCACCGATAGGACCTGGAGCACTTCGGATCTTTCGAGGATCCTTCGGCCTTCATGGCATAAATATTGCGAGGTTAAATCCCAGAAAGAGTGGTTCGCGTCCATCGGGGACCGAGAACATCTACAAGATGTACGCCGAGAGCTTCGACGGAGCGGATCAATGCCATGAATACAATCACACTCTCCCCCGAAGTGCTGCGCAAGACCAACGCCTACTGGCGCGCAGCGAACTATTTATCTGTCGGACAGATCTACCTGTACGACAACCCGCTCTTGCGCGAGCCGCTCGAGCTGGCCCACATCAAGCCCCTGGTAGTTGGACACTGGGGCACCACGCCGGGGCAGAACTTCATCTACGTTCACCTGAACCGGGTCATCAAGAAGTACGACCTGGACATGTTCTACATCGCCGGCCCCGGTCACGGCGGACCGGCCCTGGTGGCAAATACCTATCTGGAGGGCAGCTACAGCGAGATTTATCCGAACATCAGCCAGGACGAAGCCGGACTGAAAAAGCTCTTCA
>JBBRLA010000472.1:0-6853 GCA_038231615.1 Polyangia bacterium | reverse complement strand
TCGACACCCCCTTCGCCCAGGAAGCCTGGGCCCAAAAGGAAAAAATTCGCACCCGCCTGGCCAGCGACCTCAATAAAACCGTCATTCGCGCCTACGACGTCGTCTTCCCCTCCAGCTACGCCGTCGAGCACCTCATCCACGACGACCGCCTGCGCCCGATGGAGCGCGACCGCATCCCCAACCTCATCCAAGTGCCCGACCGCTTCAAGAACCCCCCCGTAGACCCCAGCCTGCGCCACTGCATCCCCTACACCTGGTCGATGACCGGGATCGGCCTTCTAGGGAGTCGTGGCGGCGCCCGCGCCCCGGACAGCCTGGACGCGCTTTTCGGCGACCAGGGGCCCAAGGTGGCAATGATCGACGACATGCGGGCCACCCTGGGCATGGCCCTCCGCTACCTGGGGCTGTCCCCGAACACCCGGCAGGCCACCGACCTGACCCGGGCCCGAGATCTCCTGCTCTCCCAGCGCCACCGGCTGCTCGGTTATTACGACGACGCCGGTCCACTGCTCAGCCAGGGGACGACGACGCTGGCCCTGGCCTGGTCGGGGGACGTCCTTTCTGCCGCGCGCAAGAACCCCGAGGTGCGCTTCGTAGTGCCCCGGGAGGGGACCCTGCTCTACGTGGACTACGCCTGCGTGCCCCAGACCGCCAAGAACCCGGACCTGGCCTTCGCCTTCCTGAACCACCTGCTCGATCCCCATGTGGCGTCGGAGATCACCAACACCCAGATGTTCGCCACCCCCAACCTGGGGGCGCAGCGGCTGCTCCAGCCGGAGGCCCGCTGGCTCTGGGGCACCCTGGACGCGGTCAAGGAGCAAGGGCGCTTCGACATGATCCGCGACGTCGGCCCCGCGCTGCCCCTTTACGAGGCCGCCTGGCACTCGGTCAAGGCGCCCCTGGGCAGACCGCTCAGACCGCAGCCAAGAATTGACGGGGTTCGGAGGTCAGGAGACTGACCCTGGTCTTTTGGTCCCGGGGTCCTTTGGGCGCGAATTCCGCGGGGTTCAGGGGTCAGGAGACTGACCCTGTTTCTCGTTATCCCGCGGCCTTCTTGCTGCGTTCGCTGGACATCTTCTTGCTGGCGCTGATGCCTGCCCCTGCCGACTGCGTCGCCTGGATCAGCGCCCGGGTGACCGCCACCGCCTGGTTGAGCTTCGAGGTCGGGACCGGCACGGCCGGGACCAGGGTTCGCGGGGCCGGCTCGCCCAGGAGCAGCCGGCTCGCCAGCATCGCCGTCGGCTCTACCATGCGCCCGATGATTTGCTGTAGGGACTCCGTCGCCAGCCACGAAGGCGGCGAGGGCGGTGCCGACAGGAGCGGCGGGGTCACCCCCAGTTCTTCAGCCCACTGTCGCAGCTCGCAGGCCAGCACCTCCGGATCGTCCTCCCCGGTGGTGAAGGTGGCCTCGTCTTCGACCAGCCCGCGCACCAGGCGCTGCTCCCAGGCGTCCGCCGGCCACCTTCCCAGGCGGACGTAGACCCCGCGCCGGGCGCCCTCGCGCACCAGGGTATCGGCGCAGGCGTCCAGCATCCACCGCAAAAGCCCCCGGGTCGAATATCCCGACGATGCTTTCCGCGCTTGCTGCACGTCGGTGATAGCCGCCGTTGCTTTTTGCGCTTGCTGCACGTCGGTGATAGCCGACAAACCGGAGACGTGGCTCAGCGTGAGCTGCCGGGCGCCTCGGCCCAGGACCACCGCGATCTGCGCCGTGGTCAGCGTGCGGGCCAGTTGGGCGACCCGGCCGCGCAGGCCCGGGGTCAGCGATACGTGCCAGCGCGCTTCCCAGCCACAGATCCGTTCGTCGCCGTGCCCGGGGCGCCGGGCCAGAAGCCGCGGCCACACCTGCCCGCGCACCACCAGCGAGAGCGCCAGCCGGGCCGTCGCCGCCCACATCGCCACCTCCGGGGCCGCCCCATCCAGGTCCATGGCCGAGGCCCCAGCCAGGATCGGCAGGGCGTCGATCAGCTCGATCAGCACCCCTTCCGTCCGTGGGACCTCAGACTCGCCGCCAATCAACCGCGCCGCCGCCGGCCAACCCGCCCGGAGCAGGCGCGCACCCGCATCCGATCGCGAAGCGCGAAGCGCCGCGGTGTCCATTCGCGAAGCGCGAAGCGCCGCGGTGTCCATTCGCGAAGCGCGAAGCGCCGCGGTGTCCATTCGCGAAGCGCGAAGCGCCGCGGTGTCCATTCGCGAAGTGCCCTCATCAACCCAGAAAAAGAACTGACCGGTAGTGGGAACGAACGTGAGGTGATCCATGACCAGAAGCTTATCGGCTGCCACTGACAATCTGTTCACCGACATCTCCCTCCGCGTGAAGAAGACACGCCCGGCCTCCTCCATGTGCCCTCGAATCCCCCGGCGGGCTATGATGCCCCGAAACTTGCTCCGAGGTACCCTTATGTATGCTGCCATCCCCTTGATTCGACATGCCGCCAGACCGGACCTTTTCGTGTCCCTCCTCGCCCTGCTGCTCGCCGCCGGCTGTGGCGACTCCACCAGTTCCCCCGACTCCACGGCAGGGATGGACATGACCCAGGCCGAGCCCCCGCCGATCCTGGGCACGCCAATCCAGGCGCCGGCCAACACCTGGACCTGGATCGACTTCCCCGATTCCGTCTGCGACGAAGGCACCCCGACCGGTCTGGGCATCAATCCGGGCAGTGGCAAAAACCTCCTCGTGTTCCTGAACGGCGGCGGCGCCTGCTGGGACTACACCACCTGCTTCCAGCTGAACACCTCCGCCCACGGGCCCTTCCAGAAGGCGCAGTTCGACGGGGTCAAGGGCGCCGTCACCGGCTCGATCCTCGATCGCACGGCGAACAACCCCTTCAAGGATTTCACCTTGGTGTTCATCCCCTACTGCACCGGGGACGTGCACAGCGGCGACAACGTGGCTACCTACAAGGACAAGCAGGTCCATCACCAGGGGCGCAAAAACCTCAAGGCGTTCCTGTCCCGCCTGGCGGCGACCTACCCCAGCCCCGACAAACTCGTGGTCAGTGGCAGCAGCGCCGGCGGTTTCGGCTCGGCCCTGAACTACGACCTCTTCCGTCATTACTTCCCGCAAAAGAACGGCGAGTCCTACCTCCTGGATGACTCCGGCCCGGCGATGAAAGACGACGCCATCCCGAGCTTCCTGCGCGCGGCGTGGTACGCCTCGTGGGGCCTTTCCGCCTCCCTGGGCCAGCTTTGCCCGGCCTGCACCGACGACATGTCCGCCGTAGTGCCCATCGTTTCGGCCAAATACCCCAAGGACCGCCTGTCCCTGCTTTCCTACACCCAGGACCAGACCATCCGCGGCTTCTTCATGTTGACGGCGGAGGCATTCCAGGCCGACCTCTACGATCTGGCCAAGACCGTCCTCGATCCGCTGCCCAACCTGCATTATTTCTTCAAGACCGGCACCAACCACACCTTCCTCGGGCACCCCGCCGGGCAGACCTCCCAGGGAGTGGACCTGCAAGTCTGGCTGGGGCAGATGGTCAACGAAGACCCGAAGTGGAGTTCCATCAAGCCATGACGCCCCAAACACCGCAGCCGAACGCTCCGAACCTCTATGACATCGGGCTGGAGAAAAACGCCGCCAACCACGTTCCCCTCTCGCCCCTGTCCTTCCTGCCGCGCACTGCCGCGGTCTACCCCGACCGCGTGGCCGTCATCCATGGACAGCGGCGCATCACCTGGGAACAGACCTACGCCCGCTGTCGCCGTCTGGCCGGGGCGCTCAGTGGCCGGGGCATCGGCAGGGGCGACACCGTGGCGGTGATGGCCCCCAACATCCCCGAGATGTTCGAGGTCCACTTCGGCGTACCGGCGACCGGCGCCGTCCTCAACACCTTGAACACCCGCCTGGACGCCGAGGCGCTGGCGTTCATGCTCCAGCACGCCGAGGCCAAGGTGCTGATCACCGATCGGGAGTACTCCGACGTCATCGGCAAGGCCCTCTCGCTGTTGGATCACCGGCCGCTGGTGATTGATGTCGCCGATCCCGAGCACCCCGGCGGCACCCTCCTGGGCGAGATGGACTACGAGGCACTGCTGGCCGAGGGGCGCCCGGATCACCCGTGGGCGCTGCCGGCGGACGAGTGGGATGCCATCTCGCTCAACTACACCTCGGGCACCACCGGCAACCCCAAGGGGGTGGTCTTCCACCACCGCGGGGCGCACCTGAACGCCATCAACAACGTCCTTTGCTGGGGCATGCCGCGGCACCCGATCTACCTGTGGACGCTGCCCATGTTCCACTGCAACGGCTGGTGCTTCCCCTGGACCCTGGCCGTCGTGGCTGGCACCAGCGTGTGCCTGCGCCGGGTGGACGTGCCGCAGGTACTGGCTCTCATCAAGGAGCACAAGGTGACCCATTACTGCGGGGCGCCGATCGTGCATAACATGATCATCAACGCCTCGGACGAGCTTCTGGCCGGCATCACCCACCAGGTCTGCGGGCTGGTGGCCGGCGCCGCGCCGCCGGTGTCGGTGCTGGAGGGGATGGAGCGCATCGGCTTCCAGATCACCCACGTCTACGGCCTGACCGAGACCTACGGCCCGGCGGCGGTGTGCGAGAAGCATGATGCGTGGAACGCCATGACCCTGGAGGAGCGGGCCGAAAGAAATGGCCGCCAAGGGGTGACCTCGCCGCTGGAGGAGGGGATGGCGGTGCTGGATCCCGAGTCCCTGCGCCCGGTGCCGCCGGATGGCGAGACCATGGGGGAAATCTTCTTTCGCGGCAACATCACCATGAAGGGGTACCTGAAGAACAAAAGGGCCACCGAGGAAGCGTTCGCCGGGGGTTGGTTCCACAGCGGGGACCTGGCGGTGGTACACCCCGATGGGTATGTGAAGATCAAGGACCGATCCAAGGACATCATCATCTCGGGAGGGGAGAACATCTCGTCGTTGGAGGTGGAGGAGACGCTGTGTCGGCACCCGGCCGTGCTCTCGGCGGCGGTGGTGGCGCGGGCGGACGAGAAGTGGGGCGAGACGCCCTGTGCCTTCGTGGAACTGAAGAACGGCCGGCAGGCCACGGCGGAGGAGATCATCCGCTTCTGTCGCGAGCGCATCGCCCACTACAAGGCGCCGCGGCACGTGGTCTTCGGCCCCTTGCCGCGCACGTCCACGGGGAAGATCCAGAAGTTCCTCCTGCGGGAGCGCACCACGGAGGTCTGACCCGGCCGAAGGCGCAGGCCATCCATGTCCAGCCGGAGCGGGCATTGACGTGGGCGGCGGCCAGAAAAACGAGACGGGTGGTGGAGATGACGGGGTCACTCGTGAGATCTACATCGGCACCGAAGGGGCGGACGTCAAGGGAGGCGATCACTTTCATGGCAACCAGCGCGCAGCAGGTGCCAGGATGCCCTAGGAACCCAGGCATGGTGCCGTGAGAAGGCTGATAGGGCAGCCTCAAAAGGGCATGAAAGCAGGGTCGCGAGGGTGCTTTGGCTGCCTTAGAATAGTGGTTTTGGCGACCGCGGGCACCTCCAGTGATGGCGCGAGCACCTCCCATGACGGCGCGAGCAACTACTGTACGTGACCGAAGGAGCGAGGAGGTACGCCAAAAGCTGCCCGGCCAGGTGCTTCTGTTTCTTCGGTTAGATGGAACTGACCGTTAAAATAGGTAAGCCCCTGTCGCTGGCATACCGAGAGGATGAAGACGCGGTCCGAATCGTCCAGGTGTCGGAAGGCGCGGTTGGCCAGCGGCAGCTCCTTCTGGGCGCAGGCCGCTGATCCCACGAAGCGCCACGCGTCTCGACTGCCCCGCAGCGCCACGCCGAGCGCCACAGTCAAGGCCCGGCGGGCATCGCCATTGACGTAGGCTTGCTGGGCATTCTCCAGGGTCTGCAACTTCGGGGCTGGCGCCATCGCTGGATCGGCCATCGACGCACCCGCGGTCTTCGCTGTCGCCGGTGACATCGCCGCCGCCGGTATCCTGGTCGGCACCCCCTTGTGCCGCGCCTCCGGCTCCATCGGCACGGCGACCGCTGCCCGCATCGCTGGGAGCACCGGCGCGGGCATGGCCGCCGCTCGGGTCGGGAGTGGCTCCTTGATTGTCGCCGCCGCCCCTGTCGTGTCCGCTGTCTCGTCGATTCGCGCCGTTGGCACCGGGCGCGGGGCCGCCAGCAGTTGCTGCCGGGCCCGCAGCGTCCACAACATCGCTCCACCCCCGAAAAGCATCGCCAGCACGGCAGCGCCAGCGAAGGCCGGCCACGTATATCCCGAATTCGCCCGGCTCGCCTGCCGCTGCGACGTCAGCAGCGGCACCGGCGCCCCGGCCCCACTGTCGTGGAGTTCCCGGTTGAGCGAGGGGCTGTAGGTCGATGCCGGCCGCGCCTGCAGCGCGTGTACCAGGTCCAGCACCGTATCGAAGCGCTCCTCCCGGTTCTTGGACATCGCCCGTTCGATCACCGCGATCGCGTGGGTCGGCACCTCCGGGGCCAGCTGCGCCAGCGGCGTGGGTCCCTCCGAAAGCACCTGGTCCTGCACCTTCTTCGGGGTCTCCCCGTCGAAGGGCAGCCGCCCGCTGAGCACCCGGTAGAGCAGCACCGCCAGCGCCCACTGGTCGGCCCGCCCGTCGATGTCCGGCTCCTCCCGGAGCACCTCGGGGGCCTGGTACTGGGAAAGCCCCCGGGCCGCCTCAGCGTCGGTCTTCTGGGAAATCCCCGCCTGGCTCTCCGCCGTCGTCCCGAAGCTCCCCGGCTGGCTCCCGGATGGGCTGGAGGCCCCACCCGATCGGGAACTTGGCAGCGGCGGGCGGCGCAGGGGGGCCAGGCCGAAGTGTGCCACCTTCACTGTCTGGGTGATCCGGTCCCCCAGTTCATAGCGGGCCAGGAAGATGTTCTCCGGCTTCAGGTGC